>NZ_JALAGY010000039.1 GCF_022712195.1 Corynebacterium sp. | reverse complement strand
GGACTGGTGCACCCTTGGGCGGGGCGACCCTGGGGTAGGACGTCGCGGTGGCCGCCGCGAGGCCGGCGGCATCGGCAGAGTCGGCGGTGTCGGCAGAGTCGGCGGGACCGGTGGAGTCGGGCGCGCCGTCCCCCACCCAGCTGCCGCCGGAACGTCCCGGGGCGGCGTCCCAGCGGCCGTCGACCAGCTTCTTCTGGACGACCAGTGCACCGGTGAGGACGGCTGCGGCCACGAGCAGGATGACCACCAGGCCCCACACACCCGCGGGGGCGTTTCCGATGAGCAGGCCGAACCATCCGAAGTCCGCGTCGCCGAAGGTGGTGTTCTCCCCGGAGAGGTCGCCGAGTACGTTGATGAGGAAGGCGGGCAGGATCGTGATGATCACGCCGTTGGCGAAGGCGCCGGCGACGGCACCCCGACGTCCACCTGTGGCGTTGCCGTACACACCGGCGGCACCACCGGTGAAGAAGTGGGGCACCAGCCCCGGCAGGATCAGGGCGGCGCCGAAGGCGGGGTTCAGCCAGGTCGACAGGACGACCAGGGCCACCAGTCCGCCGGAGAAACTGGAGATGAAGCCGATCAGCACGGCGTTCTGGGCGTAGGGGAACACGATCGGGGCGTCCAGTGCGGGGATCGCGCCCGGGACGACCTTGGCGGCGATGCCCTGGAACGCGGGGACGAGTTCGCCCAGGATGGTGCGGACACCGAAGAGGATGACGGCCACCGCCACCCCGAACTGCAGCCCCTGGGTGACCGCCTGCATCAGGTAGTTGCCCAGGTCCGTGGCGACGGAGTCCTCGCCGAAGGCGGTGAAGGCCTCGTCCTGGCCGGCACGGGCCACGTACAGGATCGCCAGGACCAGGTACATCAGCACCATGGACAGGGCGGTGGCGACCATGGAGTCGCGCAGGAACCGGAGTCCCTCGGGAACCTTGACGTCCTCGGTGGAGGCGGACGCCTTGGCGCCCTTCCCGCCGACCGCCTTGCCGACCGCGCCGGCGGCGATGTATCCGGCGGTGCCGAAGTGCCCGATGGCCACGGAGTCGTCACCGGTGACCTTCCGGGTCCACGGGTGCGCCAGCGCCGGCAGGGAGACCATGAGCACGCCGAGGAGGACGGCGCCCAGCCCGACGACGATCCAGCCCGCGTAGTCGGCGGTGACCAGGATGATGGTGATCATCGTGGCCATGAACAGCACGTGGTGGCCGGTGAGGAAGACGTAGCGCAACGGCGTGAAGCGCGCGAACAGGAGACTGACCACGTAACCGAGGATCATCAGCCAGGCGACCTGGGAACCGAACTCCTCCTGGGCGATGCCGGCGATGGCCTCGTTGGTGGGAACCACACCGTGCATGCCGGTCGCTCCCTCGATCATCACCCCGAGCGGGTCGAGAGAGGCGGTGACCAGGGTGGCGCCGGCACCGATGAGCAGGAAACCCAGGATCGCCTTGATCGCGCCGCCGGCGACCTGACCGACACTGCGGCGCATGGCGACCAGGCCGATGGCGGTGAAGATACCGATGAGGAACGCCGGGACGGCGAGGATCTCGTTGACGAGGAACTGCGGGACGGCGAGCAACCAGTCCATGATGTCTCTCCTTTACAGTGCGTACAGGGCGCGCAGCGCCGCATCGACGTCGCGGGTGCTGGTGAAGTTCTCCACGACGTAGACCGGGACACCGGGGTCTCCCAGGGTCTTGGCGATCTCGCCGGAGGTGAGGATGAAGTCCGCGTCCTTCGCCTTGCCCTTCGCTGAGATGGTGTCTGTGGCCTCCACGGAGACCAGTGCATCCCACCCCCACCGCTTCAGGACGTCCTCGGTGGTGTTCTTCAGGAACAGGCTCGTACCCAGCCCGTTGCCGCACACCGTGAGGATATGGTTCCGTGAGTTCCCGCCAGGGTAGCGGCCACCGTCGGACGAGGCGGCGGAGGACGGGGCGGCGGCCGTCCCGTCGCCGTCGTCCCGGCCGTCGAGGATGCCGAGGATCTCCGCCGGGCTCCCGGCGGTGTCGAGCCGCCGACGGGTCGCCGGCTTGCCGATGACCTTGGCGAGCTGCGCCATCGCCCGGGTGTGGGTGGTCGCGTCCGTCGCGGCGAGAGCCACCACCAGGTCGACGGGGTCGTTCTTCCCGTGCCCGAACTCCACGGGGCGGGACAGGCGGACCCAGCTCATCGCGGTCTCGTGCACCGCCTCGCTGGGTCGGGCGTGGGCGAAGGCGAAACCGGGGGCGACGACGATGTAGGGGCCGTTGTCCACCACGGAGTCCACCATCGCCTGCGTGTAGGCGTGGTCGACCGAACCGGTGTCCTCCAGGAGCTTTCCGGCGCAGGTCACGGCTGATGTCCAGTCGTCCACGTCGACGTCGAGGGCTATCCGGTTCTCGGACAGGAGGGAGGTGAGGGTGCTCATGGTGAACATACTATCGGTGGCAGGACGGCCCGTATAGACCCGGCAGGTACCCCGGTCGAACAGGTGTTCCACCGCAGACCGGGGGTCGGCCGTGCTACAGGGCAGGCCGGGGGAGCCGTGTCCGTTCGGTGTTCGATTCGTGTCCGTTCCGAGTCCGGACCGTGTCCGGACCGTGTCGTAGGCTCGGAGAGACATCACCGTTCGAGGAGGACACCGTCGTGGACCGAGACAGCCGATATTCAGCGCACAACCCCTACAGTCGTCCGGGCGGGGGAGTGCCCGAGGACGTCGCGTCCTATATCGGCACCACCGCGTTGGACCCGCGGGAACGGCTGAGGAAGTACCGTCCGACCGTGCTCAAGAGGATCAGTGCCTGGACCGGGGTGGTCCTGGGCGTTCTGATGGTGCTGACCGTGCTGGCCCCGGAGAGCCAGGACGTACTTGCCGACGCGTTGCTGAGCACCGGCCTCGGAACGATGATGTTCGCCCCCGGCATCTACTGGATCCTCTGCAACCGCAGGGACGCCCGGACCCTCTCCGAGTGGGCGCGTGCCCACCAGGAGTACCGGGCCAACTGGGAGCTTCTCGCCAAGGACGAGCAGGCGGTGTTCGCCCCTCCCGAGGAGCTGCCCGTGCTGCCGTTGCGCCGGTGGAAGACCGTGGCGGCGGTCATCATTCTGGGCTTCCTGGTGGCGATGGCCGGGTCGATGCTTCTTCCGGAACCGTCGGTGGCGTGAGTCGTGGGACGTTAGGATCGCGTCCATGAACCATCCTCTCACCGGAGTCACCGTCGTCTCCCTGGCCGTGAATCTTCCCGGCCCGGCCGCGGCGCGTCGGCTCCGCCTCCTGGGCGCGTCCGTGACGAAGGTGGAGCCGCCCTCCGGTGATCCGCTGGCGTTGGCGGCGCCCGACTACTACGAGTACTTCA
Organism: Corynebacterium sp.; assembly: GCF_022712195.1. Taxonomy (GTDB): domain Bacteria; phylum Actinomycetota; class Actinomycetes; order Mycobacteriales; family Mycobacteriaceae; genus Corynebacterium. The sequence goes on along the minus strand of NZ_JALAGY010000039.1, from coordinate 61,023 downwards.
CCCACGGCCAGCGCAGGGTGACCCTCGACCTGAAGACCGGGGAGGGGCAGCGTGAACTGCACGGCCATCTCGACGAGGCCGACCTGCTGCTCACCTCCCACCGCCCGCGGGCACTGTCCCGCCTGGGTCTGGACTGGCACACACTGCACGGGAAGTACCCGCGACTGTCACAGGTGGCGATCGTCGGCAGTGCCGGAGACGGTGCGGACACCCCGGGGCACGACCTGACCTACCAGGCGCAGGCCGGGACGATCGCCACCACCGGGGACGGGCCGGTGATGCCCACCCTGCCGTTGGCTGACCTGGGTGGTGCCGAACGTGCCGTCGCTGACGGGGTCGCCGCGCTGTTCCGTGCCCGGAACACCGGTGAAGGAACGTACGCGGAGGTCGGGCTGGCCGAGGTCGTCGATGATTTCGCCGCGTCCCGACGGTTCGGGCTGTCCGGGCCCGGTACCCCGCTCGGGGGCGGGATGCCGCTCTACGGCCTGTACCCGGCCCGCGACGGCCACGTGGCCCTCGCAGCCATCGAACCCCATTTCGCCGTGGCGCTGGCGGCTGAGCTGGGACTGGACTCGCCGTTCGAGGTCACCGCCGAGGCGCTGACGGACTTCTTCGCCGCCGAACCGGTCGGACACTGGTCCGCGTGGGCGCAAGAGAAGGACATCCCGCTCGCCGTCGTCCGGGGCGGGTGACCCTGCCGGCTCAGGTCTCCCGGCGGTAGGCGCTGCGCGGCGCGACGTCCAGCCCCGCCGCCCGCTCTGCGGCGCGGACGGCGGCGAGCTCCGGGCCGAGGGCGTCTTCCGCGACCGGCCGGAAGCCGAGCCGGCGGTACCACGGTCCGTTCCACGGCACGTCGGTGTAGGAGGTCAGCGACACCGCGGGGAAGCCCCGGTGCCGGGCATGGTCCACCGCCAGGGAGACCAACGCGGCCCCCAGCCGACGACCCCGGTGTGCCGGATCCACCGACACCTGTTCGATCAGCAGGTCGCCGTCGGCGGTGCCCACCCACAGCCATGCGGCGAGTTGCGCCGGGCCGGACGCGTCATCGACGACCAGGACCCGCCGGGCGGTGACGGCGTCGGTGAGCTCGACGACCCCCGGTGGTTCATCTTCGGCCACCACGTCGAGTCCCACGGAGCGGAAGGGTTCACCGGCACGTCGTTCGAGGTCGCGGATCGAGGGGACGTCGTCAGTGTCGGCGACACGGACGGGACCCGGGGCGGACTCGCCCAACGACCTGCTGAAGCTGCCGCTGAAGGCGGCGGAGGGCGTGTCTACGAGACCGGGGCGGTCTGGGCGCCCGGGGCGTAGGGCTCGGTGTCGCCCACGGTGTCCGGGGCCCCCTCGGTGCCTGCGACGGTGCCGGCCTCGGTGGGCTCACCGGACTCGCTGGCGGGGGCGGAGGTCGTCGGAACGCCGGCGCCTTCGAATCCGCTGTCCGGGGTGACTTCGGTGGACGGGGCGGTCCGTTCGCTGTCGTTCTCGCTCGGCGGCTGGCAGGCGGTGGCCCCCAGTGCCAGAACAGCGGCAGCGAGCAGGGCAGTGGTCCGGCGGGTGCGGGTCATCTCGTCTCTCCTGAGTGAGTCAGCAGTGGATCAGCAGGAGGTGGTCACGTCCTCCCGTGTGTACTCGACATCGAGCATAGTGGGTCATACCTGCGGGCTGGTACACGGGCGACCTCCGCTAGGGATAACATGGGGTGCCTGGACGCCCCGGACCGTATCTGACGTGCCCCGGACCGACCCCCGGGCGGGGGTCACGGCGGCGTGGACCACCGAACAAGGAGAGACGCATGAGCAGCAGCCACCGACGTTCCCGGCGACCCGCACGCAGGGCCTGCCTCCTCGCGCTGGCCGGTGCGCTGGCCGCAGGTGGCGGAGCCGTCGTCGCGGCCCCGGCGGGCGCTGACCCGGTCCTGCCGTCGGTCAACACCCGTACGTCCGTCGCCGTGAAGTCGCCGGTCTACAACGGTGGGACCGCCAATGCGGGGGAGACCCGTCCGGGTCTGTCGATCGTGAAGCTGTACATCGTCGACTACGCCCTGCGGCACGGTGACGGTTCCGCCTCCGACCGTGCACTGGCCGAACGTGCCGTGCGTGCCAGTGATGACGCGGCGGCTGCCGAGCTGTACGCCAAGTACCCCAACAGCATCGACGCGACCGCCCGGGAGTACGGGTTGACCGCGACCCGGGGAAACGCGAACTGGGGCTACTCGAAGACCTCGGCGGCCGATGCCGCCTCCTTCCTGAGGGCCAAGCAGCTCAGGGACCCGTCGTCGCCGATCCTGCACTGGATGGAGACCGCGGAGCCGGTCGCCGCGGACGGTACGCGGCAGAACTGGGGGACCGACAACCTTCCCTTCGTCACGGGCACCAAGTGGGGCTGGTCGGACGAGGGGCCCTCCGTCGTGGCCAGCGCGTCGGTGGGTGGCTCGCTGTTCAGCGTCGCGGCGATCACCTACGGCTCCCCGGAGGAGCAGACCGGTGATGTCCTGGCCTACCTGCCCCCGTTGCCTGCCGTGCCGGGGTCCGCTCCGTTGTCGCGGTAGGCGGCGCCGTGGTGGGGTAGTCTTCTCCTGAACCGGACACGGTGACGAGGACCGTGTCCAGAAGGGTGCCCAGATGGAAAGGACGTGGCGATGAGCCGGAACGGTCGCTGGGGCGAGCAGGGGGACGGCGGGCGTCCGGAGGACGAGACGCCGACGACGGCGTTCGGCCGACCGGGGGATGTACCGCCGGACGAGAATCCGACGACGGTGTGGTCCGGTCGCGCCCCGGGGCAGTCGCCGGAACCACCCCGGTACCGGCACGGCAACGCCGACGAGACGCAGGTCATCCCTCCTGCGGGGCCGAACTACGAGCAGCCCCGGCAGCCCCGGGAACAGTACGGCCAGTACAGCCAGTACGACGGGTACGGTCAGCAGGGGCCTGCGGCGGGGTACGGGGAACCGTACGGCGGGCAGCGGTACGGCGCTCAGCCGGAGTTCGGTGCCGACCAGGGTCCGGGGAACCAGGGCGGCAGGAAGCGACGTGGTCCGTTGGCGGTGATCCTGCTGGTGGTCGCAGCGCTGGTCGCCCTGGCCCTCGTGCTCGTCATCTTCGTGTTCGGCGGCGACGACGACAGCACGCCCGCACCCACGTCGACGACCAGGCCCGCGCCGGAGTCCTCGCCGGAGGAGACGACGCAGGACGACCCCGCCGCGCCGCCGTTCGAGCTGCCCAGCGACATCCAGATCCCGTCGGACCTGGAGGATCTGCCCAGCAACCTCCCGGAGATCCCCTCCCTGGACCCCGGTATCGAGGACCAGCTCAACGACACCCTCGACCAGCTCCGCGAGCGGCTCGGCTGACCGGCGCCCGAGCCCGGGCCGGAGGTGTACGGGCGGGTACCACCGTCCAGCAGGTATGACTGGGGGGTATGAGTCCACACGCACAGTCCCTGAACATCTACACCTCCCGGTTCCCGCTGCCTGAGACGAGGGCGGCACTGGAGGACGCCGGTGCGGTCATGGTCGACGACCTCGCCGACGCCGACGCCTTCGTCTGCCACGGCGTCGCCCCGGAGGATTTCCCCGAGCTCCCCGACAGGGTGACGTGGGTGCAGCTCTGCCAGGCGGGGATCGAGGGCTACGTGGACGCGGGGATCATCACCCCCGGTCCGCGAGAGGACCGGCGCTGGTCCAATGCGTCAGGGATCTACGGCCGTCAGGTCGCCGAGAGTGCGGTGGCACTGCTGCTCTCGGTCACGCACATGCACAAGAAGGTCGCGCGGGCGGCCAGCTGGTCGGTCTGGCCGGAGGTCGACGAGGGCACCCGGTGGTTGAACGGTGCGACGGTGGCCGTGGTCGGGGCGGGAGGCATCGGCCGCCACCTCATCGAGATGCTGGCACCGTTCGGGGCGCGGGTCGTCGCGGTCAACAGGACCGGGGAACCGGTGGAGGGTGCGGCGCGTACCGTGTCGATCGACCGGTTGACGGACGCGGTGTCGGCGGCGGACCACACGGTGGTCGCTGTCCCGCTGACAGCGGACACCGAGGGGTTGTTCGGCGCCGGGGTCTTCGCATCCTTCCGGCCCGGTGCCACGGTGGTCAACGTCGCCCGCGGGCCGGTGGTGGTCACGGACGACCTTGTCGCGGCGTTGGAGTCGGGCCACCTGGGTGGCGCTGGGCTGGACGTCACCGACCCTGAACCGCTGCCGGACGGTCATCCGCTGTGGGACATGGACAACGTCACGGTCACCACCCATTCGGCGAACACCAGGGCGTCGATGGACGCGCAGTTGGCCGGGCCCGTCGTGGAGAACTACACCGCGTTCCTTGCCGGTGAACGGATGCCGACGGAACTGGACCCCGGCAAGGGCTACTGACAGGGGGTGCCGACCGCCGCCCGCGCCGGGTCAGGCGGCCCCCATGCCGCGGATGTAGGCGGTGGCCATCCGCGCCTGGATGCGACGTCCCACCGCGCCGCCGAGGCTGGTGACCAGACGTCCGGGACGGGAGAAGGCGCTCACCGTCGCGGTGACGGTCCCGTCCTCGTTGAGGGCGACGCCGAAGTACTCCTCGCCGCACTCGACGTGGCCCGGCAGTGTCCCGTACACCAGGCTCGACGGGCCTGCGGTGAGGACCAGGCACGGGGAGTCCAGGGGAGTGAGCAGTCCGCGCCCCGGGGTGACCGTCACCAGGTCGCCGGTGACCAGCGGCGCCTGCGGTGACAGTGGTGTTCCGTGGCGGTGCAGCGGGGCGCCGGCGAGATGGTGCGCCCGTCCCGAGAACAGGTTGGCCAGCGCCCGGTCACGGTCGGCGGTGCCGTGGCCGATGACCCGGCTGTGGCTGAGGTGGTGGAAACCCTCCCGGTGGAGCCGGCTGAGCAGCGCGGGCCGGGCGTCGATGTCGTGGATCGACGCGGACAGGCCGGTGAGGTCGCCGGGGTAGGTCAGGTCGCGTTCCGACGGAGGACGTTCCGGGGCGCGCGGCGGGGTGGACGGACGGCGTAGCGGCATGGGGTCTAGGGTACCGGCCCAGGACGGCACGGGTACTTTCCGATGAGAGAGCATATGTGTCCCGGACACGATACAATCCCCTCATACCATTCCCGGCCCCCAGCGAAGGGACAGTACGATGCGCAGAAGAACCACCACAGCAGAACCGTCCGGTGGCCGTCCGCGGCGCTCCGTCGCCAGGATCCTTTCCGCCGGGGCGATGGCTGTCGCGCTGGTGACCGGTGGTTCGGCCCTGGCGCTCCCGGCGACCGCCGCGGCAGCGACGTCGACGCACGCCGGTGACGGCATCATCATCACCACGGCCGACGGCGGCGAGTCGATCTGCACCATGAACTCGGTCGTCGAGCGCGACGGCACCTTCTACGGGGTCACCGCCGGCCACTGCCTCAACCCGGAGGAGCTCGGCTCTCAGGTGGTGAAGGTCTCCACGAGGGACGGCCGTCTGCTGGCGGACTCCGGGGACGTCCAGGCCGGCGGCGTGGTCAGGGGCGGCACCGCGAACCCGTTCGACCCCCAGGCCGGGCTCGACGACTTCGGCTGGTTCCGCCTGGATGAGTCGGTGACCCCCGACCCCGGCCAGGTGTCGAGCACCGCCGACACCGGTTTCCCGATGCTGGACGACCTCCTGCGTGGCGGCAACCAGCCGTTGGGGGACCCGGTGCCGGTGAGCCGGAACCTGGTGGGCAGCATCGTCTGCAAGGACGGCACGATGTCGGGCAGGACCTGTGGTCCGGTCCTCGCGGTCAACTCCGACACCGAGGAGATCACCGCACTGATCCCGGCGATCGGCGGCGACTCCGGCAGTCCCCTGCACGTGTCGGGCAGGGACGGCAAGCGGCACGTCGTGGGCACGCTGTCCAACGGCACTCCGGTGCTGTTCAACACCTTCGACGGCACCCGTCAGCACCTGAACCGAATCTGAACCCTTTCCGGACAGAGATTCCAGCGGCCTGTCAGGGATCTCCAACGTGGGAGCCGTACTGTCGGAGACATCGCCACCACACGTGGTGAGGTGGTATCCAGGACGGTCGTCGCGAAAGGACTCTCGTATACGGCAGCTGAGCATTCTCCTCTTGAAACGTCAGCAGGACACCCCCGGTTCGTCAGGAGCCGGGGGTTTCCTGTGTCCGGGGACACGGGCAGCACTTTCTCGGTACACTCGGGATCCTGTTGTCCACTGACCTCTACCAACCGGGTCAGCCGGCGCCAGGTTCGGCCGGAAGACCCGGGGGAACCGGACCTGACGTGACTTCCTCCACCGACAAATCTGCGGCCCGTTCTGGGGCCCGTTCTGGGGCCCGTTCCGGGGCCACCGACGGCGCCGGGGCGACAAGCGACCAGGGGGAGGAGGTGACCGGGCGGGGGCCTGACAGGCTGGTCCTGGGGGTCTCCGCAGGATTCATCGTCATCTTCGTCGCCGTGTGCGTGGCCTTCGGGCCCCGGGCCAGGGACACGTTCTCGGTGATCTCAGGGTGGCTGATGACCAACCTCAACTGGCTGTACATCGCCGGCGTCACCGTGGCGCTGCTCTTCCTCGTGGCCCTGGCGTTCAGCCACTTCGGGCGCATGCGGCTCGGCCCGGACGGGGAGAAACCCGAGTACTCGCTGACGAGCTGGTTCGCGATGCTGTTCGCCGGCGGGCTGGGGAGCGTGCTGATGTTCTGGGGGGTGGCGGAGCCGATCAACCATGCGGTGAACGTCCCCATGCAGAACGAGGAACCGATGTCCCACGAGGCGGTGAACCAGGCCATGGGGTTCACGATGTACCACTTCGGCATCCACATGTGGGTGATCTTCGCCCTGCCGGGGCTCGCCCTGGGATACTTCATCTACAAGCGGAATCTCCCTCCCCGGGTCTCCTCGATCTTCGCGCCGATCCTCGGCGGCGCCATCTACGCCTGGCCCGGGAAGCTCATCGACGCGCTGGCGATCATCGGCACCGTCTTCGGTATCGCGGTCTCCCTGGGGCTCGGCACCCTGCAGATCGAGTCCGGACTCGGACGGGTCTTCGGTGTCGAGGGGTCGACGCTGCTCCTGGTCGGGATCATCGTCGCCATCGTCGCGCTGGCCAGCTGGTCGGTCGCCGCGGGCCTGGACAAGGGCATCAAGAATCTCTCGAACATCAACATCGTCATGGCCGTCGTGCTGATGCTCTTCGTCCTGGCCACCGGGCCGACGCTGATGCTGCTGCGGGGGACGATGGACACCGCCTCCCTGTACGCGGAGTGGCTCCCGAGGCTGATGTTCTGGTCGGACGCCGACGAGATCACCGTCGACGGGTGGCAGGGCACGTGGACGGTGTTCTACTGGGCGTGGACGATCTGCTGGTCGCCGTTCATCGGGATGTTCGTGGCGCGCATCTCCAAGGGCCGTACCGTCCGTGAGTTCGTCGGCGGTGTCCTGGCACTGCCGGCGTTGTTCATCCTCGTGTGGTTCGCGGTGTTCGGTTTCGCCGGTCTCAACGCCGAGCGGCAGGACCCGGGCAGCATCTCCGGTCCGGTCGTCGAGCAGGGGGACGCGGCGGCGTCCCTGTTCATCCTCCTGGACACCCTGCCCTGGACCACGCTGGTCAGTGGCTTCGCCCTGGTCGTCGTCGCCATCTTCTTCGTCACCTCGATCGACTCGGCCGCGCTGGTGACCGACATGTTCGCCGTCGGGGAGGAGAACGTGACCCCGACCTACCAGCGGGTGCTGTGGGCGGCGTCCATCGGGGCGGTGGCTGCGGCGATCCTGGTGATGTCGCCGCAGGCGGGCATCGAGGCGTTGCAGGAGATCTCCATCATCATCGGACTGCCGTTCTTCCTCATGTTCTTCGTGATGATGTACTCGATCCTCAAGGGGATGAACAACGACTACCACGCACGGCCGGAGCCGAGGACACGTCAGTGGGAGAAGACCGACAGCCCGGAGGCGTTGGAGGAGAACGAGCGCAAGCCCGCACCGGGGTACGACGAGACCGGTGACGAGCTGCCCACGGCGATCTACGACGAGGAGGGGAACCTGATCGTCCCGGGCAACATCATCGTCGCCGGGGACGTCGGCGTGGTCGGGGATATCGGCACGGCCGACCCGGACGACTACGGGGCCTTCGCGGACATCGACCTGCCCGACGGGGATAGGGAAGGGTGACGTTCGTCCCCGGGGGTGACCCCCGTTACACTAAGCAGATATAACCGCATACCAACTTTCAGGAACATGAGCGCGAAGGAGAACACCATGGTTCAGCGTGTAGGCGTTATCGGGGCCGGCCAGATGGGCGGCGGCATCGCCGAGGTCGCGGCGAAGGCAGGAAGCGACGTCCTGGTGTGGGAGGCCAAGCAGGAGGCACTGGACTTCGGCAAGGCGAAGATCGAGAAGTCCCTGGCCAAGGCCGTCGAGCGCGGCAAGCTCAGCGAAGAGGACCGCGACGCCGCCCTGGGACGGCTCACCTTCACCACCGCGCTCGAGGACTTCGCCGATCGTGAACTGGTCATGGAGGCGATCATCGAGAACGAGAAGATCAAGAAGGACGTCTTCGCCAAGCTCGACGCCATCGTCGAGGACAAGGCTGCACCGCTGTGCTCCAACACCTCCTCGCTGCCGATCCAGGCGATCGCCTCGGCCACCGAGAACCCCGGCCGGATCATCGGTCTGCACTTCTTCAACCCGGTGCCCGTACTGCCCCTGGTGGAGGTCATCCCCGCGCTGACCACCGACGAGGCCACCGTGGAGACGGCGCGCACCTACGCCACCGAGGTTCTGGGCAAGACCGCGATCCAGGCCAAGGACCGCTCCGGCTTCATCGTGAACTTCCTCCTGGTGCCCTACCTGTTGTCCGCCGTGCGCATGGTCGAGCAGGGAGTCGCCACCAAGGAGGACATCGACACCGGTATGAAGCTCGGCGCCAGCCATCCCATGGGCCCGCTGACCCTGGCCGACATGGTGGGCCTGGACACCTGCGCGTTCATCGCAGACGTCATGCACGAGGAGTTCGGTGACCCGTCCTACGCCTGCCCGCCGCTGCTGCGCCGGATGGTCCAGGCCGGCCACCTCGGACGCAAGTCGGGCAAGGGTTTCTACGACTACGCATAGATCCCTGCACGTGGTGTGAGTTGTCGCTACAGTCGGTGGGGCACACCTTTTCCACACCACCGTGAAGGAGATCCGCATGTCAGGGTTCGACGACATCAGGAACAAGGCTGAGGACGCCGCCGGTCAGGCCAAGGAGGCCGCCGGTGACGCCACCGGCAACGACGACCTGAAGAACGAGGGCAAGGCCGACCAGGTCAAGTCGGATGCCAAGCAGAAGTTCGAGGACGTCAAGGACAAGGCCTCCGACAAGGCCAACGAGGTAATCGGGAAGTTCAAGGACAACTGACCGGGCTCTCCGCCCCGCCCATGACGGAAAAACCCCCGCCGCCCTTCCCACGGGCGACGGGGGTTCTCCCGGTGAAGGGGCGGCAACGCCCCGGTGCCGCTACCCGGAGGTCTCGCCCTCCGAAACCTCGCCGGGGTACTCTCCGGAATGCTCGAGCGCAGGGCCGCTGTCGCCGTGGAATCCGAACCGGCGCAGCCGGGCACGGTCCTCCTCCGACGAACTCGCGGTGAGCCGCAGCAGCTCGCCGTAGATCCCCCCGCTGACCGCCAGTTCGGCCGGGGAGCCGATCTCGTCGACGTGGCCGGAGTCCAGGGTCACGATGGTGTCCACCGTGGCGATGGTGGAGAGCCGGTGGGCGATGACCAGCGTGGTGCGCCCGACCATGAGCTCCTCCAGGCCGGCCTGGACCGCCCTCTCGGCGCGGGTGTCCAGGGCCGAGGTGGCCTCGTCGAGGACCAGGATCGGGGCGTCCTTCAGCATCGCCCGTGCCACGGCGATACGTTGTTTCTGACCGCCTGACAGTCGGAGTCCGCGCTCACCGATGAGGGTGTCGTAGCCGTCGGTGAAGTTCCGGATGAAGCCGTCGGCGTTGGCCCGCTCGGCGACCCGCCGGATCTCCTCGTCGGTGGCGTCAGGACGCCCGTAGGCGATGTTCTCCCGGATCGTCCCGGAGAACAGCGCGGCGTCCTGGAACACGACACCCACCATGCCGCGCAGCTGGGCCGCGGAGAGTTCACGGATGTCGTGTCCGCAGACCTTCAGTGTTCCACCTGTCGGACGGTACAGCCCCAGCAGGAGGTTGACCAGCGTCGACTTCCCGCCGCCGGACTCGCCGACCAGCGCGACCTTCTCGTTGTGTCCCGCGGCGAAGCTGACCCGGTGGATCACCGGGTCAGCGGGGTCGTAGCCGAAGGTCACGTCGTCGAACTCGAAGACCGGTGTCACCCCGGGATGCGACGGATCCTCCACCGCCGCGGGCGGGGAGGGGATGGCGTCACGGACCTCGGCCTCGTCCACCACTGAGGGGCCGTACTCACGCGAGGCCGAGAGCAGTACCGGGGAGGCCGTCGGCTCCTCCAGCTCGTCCATGGCCTCGAAGTACTCCCGCGAGCCGGCGGCCGCACGTTGGGCGGAGTCGACCATCCAGCTCATCATCGTCGCCGGCTGCTTGGCCATGGCCACCAGCTGGACGAGCAGAACCAGCTCGCCGATGGTGAAGTCGCCGTTGAGCGTGCGGGTGAACAGCACGAGGTAGATCGCGAAGAACACCACGTTCATCCCCGCCATGCGGAAGATGTCCATCATGTGCCACCACCGCGACTGGCGCTTGGTGACGTCGACGGTCTCCGCGAAGTGGGTCTGGAACAGCCGCAGCTCCCGCAGTTCGGAGACGAAGGACTTGACCACCTTGACCTGGCCGACGACCTCGGCGAACCGTCCCTGGGCGGTGTCGATGTGCTCGTTCTTGGTCTTCTCCCACCGCATCCACCGCTTACTCGTCAGTGCGGTGAGCCACAGGTACATCGGGAAGATGATCACCAGCAGCAGGGCCAGCGGCCAGTAGTACCACGCCGAGATCGCCAGCACCACGATCACCGTGAGGACCATGGAGAAGAAGTTGTTCGCGAAGGCCTGGAGGAACTGTGTCAGGCCCATGATGGAGCGGTCCAGACGCGAGATGATCGTCCCGGTGATCTGCCGGTCGAAGTAGCTCTGCGGCAGCGACAGCAGTTTGGCGAAGTAGCGGTTGGACAGGATCTGCCGCATCCGCATCGCCATGACGTCGCCGAACCAGCCGCCCACGTTGTGGATCACGGTGTGGGCGAGTTCGGCGGCGAGGAGTCCCAGTGCCACACCGACCACCACCCGGGTGGCGGCGCCGGTGCTGACCGTGCCGTTCACCGAGTCCACGATCGTGTCGGTGGCGTGGCTGATCAGGAACGGTGAGGCCAACGACAGCAGGACGGTGGCGGTCGCCGCCACGATGACCATCGTGTAGTACGGCCACAGCTCCTTCATGGAGCTGACGATTCGGGTCAGGCTTCGCACGCGTCCCCGCTCCGCAGGTCAGCCTCGGCGATACGGTCGAGGGCGGCGTCCAGGATCTCCCGGGAGGTGCCGAAGTTCAGCCGGACATGTCCGGCCCCGGTCGGCCCGAAGTCGGTGCCTTCGTTGAGCCCGACCCGTGCCAGGGTGCGCAGCCGTGCCGCGGGGGCGGTGACGGTCCCGTCGGCTCCACGCAGCCGGTCCACCCCGGACACGTCCAGCCACGCCAGGAACGTGGCCTCCTCCCGGGGTAGTCGGATCCCCGGGAGCACCTCCGGCAGGCGCCGGCTGAGGTGCTCCCAGTTGGCGGCGAGGTAGTCGACCTCCTCGGCCAGCCAGTCCAGTCCGTCGGTGTAGGCGGCGGTGGCCGCCGCCAGCCCGATGGTGGACGCCTCACCGGTGACGAGGTTCGACAACCGTGCGATCGCACGGGAGTCCTCCGGGTTCGTGGTGATGATCTGGGCGCACTTCAGCCCCGCGGTGTTCCACCCCTTCGAGGTGGCGGTCACGGTCACCGTGACCTCCGCGGCCGTGTCCGACACCGTGGCGGTGGGCACGTGCCGGCCGGAGTACACCAGGGGGGCGTGGATCTCGTCCGAGATCACCCTCACGTGGTGCTTCGCCGCCAGCTCCGTGACCTCCCGCAGCTCCCCGGCGGTGAAGGCCCTGCCCAGGGGGTTGAAGGGGTTGCAGAGAATCAGGCTGCCCACGCCGTTCGGGTTGTCCGCGGAAGTGAACGCCCGCTCCAGGGCATCGAGATCGAAGACGGCCCCACCGTCGGCGCCGGTGGCCATCGGGACGTAGGTCGCCGGCCGCCGGGTTGCCGCAGGGACCTTCTGGAACGGCGGGTAGGCGGGGAGCGGGATGACGATCGTCGACCCGGGGGCGGTGAGGTTGTCGACGGCGACGACGATGCCCTTGACCACGTCCGGAACGACCGTGACATTCGCCGGGTCGATCGTCCAGCCGTGGCGCTTCTCCGAGAAGGACGCCAGGGCGTCCGCCAGCAGGCGGGACCCCGCCCCGAGCTCCGGATATCCGAAGTACTCCCGGTCGACCGCGTCACGCACCGCGGCGGCGACCGGCGGGCAGGTGCCGAAATCCGTCTCGGCCACCCACAACGGAAGGACATCGGGCTCGAAGGCCGTCCATTTCATCGTGCGGCGGGCACGCAGGGTATCTAGGTCGGGAAAGGTGAGAGCCATGGGGACAACTCTAACCTCCGGCACCGCCCCGGGACTGCGCAGGTCGCCGTGACCGTCCCGGGTACAGCGGACCGAGCAGCGTCCGTACGGCCCGCCACGGGTCCTGTGTCTGTTGCGGCCCGTCCGGCCTGTCCGGCGCGTCCGGCCCGTCCGGCGCCCCGGCCATGCCGAAGACCCGGGCGCTGCGACCCGGCGCCCGGAACCTCTCCCATCCCGGCGACCGGCCGTGCACGAAATCGACCACCGTGGAACGGAACTCCGCACCGACACCGCCCGGGCCGCCCAGACGTCCGACCGCGTCCGGCCCGCAGACCTGCCGGACCTCCGGCGGATCCACCGTCAGTGTGTCGAACAGCAGCGGAAGCTCCGCACAGTGCTGCGCGGGATACCGGCCGCCCCGGAACTCGTAGGCCCACACCGGTGCCCCCGCCGCCGCGAGGGCCTCGGCGAACGCGGACGCCCACCGGCGTATCGTCCGGTCGCCGACGGTGCGCCCCAACGGGTGCACCGGCCGGGCGGACGCGACGTACCGGCACCACGACCGCAGTGAACGCAGCGGGACACCCAGGGCGACCATCGCCGGAGCCACGAGCCACGCCTCCGGAGTCCCGGTGCGGCCCGCCTCTGTCGCCTCTGTCGCCACCGCCGCCACGGCACCCACCGTCCTGCGCAGCACGGCGTCGACCTGACGCACCCCGGGGAACCTCACGAACTCGTCGTGCATCGTCCCGACGAGCACCGGAACCGGCCGCATCGCCCCCGGCTCGAAGGGGAAGACACCGACGGCGCAGTCGGTGGCGTGCATCCGGGCGAAACGCCGGTACGCCGCAGTGAGCTCCTCCGGGGACATCGCACCCAGCTGCGCGACGCCGGGGTGCCGGGGTGTCCGCAACGCCAGCCGTGTCGACAGACGTCGGGACGTCCAGCCCCGCCGGGGCGCGCCGGGCGACATCAGCACGGCACGGTGGAACAGCCCGTCGGCACGCCTGTCGGTCAGCAGCCAGGCGGCGTGGGCCCCGCCGGCTGACTGTCCGGCCAGGGTGACCCGGCCGGGGTCGCCGCCGACGTCGGCGATGCAGTCCCTGACCCAACGCAGACCAAGGAGCAGGTCCTCCACGCCACGGAAGCGGACGTCCCCACCGTCCCCACCGTCACTGCCGTCTCCACCGTCCAGGGGGAGGAATCCCTCGAAGCGCTTCCGGTAGTTCAACGCCACCACCACACAGCCGGCGCGGGCGAGCGACGCGGCGTCGTACCAGGGCTCGTCGGCGTGACCGGTCTCGAACCGGCCGCCGTGCACCCAGACCATCACAGGGTGGGGGCCGTCACCGGTCCCTGCCGGGCACGTGACGGTGGCCGTGTGGGTGGCACGAAGGGACCGCCGTCGCCGCGTGTCCGCGCAGTCCAGCGTCCCGGACCACGACGGGGCCGGCCTGGGTGGGGCGAACGCCCGGGGACCGTCGTGGGGCGCGGCCACAGGGACGGCGCGGAAGACGGCCACGTCGCCGTTCCGCCATGAGCCACGCACCTCCCCGGAAGGGGTGCCCATCAGGGGAGCGCCGGTGGCCCCGTCGGTTCTCACGGGATCAGGGGGCGTGCTGCGTGGCTTCCTGCAGGATGATCGAGATGACGCCCATCGCGTGCAGGTCCAGCTGTTCGCGCAGGTTCGACGAGGGGTTCATCTCGTGGTCCACGAAGAGTCCCTCCACACCGGACACCATGTAGGTCACGACGGCTGCCCGGCGTGACTCCGGCACATGCCCGAAATGTGTGGCGCCGATCTCGGTGAGCCGACGGATCACGTCGGCGCGCATCTCCAGGTACATCCGTCGGGGACCCGGGTCGTCCGACCGCTTCTGCAGCGCCAGCGGCAGACACAACCGGATGAACTCCGGGTGGTTCTCCAGGGCGTCCAGGAGCTGTTCGGCGATCTGCGGCAGGTGCTGGAGGATGTCCTCGTCCTCCGGGATGGTCCATGCGGCGTTCCAGGCGTCGAAACTCTTCGCGATGACCTGCGACATCAGGTCGTCCTTGTCCTGGAAGTGCCAGTAGAGGGAACTTGCCGGCAGGCCGCACTCCCGGCAGATCTCGGCGATGCTCGTCCCGTCGTAGCCACGCTCGGTGGCGATGCTGGTCGCTGCGTCGAGGATACGCTGGCGGGAGCGTTCGCCGTCGGCGCGGCGGTTCCGTGCACGACGCTTCGGTGCGGGCTTGTCCGTGGCGTCGGCAGCGGAGCCGTTCTTGTGAGGAGACGTGGTCGTGCTGAGTTCTACCGGGGCTGACATGGTCAATATCCTACTGAAAATAACTACCGGTGACGCAGGCACCCCCGAACCGGCGCCCGTGCGGCCGACCCCGCGGCGTTAAGCTGGCGGGCATGACCGGTCACAACGCTCAGTCCAACCCGCTGCTCGCCCCGTCCGACCTGGACCATGAACTGCCCGACTTCGGCGCCATCTCCGTGGGGGACCTGGTCCCCACCTTCCGGACCGGAGTCGTCGACCATCAGGCGGAGATCGCGGCCATCGTCGCCAACCCGGAGGAGCCCACCTGGGAGAACACGATGGACGCCCTCGAGGCCAGCGGTCAGCTGCTGGACCGGGTGCTCGCCATCGTCTTCAACTACTCCGGGACCGACGCCACCGAGGACGTCATCGCCGTGGAGGAGACGGTGGCGCCGGAACTCGCCGCTCACATCAGCGCGGTCAACATGGACGCCGGCCTGTTCGCCAGGGTGAACGCCCTCCCCGCGCAGCCGGAGGGAAGTGAGAACGAGGCGCTGCTGGCCTACTGGCTCCGACGGTTCCGTCGCGGTGGCGCCATGCTCGACGAGGACGGTCGTGCGGAGCTGGGGGCGATCGACGCCCGCCTGGCGGAGCTCTCGACCAGGTTCGGGCGCAACGTCGTGGAGGCGGCGGACGCCGGTGCCGTCCTGTTCACCGAGGAGAGCGACCTCGCCGGGCTCAGCGAGGCGCACAAGGCACGCCTGGCGCAGGACGCGGCGGACGCGGGGCGGGAGGGCTGGCTCGTCCGGCTCGGTCTGCCGACGGTGCAGCCGGTGGTCGGGGAACTCGAGGACCCCGCCGCGAGGGCCCGGGTCCACGAGGCGTCGTTGCGGCGCGGGTACGGGGGCGACTCGGACAACACCGGGGTCCTCCTGGAGATCGTGCGGCTCCGCGCCCGCCGCGCGCAGCTCCTGGGGTACGCCAACCACGCGGAGTTCGTCATCGAGGAGGAGACCGCCGGATCACTCGGGGAGGTCGACGACCTGCTGGGCAAGCTGACCCCCGCGGCCGTGGCGAACGCCGCGGGAGAGTACAAGAAGGTGGTCGACAAGGCCGGGACGTCGGGTGCCGGAGAGCCGGTGGAGGTCAGCGGGGCGGACTGGCCGTACTGGGCGGCGACCTTGCGCGCCGAGGAGCTCCGGGTCGACGAAGCGGAGATGAAGAGGTACTTCCCGCTGGACCAGGTGCTGCGTGACGGCGCCTTCTTCGCCGCCCGGCGCCTGTACGGCATCACCGTCGAGCCGCGGGAGGACCTCGTGGGCTACCACCCGGACGTGCGGGTGTGGGAGGTCCGTGACGGGGACGCCGGGGAGCCGGTGGGTCTGCTGCTGACCGACATGTACGCCCGCCCCACCAAACGGGGTGGGGCGTGGATGAGCAGTTTCGTCCAGCAGAACAACCTGCTGGGGCAGACCCCCGTGGTGGTCAACGTCCTGAACATCGCCAAGCCGGCGGAGGGGGAGCAGGCGCTGCTGACCCCGGACGAGGTGGCGACCGTCTTCCACGAGTTCGGCCACGCCCTGCACGGGCTGCTGTCCGACGTGCGGTACCCCAGCCTGTCCGGGACCAGCGTGCCACGGGACTTCGTCGAGTTCCCCAGCCAGATCAACGAGAACTGGGCACTGGAGCCGGAGATCCTGGCCAACTACGCCCGCCACGTCGACACCGGCGAACAGTTGCCGCAGGAGATGGTGGAGGCGGTGCGTGCCCAGGCGGCCTGGGGGCAGGGTTTCGCCACCTCCGAGTACCTCGCGGCCTGCTGGCTGGATCTGGCGTGGCACCGGCTCAGCGTCGAGGAGGCGGAAGCGGTCACCGATGTCGTGGCCTTCGAGAAGGCGGTGCTGGAGTCCGCGGGTCTCGGCGAGGATGTGCTGCCGGCCCTGGCGCCGCGGTACTCCTCGGCGTACTTCAACCACGTCTTCGCGGGCGGCTACTCCGCGGACTACTGGAGCTACCTGTGGGCCGAGGTGCTCGACGCGGACGGTTTCGAGGGATTCGTCGACACCGACGCCGCGCGGGGGGACTCCCGGTCGGACGACGTCCGGGAGATCGACCCGGACGACGTCCGCTTCGCCGGGGACCGTTTCCGGCGGATGATCCTCTCGCGCGGTGCGACCATCGACTACGACGACGCGTTCTGGATGTTCCGGGGGAAGCAGCGCAGCGTGGAGCCGCTGCTGCGCCGTCGGGGCCTGGCGGGGTCTCTGGACCAGTAGCCGTGGGCGGTGGGGTGGAAGGTAAACTCGGCGGTTGTGACTGACGGCATTGAACAATGGGTCCTCGATCTGCCCCTCTGGCTGCAGACTCCGTTGACCCTGGTCGTCCTGGTCCTGGTGGCGTCTGTCGTGGCCGTGGCCATGATCAGGGTGGCGTTCGGTGTGCTGCCGGTGACCGGGGACGAGGAGCGGGCCTTCGGGTCGGCGGCTGAACCGGACGGCACAGACGGAACGTCCCATGACGAAGGAGAGACACGGTGAAACACCATTCCAGGGTCAGGCAGGCTCTCATCCTGCTGATCGTTCTGCTCGTCGTGGTCTGGCTCGTGACCTACCTCACCTGAGCGCCCCTGCGTCGGAGCCTCCCCGGTTCCCGGGGTTCACCGGGATTTCCGTTTTTGTGTGTGTCGCTACAGAAATCGGCTAGGATCATGCTCCGGAACACACTGGTTCCCGGATGTGATCCGGGCTACCTTCTTGAGAACACAGTGATTGGAGAGACATGCAGGAGTACTCCTCGGAGGCGCTGTACACCATCGGCGAGAACGAGACCTGTCTGACCGTGCTCAGGGAGAACACCCTGAAGCGCCCCCAGACGATCCTGTACAGCCGTCCCCGGAAGTTCGAGTGGGTCGACGTACGTGCGGACGAGTTTCTCCGTGAGGTCTACGACGTCGCCAAGGGACTGATCGCCAACGGCGTGGAGTTCGGTGACCGTGTCGCACTCATGTCGGACACCCGCTACGAGTGGTCTCTGCTGGACTTCGCCATCATGGCCGCCGGCGCCGTCTCCGTGCCGATCTACCCCTCGTCGTCCACGTCCCAGTGCGAGTGGATCGTGCAGGACTCGGGCGCCAAGATCGGTATCGCCGAGAAGTCCGGCCACGCGACCCGCCTGCGCACCTTCGTCAAGGAGGGCGAGCCGGTGGAGGGTACCGCCCACCTCACCCGCGTGCTCTCCTTCAGTGAGGGTGCCGTGGACACCCTCGTCGCTGAAGGCCGGGACGTCCCGGACGACGAGGTCGAGGCACGGATCGCCCGGACGAAGTCGTCCGACCTCGCCTCGCTGGTGTACACCTCGGGCACCACCGGACGGCCCAAGGGTTGCCGCCTGCTGCACTCGAACTGGCTGGGAGAGGCCCGTGCCATCCTGACCCACCCTATCGGCGGCATCGCCGTGGAGGGCAACAGGACGCTGACCTTCCTGCCTCTGGCGCACGTGCTCTCCCGTGCCGTCTCCCTGGCCTCCACCATCGGTGGGGCCACGCAGTCCCACTGGGCGGACATGTCGACCCTGGTCCCGGAGTTCCAGCGCTCCCAGCCGCACCTGATCCTGGGCGTGCCGCGCGTCTTCGAGAAGGTCCACGCCGGCGTGAAGACCAAGGCCGCCGAGGGCGGGGGGCTGGGGGCGAAGATCTTCCCCCTGGCGGAGAAGGCCGCCGTGGAGTACTCCCGGGCCCTGGACACCGCCTCCGGCCCGACGCTGGGGCAGAAGGTCCGTCGCGCCGTCTTCGACAAGCTGGTCTACGGCAAGGTCAGGGAGGCGATGGGTGGTGAACTCCAGTACTGCATCTCCGGTGGTTCCGCCCTCAACCCCGAGCTGATGCACTTCTTCCGTGGTATCGGCGTGCGTATCTACGAGGGGTACGGCATGACCGAGACGACCGCGGCGATCGCGGTGAACTTCGAGCCGGACAACATCATCGGCACCGTCGGCAAGCCGGTCGGCGGCAACACGATCCGGATCGCCGACGACGGCGAGATCCTCATGAAGGGCACCGTCGTCTTCGACGGCTACTGGAGGAACGAGGAGGCGACCCGGGACTCGTTCACCGAGGACGGCTTCGTCATCTCCGGTGATCTCGGCGAGCTCCTGCCGACCGGCCACCTGAAGATCACGGGCCGGAAGAAGGAGATCATCGTCACCGCGGGCGGCAAGAACGTCTCACCCGGCCCGCTGGAGGACATCCTGCGGTCTGCTCCGCTGATCTCCCAGGCCATGGTCGTCGGCGACAACGAGAAGTTCGTCGGCGCGCTGGTCACCCTCGACGAGGACGCCCTCGTCGGCTGGCGTAAGCGCAACGGGGTCAGTGCGGACACCCCGGTCAGGGAACTGGCGAAGAACCCCGTGCTGCGCACCGAGATCCAGGACGCGATCAATGAGGCGAACGACACCGTCTCGCATTCCGAGGGAATCAAGAAGTTCCGCATCTGCGCCCGTGACTTCACCGAGGAGGACGGCGAGGTCACCCCGTCGATGAAGGTGAAGCGCCATGCCGTGGCGGAGCACTTCGCCGAAGACATCGCCTGGATCTACACCTCGAAGTAGTCCCTGAACAGGGGGTTCACAGCGTTCTCCCAAATATCGGCACCACCCCGGCCCAGCCTCCCTGGGTCGGGGTTCTCCTTGTCCTACACTGTCCTTCAGTCGCGACCCCCGATGATCCGCCGACGAGTTACATGACGCTGCTGAGAGGAGCCATCCGTGCACGACGCCGCCCGCCTGCGACTGCGCGAGCTCACCCAGGGTGTCTACGACATCGGCGACGAGGTCGCCGAACTCATCGAGAACCTCGCCGAGGCCATGGCGGACTGGGACGGGGAGCTCGTGGACGACTGTCTGCTCGAGCTCTCCGAGGCCGTGGCGCAGGGACGGCCCGAGGTCCGCGCCGCCCTGGCCGAGCTCAACGGTCTGCGCCAGGCCTTCGTGTCTGGCATCCGCTCCGGCTCCCTGTCCGCGACCACTGTCGTCGACAACCACCCCGGCCGCACACTGTCCTTCCTGCGTGACCACGCCGTCACCCCAGTGGAGGCTGCTCCCGCGCCGATGGTCAGCACGGCCACGCTGAGGGTGAACCTGCGGCGGCGCAACGCCGAACTCACCGACATGCTCGAGGACCTCGCCGAGTGGACGGTGGAGCAGACCCGCCTGGCGGTGGAGGAGCAGAGCGTCCTGCTGCCCCAGTCGCTGGCCCGGGCGGAGAAGCACGCCCGGGAGGTCGTCGCGCAGTGGCGGGCCACCGTCGTCGGTGAGCACCCGGCCCTGGTCGCCGAGCTGCGGGGCGAGGCCCCGCCCCGCTTCCTGGCGGAACGGGCCCGGGTGGAGCAGGTGCTGTCGAAGATCCGTTCGCGCCGCGTCGCCGCAGGCTGACCGTCGCGCGCCGGACCGGTTCGGTGGTGCGCACCGGGACCGATAGCATGGTCCCAATGACCTCCATTCCTGACGACCGGTACGGGCTGTACATCCATGTGCCGTTCTGCAGCACCCGGTGCGGGTACTGCGACTTCAACACCTACACGCCGGGGGAGTCGGGCTCCTCGTCGATGTCGACGTACCTCGGGGCGCTGGAGGTCGAGCTGGAACTCGCGGCGGCGGACTGGGACCGCACCGGGCCGCCGTCCACCGTATTCCTCGGGGGAGGGACGCCGTCGCTGCTGGGGGCGGACGGACTGGTGCGCGTACTGTCGGCGGTGAAGCGGACCCTCGGCCTGGCGCCGGGTGCCGAGGTGACCACGGAGTCGAACCCGGAGTCGACCTCACCGCAGTTCTTCGAGACCCTCCTCGAGGCGGGGTACACCCGCATCTCCCTGGGCATGCAGTCCGCCGCCGGCCACGTCCTGAAGGTCCTGGACCGCACCCACACCCCGGGCCGTGCCACCGAGGCGGCCGGGGAGGCGCTGGCGGCGGGGTTCGAGCACGTCAACCTCGACCTGATCTACGGTACGCCCACCGAGACCGACGACGACCTCCGTCTCACCCTCGACAGGGTCCTGTCCACCGGCGTGGACCACGTCTCCGCCTACTCCCTGATCGTGGAGGACGGCACGGCGATGGCCCGCAAGGTGCGCAAGGGACTGCTGCCGCAGCCGGACGAGGACGTCTACGCCGACCGCTACGGGATGATCGACCTGGCGCTGCGTGAGGCGGGCATGCGGTGGTACGAGGTGTCGAACTGGTCCCGCCCGGGCGGCGAGTGCCGCCACAACATGGTCTACTGGCGCTCGGGGCAGTGGTGGGGCGCGGGCCCCGGCGCCCACGGGTGCGTCCGGCTGGTCGACGACCCGGTCACCGGCAGGGGAGTGGCCCCGGTGGGCGACGCGGGGACACGTGCCGGCGCCCCGGACCACAGCGGGGTGACGCGGCTGGTCAACGCGAAGCTGCCCCGTCGCTACGCTGACGCGCTCGTCACGGGGTCGGGCCCGGCGACCAGCCCGGTGACGACCGTCGAGCCGTTGTCGACCGGTGACGTGCACACCGAGCGGGTGATGCTGGGGCTCCGGCTGAGCGAGGGACTCCCGGACGAGGTGCTCGCGGCGGCGGGTCCCGCCGTGGAGCGCCATGTGGGCCTGGGGCTGCTGGAGCGGACCGGCGGCCGGACCAGGTTGACCAACCGTGGCCGTCTGCTGGCCGACGGGATCATCACCGACATCCTCCTCGCCGAGGAGGCCTGACGGTTGGCCGGGTCCGGTGGCATAATGTGCACACAGGGAACAGCGGGAAAGGAGTGGACCTGATGGCAGGAAAGGCGATGGGCGGTACGGAGCAACGTCGTGCCGAGGTGCTGCACGCCATCGTCGCAGACTTCATCGCCACCCATGAGCCGGTCGGTTCGAAGGCCCTGGTGGAGCGCCACAGCCTGGGGGTGTCCTCGGCGACGATCCGGAACGACATGGCGGTGCTGGAGTCCGAGGGCTACATCATCCAGCAGCACACCAGTTCCGGCCGTATCCCCACCGAGAAGGCCTACCGCACCTTCGTCGACGGCATCGCCCAGGTCAAGCCGTTGAGTCGTGCGGAGCGCCGCGCGATCCTCGGCTTCCTCGAGGACGGGGTGGACATGGAGGACGTGCTGCGACGCAGTGTGCAGCTGCTCGCCCAGCTGACCCGCCAGGTGGCCGTGGTGCAGATCCCCGACCTGAGGCGGGGGCGGGTGAAGCACTGCGAGATCGTGCAGCTCGCCGACACGCGCCTGCTGCTGGTGCTGATCACCGACGCCGGTCAGGTGGAGCAGCGCAACGTGGACCTCAGTGAGCCGCTCGCGGAGGAGGACCTGCCGAAGCTGCGGCAGCTGATCAACGAGACCCTCGTCGGCCATACGCTCGACGACGCCTCGGCGGCCATCGCCGAGATGGCCGCCGGCGACGATGACCGGGTGTCGCCTCAGCTCCGCTCGCCGGCCTTGACATGCGCCACGGTGCTGGTGGAGACGATGCTGGAGCGTCCCACCGACCGGCTGATCCTGGCGGGCACGCCGAACCTGGTTCGGGCGGGGGAGCTGGAGAGCGTGCTGGAGGCACTGGAGGAGCAGGTCGTGGTGCTCCGGCTGCTGTCCGCGGCCCGCGACCGTGGGGTCAGTGTGACGATCGGGGAGGAGAACGGCACCGCCGAGCTGCAGTCCGCGGCCGTGGTCTCCACCGGCTACGGCACCCGGGGGGGTGTGATGGGGGGCATGGGTGTGCTGGGCCCGACGTACCTGGACTACCCGGGCACGATCAGTTCGGTGCAGGCGGTGGGTCACTACGTCTCCCGCATTCTCGCCGGAGAGTAGGACGTACTACACTTGTCGGGGTGATTTCCGGGGCTCACCCCGAGCTCCGGTCAGACTTCAATTACGGTGAGAAGGAATAAGCCACCTTGGCACGTGACTACTACGGAATTCTCGGCGTCAGCAGTGACGCGTCGGACGCCGAGATCAAGAAGGCCTACCGACGCCTGGCCCGCAAGTACCACCCGGACGTCAACCCGTCCGAGGAGGCCGCGGAGAAGTTCCGCGAGGTGTCCCTGGCCCAGGAGGTTCTGACCGATCCGCAGAAGCGGCAGATCGTGGACGCCGGCGGGGACCCTGAGGAGCAGGGCCCCGGTGGGGGCGGTCCCGGCGGCTTCGGCGGCGGTGGTTTCGGGGACATCTTCGACGCCTTCTTCGGCGGGGGTGCCGGTGGCGCAGGCGGCGGCCCGAGGGTGTCGCGCGTGCGTCCCGGCAACGACGCCCTCCTGCGTCTCCAGCTGACCCTGGACGAGTGCTTCGCCGGTGTCACCAAGGACGTCACCGTGGACACCGCCGTCCTGTGTGAGGAGTGCGACGGTTCCGGTTCGGAGTCGAAGGCGGACCCGGTGACCTGCCCGACGTGCCACGGCCAGGGGCAGGTCATGGAGATCCAGCAGTCCATCCTGGGGCGCGTCCAGGTGGCCCGGGCCTGCCCGCGGTGCCAGGGTGTCGGCGAGATCATCGAGGACCCGTGCCAGGAGTGCGCCGGCGACGGCCGCGTGCGGGCACGCCGCGACATCGAGGTGAAGATCCCCGCCGGTATCCGTGACGGCATGCGGATCCGCATGTCCGGTGAGGGCGAGGTCGGGCCCGGCGGCGGACCCGCCGGCGACCTCTACGTGGAGGTGCAGGTCAAGGAGCACCCGTATTTCCTGCGCGACGCCGACGACCTGCACGTGACCGTGAACGTGCCCATGGTTGACGCCGCCCTGGGCACCACTGTCGAGGTGCCGCTGCTCGACGACAGCGTGGCCACCGTCACCGTCGAGCCGGGGACCCAGCCGGAGGCCGTGGTGCGGGTGAAGGGCAAGGGAATGCCGCACCTGCGTCGGGAAGGGCACGGCAGCCTCATCGCCCATGTCGACGTCAGCGTCCCGACGGACCTCGACAAGAAGCAGCGGGACCTGCTCGAGCAGTTCCGTGGCGCCTCCAGGCAGGTCGCCGGTCTGCAGTCCAGCGAGGACGAGCGCTCCGGCGGGCTGTTCTCCCGGTTGCGCCAGAAGTTCGGCCGGTAGACGGTGACGGCGGTGACGGCACAGTGACCGACCCTGTCTTCGTCGTCCCCGACCTCGTGGACCAGCTGGCCGGGGTCGGGGACACCGGTGTGTTCTCCCTCCCCGACGCGGAGGCGCGCCACGCCTCGGTGAAGCGGATGCGGCAGGGGGAGCCCGTGGTGCTGACCGACGGCTCAGGGACCGGTGTCGCCGGGGACTGGAACGGCGACGGTACCGTCGTCGGCCGGCACCGGGTCGAGGGGCGCCCGCCTCGTCCGCGGGTCACGGTGGTCCAGGCGATCCCGAAGTCCGACCGTGCGGAACTCGCCGTCGACCTGGCCGTCCAGGCCGGGGCGGACCGGATCATCCCGTGGCAGGCGGACCGCTGCGTGTCCCGCTGGACCGGTGGGAAGTCGGGGAAGTCCGACAAGGCACGGGCGCGGTGGACGGCCACCGCGGTGTCGGCGATGAAGCAGTCCCGGCGTCTCTCCGGCGCGCATGTCGGCGAGCTGCTGCCGGACATCGGCGACCTCCACGCACACCTCGCCCCACGGCCGTGGGACGGCCCGGCCACGTCCGGCAGCCCTACCGTGCAGGTCCTGGTGCTGCACGAGGAGGCGGCGACACCGCTGGCGCAGGTCGACCTCGACGTCGACGAGGTCGTGCTCGTCATCGGTCCGGAGGGCGGTGTCAGTGACCGGGAGATCCGGGCCGTCACGTCCTCCACCGGGGGGCACCGTCCGGGACGGGCCGTGGTGCTCGGGCCCGAGGTGCTGCGTACCGCGACGGCCGCGGCGGTGGCGCTGGGGGCTCTCGGGGTGCTCACCACGCGGTGGGGACGCTAAGCTTCATGTATCAGCACGTCCGTCAGCACGTGGCCACGTGCCCCATATCGTCGCAGGAGAATCCGGAAGTATCTTGAAGCAACCACCACGGCGCATCGCCTCCACCTCTGTCGAGCTCGACCCGGACACCGCTCAGACGGTGTCGGGACTGGCAGACGAGAACTTCCGCATCATCGAGGACCACATCGACGCCGACCTGCTCAGCCGGGGCAACCACGTGACCCTGCGCGGCGAGGCGTCCCAGGTCGCCCGGGCGCGTAGGGTGCTGCGCGAGCTCGAGGCGATGGCCGCCCGCGGCTCTGAGGTGACCCCGGACCTCACCCGCCGCACCATCGACCTGGTCGACGAGACGGACCGGCGCGCCGACGCCCGGGCGAGGGAGTCCCTGCCGGCGGACGCGGCCGTGCCGTCGGCGGGTATGGCCGCGGTGACCGGGGAGGTCATCGTCGAGCACCGGGGCAGGGTGATCCGGCCCAAGACGGTGGGCCAGCGGAGCTACGTCGACGCCATCGACGCCTCCACCGTGGTGGTGGGGACCGGTCCTGCCGGTACCGGCAAGACCTACCTCGCCGTCGCCAAGGCGGTGCAGGCGCTGCAGAAGCGGGAGGTCAACCGGATCATCCTCACCCGCCCGGCGGTGGAGGCGGGCGAGAAGCTGGGCTTCCTGCCGGGCACCCTCGGCGAGAAGATCGACCCCTACCTGCGTCCGCTCTACGATGCGCTGCGGGACATGCTGGACTCCGAGTCCATCCCCCGGCTCATCGAGTCCGGTGTCATCGAGGTGGCCCCGTTGGCGTACATGCGCGGCCGTACCCTCAACGGTGCCTTCGTGATCCTCGACGAGGCGCAGAACACCACCCCCGCCCAGATGAAGATGTTCCTGACCCGCCTGGGTTTCGGGACGAAGATCGTCGTTACCGGCGACCTCACCCAGGTCGACCTGCCGAACCACCAGGCCAGCGGGCTCAGTGTGGCGCACCGGATCCTGTCCGGGGTGGACGGCGTCACGGTGACGGAGTTCGACACCGCCGACGTGGTGCGGCACCGTCTCGTCGGACGGATCATCCAGGCCTATGAACGTTATGAGGCGGAACAGGCGGCGGAGGCTGAACTGGCGCGCCAGGACCGTCAGGAGAGGAGGAACCGGTGAGCATCGAGGTGTTCAACGAGTCAGGGTTCGGCGAGGTCAACGAGGAGGAGCTGATCGACGTCGCCCGCTTCGCCCTGTGGAGTCTCGACGTGCACTCGTCCGCGGAGCTCTCCATCCACATCGTGGACCTGGATACCATCGCTGACCTGCACGTCCGGTGGCTGGACCTGCCCGGCCCCACTGACGTGATGAGCTTCCCGATGGACGAGCTGACCCCGGGGTGGGGCCGCAAGGACGGCTCGCCCCCGGGGCCGGGGGTGCTCGGCGACATCATGCTGTGCCCGGAGTTCGCCCGTGGCCAGGCGGAACGTGCCGGCCACGGGTTGGCGCACGAGCTCGACCTGCTGACCGTCCACGGTGTGCTCCACCTGCTCGGGTTCGACCATGTCGTCCCCGAGGAGGAGCAGCGCATGTTCGCCCTGCAGAACGAGATCCTGGTCAACTGGTACGACTCCCAGGCCGAACGCGGCATCTCGTTCGGGCCGAAACCCAGTGGTGCCGCGGCGTTCCCCAGTGCCTCGGACGCCGGCACGGACCGGTGGGTGAACCCCGTCCCTCCGCCGTTCAGTGAGCCGCCCACCGATGACTGACCTCTCCGTCATCCTCTCCGCGGTGGTGGCGCTGCTGGTCGTGCTGCCACTGGCGGGCGTGTTGTCCGCCACGGAGACCGCCCTGGGCTCACTGTCGGTCGCCCGGGTGGAGTCGCTGGTCAAGGACGACCGGCCCGGATCGTCGCGGCTGCTGCAGGTCGTGCAGGACCGGCCTGACTACATCAACCTCCTTGTCCTGTTGAGGACCGTCTGCGAGGCCTCGGCGGCGGTGCTGGTCACTGTCGCCGCCCTGGACACCGTCCATGACCGGAGCTGGTCGATCGCCGTGTCGGTCGTGGTCGTCACGCTGCTGATCTACGTGGTCGTCGGTGTGGTGTCCCGTACGGTGGGACGCCGCAACCCCTACAGTGTCTCCCTTCGCGCGGGGACGGTCCTGGTCGTGGTGCGCAGGGTCCTCGGGCCGTTGTCCCGGGTGCTGGTGTGGTTCGGTGGTCTGGTGACCCCGGGCCGTGGCCTGCGCACGGGCCCGTTCGCCACGGAGATCGAGCTGAGGGAGATGGTGGACATCGCCCAGGAGCGTGGTGTCGTCGAGATCGACGAACGCCGGATGATCCAGTCGGTCTTCGACCTCGCGGACACCACGGCCCGGGAGATCATGGTGCCGCGGCCCGAGATCCTGTGGATCGAGGACGACAAGACCGTCGCCCAGGCCGTACGGCTGTGCGTGCGGTCCGGACTCTCCCGGGTGCCTGTCGTCGGTGACAGCGTCGACGACGTCCTCGGCGTGGTCTACCTCAAGGACCTGGTGGCGGCGACCTACGACGCCTCCGCGGCGGACCGTGCGGTGCCCGTCCGGGAGCTGATGCGTGAGCCGGTGTTCGTCCCGGACTCCCGCAACCTCGACGACCTCCTGGAGGACATGCAGCGTGACCAGGTGCACATCGCCGTGCTGATCGACGAGTACGGCGGGACCGCGGGACTTGTCAGCATCGAGGACATCCTGGAGGAGATCGTCGGCGAGATCAGTGACGAGTACGACGACGGTGACGATGTCCCGGTGGAGAGGATCAGCGACGGGGTCTACCGCGTGGAGGCGTGGATGAGCCTGAACGACCTCGCCGAACTCTACGAGGACGTCGACCTGGAGTTCTCCGACGAGATCCTCGACGAGGTCGACACCGTCGCGGGCCTGGCCGCCTACGAACTCGGCAAGGTGCCCCTTCCGGGCGCCGAGCTCGACGTCGCCGGACTGCACCTGACCTGCGAGGGCGGGCGCGACCGGCGCGGCCGGATCAAGGTGCGCACCGTGGTGGTCTCCGGACCGACCCGGCCCACCCGCACCACCGGCGACACACACGACGAAGACCACGACCAGACGAACCCGGAAACTCACAGACACCCCGGCACGGGGGCCGACCACACACGGGACGACGACGTCCCCGACGACACCAGAGACAGGACCCACCATGAGTGACAGCCCCGATTTCCCCGACGAGTCCGACCTCCCGTCCGACGCGGTCGCCGCACCTGCGGTGGACTTCAGCGCCCCCGAGGGCTTCCGCAGCGGGTTCGTCAGCTTCGTCGGACGTCCCAACACCGGGAAGTCGACCCTGACCAATGCACTGGTCGGCGAGAAGATCGCGATCACCGCCGACCAGCCGGAGACGACCCGGCACCCGATCCGCGGCATCGTGCACCGTCCGGACTCCCAGATCATCGTCGTCGACACCCCCGGTCTCCACCGCCCCCGCACGCTGCTGGGTGAGCGGCTCAACGAGGTCGTGAAGGAGACCTACGCCGACGTGGACGTCATCGGACTGTGCATCCCCGCCGACGAGAAGATCGGTCCGGGCGACCGGTGGATCCTCGACGCGGTGCGCAAGGCGGCGCCGAAGACCCCGGTCGTGGGTATCGTCACCAAGCTCGACAAGGCCTCCAAGGACCAGGTCGGCGCCCAGCTGATGGCGCTGCACGACCTGTTGGACGGCGGAGAGGTCGTGCCGGTCTCCGCCGCCGGCGAGGTGCAGCTCGACGTCCTGCTCGACGTCTTCACCCGACTGCTGCCGGAAGGGCCGAAGTTCTACCCGGACGACCACGTCACCGACGACGACCGTGACACCCGCATGTCGGAACTGATCCGCGAGGCGGCGTTGTCCGGTCTGCACGACGAGCTGCCCCACTCCGTCGCCGTCCAGGTTGACGAGGTGTTGCCGTCGGAGGACCGGGAGGGTGTGCTGGACGTCCACGCGGTGATCTTCCTGGAGCGCGAGGGGCAGAAGCGCATCCTCCGGGGCAAGGACAACCGGCGGTGGGGGCGGATCATCCACAACGCCAGGCAGAGCCTGATGGACCTGTTGGGGCAGAACGTCTACCTGGATCTGCGCATGAAGGTCGCGAAGAACTGGCAGTCGGACCCCAAGCAGCTGGGTCGCCTGGGGTTCTGAGTGCGTGGTGATAGTGTCGGTGTGTCCCGACACCATGTTTCCAGGAGATCTTCATGAGCACCCCCGGTGATAGCAACGGCCCCAGTGACGCCAACGGCGGTAACGGCGGTAATGACGGTAACGGCGAGTACCGGGCCAACCGGTGGAGCAACCCGTCCGGGGGAAACCCGAACCCCGACCCGGGGCAGGGCTTCCCGTCGTTCGGCGCCCAGCCGCAGCCGGAGCCTGCCGTCTACGCGACGGCCCCCGGTGGAGGGGCCGGGCAGGACTCCTTCTTCTCGGCGCTGTTCGACTTCAGCTTCACCCGTTACGCCACGCCGTCGATCATCAAGTTCGCCTACGCACTCGGTTTCGCGTTCATCGCGCTGCTGTGGGTGGGGTACGTCCTCTTCGCGCTCATCGCACCCGCCAGTGAGTTCGGCGTCGGTGGTTTCGTCCTCGGGCTGTTCGGGGTATTCGTCATCAGCGTCGGCATGTTGTTCATGCTGATGTCACTGCGGATGATGCTGGAGTTCTACCTCTCCAACATCCGTATCGCGCAGTCGGCCCAGGCGATCGACCAACGGTTGCTGGAGCAGCGCGGCGGCCAGACCCGGCGGTACTGACGCAGACCGTCGCCCCGTAAAGGGTCCGGTTCGGACCTGGTACGGGCCGGGTACAGCCCGCCGTCGTAGACTGGTCGTCATGTCCAGAAGCCCTCGTCCCCAGTACCGGGACGAGGCTTTTGTCGTCCGTACCCACAAACTCGGCGAGGCGGACCTCATCGTTGTCCTGCTCACCCGGGAGCACGGCCTTGTCCGGGCGGTGGCGAAGGGGGTACGTCGGTCGAAGTCGCGCTTCGGTGCCCGTCTCGATCGGTTCTGCCGGGTGAACGTCCAGATCTACCCGGGACGGAACCGGTCGAAACCTGACGGTGGGCTGGCGAACGTCACCGACGCCACCACCGTGCACACCTTCGCCCCCAGGATCAGCTCCGACGTCGACCGCTACTACGCGGGCGTGGCGATGCTGGAGATGGCCGAGCTCACGGTCCAGGGGGCCGTGGAGGAGGCGGGCCACATCTTCGAGGGGCTGGACGTGGCGCTCGCGACACTGGCGGAACCGGCGGCACTGCCTCCCCGGACTCTCGCCGACCGGTTCGTCCTGCAGGCACTGGGTATGGCGGGGTGGGCGCCCAGTCTCGTCGACTGCGCCCAGTGCGGTCGCCCGGGGCCCCATTCCGCCTTCCATGCGCTGGCTGGCGGGGCGGTGTGCGTCTCATGCCGTCCGCCCGGGGCGTCCACCCCGCCCGCCCAGTCAGTCCGGGTCCTGTGGCTGCTCTCGCGGGGGCGTCCCGGCGACCTGGCTGCGGTGGCTGCCGTGGCCGTGGGCCCTGAGGGCCACCGCGTGCTGGAGACCGCCCATGAACTGCTGCTCGCGCACGTGCGTCATCAGACGGAGTCCCCGTGCCGGGCGTTCTCCGCCCTGTGACGCCCCGTCTGGCACAATGACGGTCGTGAGTAGACCCGAGATCCCCGCTGAGTTCATTCCCCGCCACGTCGCGATCGTGATGGACGGTAACGGCCGTTGGGCCCAGGAGCGGGGACTCCCACGCACCGAGGGCCACAAACGTGGCGAAAGCGTCCTCATGGACGTCATCGACGAGTGCCTGGATCTCGGGGTCGACTACCTCTCGGCGTACGCCTTCTCCACGGAGAACTGGCGTCGCAGTGCCGAGGAGGTGCGTTTTCTCATGGGCTTCAACCGGGACGTCCTGCGGCGCAGGCGCGACGAACTCGACGCCAAGGGTGTGCGCGTGGTGTGGGCGGGACGGCGTCCGCGGCTGTGGCGCTCGGTGATCTCCGAGCTGACGAGGGCGGAGGAGCAGACCCGCGACAACACCCGCATGACCCTGGCGATGTGCGTGAACTACGGGGGGCGCGCCGAGATCACCGACGCCACGCGGGCGATCGCGACGGAGGTGGCGGCGGGGAGACTGAAACCCCGGGACATCACCGAGAAAACGCTGTCGGCGTACATGAATGATCCGGGCATGCCGGACGTGGACCTTTTCCTGCGTCCCTCCGGTGAACAGCGCACCTCGAACTTCCTGCCGTGGCAGTCGGTGTACGCCGAGATGGTGTACCAGGACGTGCTCTTCCCGGACTTCACCCCCGACCACCTTCGGGAGGCGGTTCTGGAGTACGCCAGGAGGGACCGGCGGTTCGGCGGTGTGAAATGACCGGGGAACCCACCCGCCGTCAACTCAACCGGTGGCGCCGGTACCTGGCCGACGAGCGGGCGGAGGGGGCGGTGTACCGGGAGCTGGCCCGGCAGCGCAGCGGTGAGGAACGCGAGATCCTGTTGGGGATCGCCGAGGCGGAGTCCCGTCACGAGGAGTACTGGCGGGCACGGCTCGGCGACGACATCGGTCTGCCGCGCAAGGCGGGGCTGAAGACCAGGCTGACGGCGTGGATGGCCCGCCGATTCGGCTCGGTGTTCGTCCTCGCCCTGCTCCAGTCGGCGGAGTCACGCAACCACTACCTCTCCGACGACGACGCCACGGAGCAGATGGCGGCGGACGAGGCGATCCACGCGGAGGTCGTCCGGGGGTTGGCGGCCCGGGGGAGGGCCAAGATGTCCGGTAACTTCCGTGCCGCGATCTTCGGCGCCAACGACGGTCTGGTGTCGAACCTGGCTCTGCTGCTGGGCATGTTCGGTGCCGGCGCCGGGCCGGCGACCATGCTCACTGCGGGCATCGCCGGTCTGCTGTCCGGCGCGCTGTCCATGGCCGCCGGTGAGTACGTGTCGGTGACCAGTCAGAAGGAGCTTCTCCAGGCGTCCACCCCGGACCCGAACGCCACCACGGCGGTACCGAAGCTCGACGTGGACCGCAATGAACTCGAGCTGGTCTACCGCGCCCGCGGGATGGACCCGGAATCCGCCGGTCGCAAGGCCCGCAAGGTCTTCGCCGAGCTGTCCCGGCTCAAGGAGATCAAAGACGCTGCCGATGCTGCCGACGCCGCCGACGGGGTGGACGTCGAGGCGGACCTCACCGGGGGCTGGGACGCCGGGACGGACGTTGCCGGCTCCGACACGTCCGACGTTTCCGACACATCCGCCACATCCGTCGCAGGCCCGATGGAGGACGGGGGGTCGGGGATGTCCGCCGCTGTCTCGAGCTTCCTGTGTTTCGCGGTCGGCGCCCTGGTGCCGGTGCTGCCGTTGCTCATCGGGATGGCGGGACTGCCGGCGATCATCGTGTCCGGTGTGCTGGTGGGTGTGGTCCTGCTGGTGACCGGTGCCCTGGTGGGGATGTTGTCCGGCATGTCGCCGTGGAAGCGTGCGCTGCGTCAGCTCGCCATCGGATTCGGTGCGGCCGCGGTGACGTTCAGCCTGGGGTCTCTCTTCGACGTCGCGGCAGGGTAGGCCGGGCGGGGGAGGAGTGCCACGCCCCCGGTGTCAGCGGCCGGCGCAGTCGGCGCAGAGCCCGAACACGTCGGCGGTGTGGCCGGTCATCACGAAACCGTGCTGCCGGGCCACGTCGGAGGCCCACCGTTCGACCGGGCCGCCGTCGATCTCGACGGCCTTCCTGCAGGACGTGCACACCAGATGATGGTGGTGGTGCACTGAGGTGCAGCTGCGGTAGAGCATCTCTCCGCTGTCGTCCTGCAGCGTGTCGATCATCCCCTGGGTGTTGAGCTGCTGGAGGGTGCGGTACACCGTGGTCAGGCCGACCTTGTGGCCGCGTTGGGTCAGGGTGGCGTGGATGTCCTGTGCGCTGGCGAAGGTGGTCATTCCTTCGAGCGTGTCGACCACGGCCGCTCGCTGGCGGGTGTTTCGCTGTCCGATCCGGGGAGTGTTCATCGTGTCCCCCACACTATCTGTTCGCGCAGGGTCGGGTAACGGAACAGGGTTCGGGAAGGTTCGGGGAGGGTCGGGCAGGGGCGTCGGCGGCCCCGGTGTGATCCCTGGAACGTGCAGGTGGGAAGGGATTCTCCGGGAGGGGTGCGACGGACTTGACAGGGGTGGCGGGGCCGCCGTAAATTAGTGCCAGTTCCCCAGGGATGGCTTGTCCCCCCCTAAGTCCATCCCACCAAACGGGGAACAAGGCCCCATCCTCTTCGGAGGACAGCGTGGCCGGGACCCGCGATAACCCCCCCCTTTCGCGGGTCCTTTTTTTATGCGCTGACGGCGCCCGGGGCCCTGGGCGTGACCCGGGGGTGCCCTGGCGTGGCCACCCCGGTATCATGGGCGTGATTGTCTGAACGACCGTCAACCCCACCGTCTACGAGGAGTGCCCCGAGCCCATGGCCGCAAGTAACATCGAGACCGTCGTCAACCTCTGCAAGCGCAGGGGACTGGTGTTCCCTGCAGGTGAGATCTACGGCGGTACCCGCTCCGCCTGGGACTACGGTCCCCTGGGCGTGGAGCTCAAGGAGAACATCAAGCGCCAGTGGTGGCGTCACATGGTGACCTCCCGCAAGGACGTCGTGGGTGTGGACACCTCGATCATCCAGCCGACCCAGGTGTGGGAGGCGTCGGGCCACGTGGACGTGTTCACCGACCCGCTGGTGGAGTCGTTGTACACCCACAAGCGTTACCGTGCCGACCACCTCCTGGAGGCGTACGAGGAGAAGCACGGCCACGAGGCGCCGAACGGTCTCGCCGACATCAACGACCCGGTGACCGGCCAGCCCGGAAAGTGGACCGAGCCGCGCGAGTTCTCCGGTCTGCTGAAGACCTACCTCGGCCCGGTCGACGACAAGGAGGGTCTGCACTACCTGCGCCCGGAGACCGCCCAGGGCATCTTCATCAACTTCAAGAACGTGATGGGCGCGTCCCGTCAGAAGCCGCCTTTCGGCATCGCCAACACCGGCAAGTCCTTCCGCAACGAGATCACCCCCGGAAACTTCATCTTCCGTACCCGTGAGTTCGAGCAGATGGAGATGGAGTTCTTCGTCAAGCCGGGTGAGGATGAGGAATGGCACCAGAAGTGGATCGACGACCGCTTCAACTGGTACGTGAACCTCGGCATCGACCCGGAGAACCTGCGGCTCTACGAGCACCCGAAGGAGAAGCTCTCCCACTACTCCAAGCGCACCGTGGACGTGGAGTACGCCTTCAACTTCGCCGGTTCGAAGTGGGGCGAGCTCGAGGGCGTCGCCAACCGCACGGACTACGACCTGAAGACGCACGCCGAGCACTCCGGTGAGGACCTCAGCTTCTTTGACCAGGAGACCGGCGAGCGCTGGATTCCGTACTGCATCGAGCCGGCCGCCGGCCTCGGGCGCGCGATGATGGCCTTCCTGGTTGACGCGTACTTCGAGGACGAGGCACCGAACACCAAGGGCGGGGTCGACAAGCGCACCGTCCTGCGTCTGGACCGTCGACTGGCCCCGGTCAAGGTCGCCGTCCTGCCGCTGTCGAAGAAGGAGACCCTGACCCCCACCGCGGAGAAGCTCGCTGAGCAGCTGCGTGGGTTCTGGAACGTCGACTACGACGTCTCCGGTGCCATCGGGCGTCGTTACCGTCGTCAGGACGAGATCGGAACGCCGTTCTGCGTCACCGTCGACTTCGACACCCTGGAGGACAACGCGGTGACCGTGCGCGAGCGCGACACCATGGCCCAGGAGCGCGTCAGCCTGGACAAGCTCCAGGGCTACCTCGCCGAGCGGCTCGCAGGCTGCTAGGCGGAACGGACCCGAGGACATGCCGAACCCTGATATCCGATGGTCAGTGCCGTCCGACGGGCACACCTTCCCGATCTACGCCGGTCTACCCAGCGACATGGACCGGGTAGGTGAGTACTCCGTGGAACGGGACGTCGCCACGATCCGTTTCGGTGGTGACACCTGGGCACTGCAGGCGGACAAAGGCCCGGTGATGAAGGCCACGACCGGCGAAGCCACCGGTTCCCAGGTGTTCACCGCCGTCGGCGACGGGAAGACCTTCGGGGCGTCGAAGAACGTCAGCTGCACCGCGGACCGGCACAGGGTGCTGATCCACGCGGAGAGCCGGAAGGACTTCGTCCTCTTCCGGGCCCCCTCTGACCCGGACGCACCGTTGGACCTGGAGGACGCCGAGAAGATCGGCCAGTTCACCTCTGAGAACGGCGGGCTCAAGAACGTCCACGTCTCCTTCGAGGGGGCGGGCGAGAAGCTGCCACTGGATGTCCAGGTGTTCCTGTCGTGGGTGGCGCGTCACGCGATGGAGACGCGGGTGCTGTCGTCTACCTGGCGGCTGTCCCTCTTCCTCCTCGTCCTGATCCCCTTCCTGGTGCTCTACTTCCTCGGCTACATCTGAGGACTCACCTGACAACCTGGAACCGGGCGCACACCATCGCCCGGTTCCTCTGTGCGTCGAGCAGTTCCAGGGTGAGCGGGCGGGGGAGCAGCGGCGCCCCGTCCCCGAGGGTCACGGGGGCGTACTGGATCCACACTTCGTCGAGCAGGCCGGCGTCTGCGAACTGGCCCGCCAGGTCGCCACCGCCGAGGATCCACAGGTCCCTCCCGTCGGCGGCTGTCGTCATCCGTGCATGAACCTCCTCCACCGGCGATGAGGTGAACCGGACGTCCGCACCGTGAGGAGAGGGAAGGTCCCGGTGGGTGAACACCCATGCCGGGACGTCGTAGCCCCAACCGTCGTCGTTGGCCAGGATCCACTCGTAGGTAGTGGCTCCCATGGCGATGGCGCCGATTCGGTCGAGGAAGCTGGTGGGCGACATCGGCCCTTCCCAGTCGAAGTCCTGGGAGGTCAGCCAGTCGAGGGAGTGGTCAGTGGTGGCGATGTAGCCGTCGAGGCTTGACGCGGTGAAGTAGTGGGTGGTCATGGGGCCAGGTTAGTCACTCGAGGGGAAGTTCCTCGGGTGGCAGGCGTGCTGGCCGCACCGGGGCGAGGTCGCGGCTCAGATACTGTCGAAACCGCCCCCTCCGCCGAAACCGCCTCCTCCGCCGAATCCGCCGCCCCCGAACCCTCCGTTTCCGCTGAGGAGGGAACCGAGGAGCATGCCGGCGACGAGATTGCCGCCGCCTCCGCCGCCCCCGTAGTAGTTGTTGCGGCGGTTGTACTCCTCGATGTCGCGGCGGGCCATCTGGGACGCCTGCCGCGCCAGGGCGTTCGCCTCCTGCGCGGCCGTGAACGCCGAGCGTGGTGCGGCCTCGCGCTGCTGGTGTGCGGCGTTGAGTGCCTGGGCCGCAGACTGGGCGGCGGAACGTGCCTCGACACCGATCATGCGGCCACGGGTGTGGATCGTGTCCTCGACGGCTCGGAGGTGGTTCGCCGCCTCGGCGATGGTGCGGTCGACCATACCCAGTGTGCGCTGGTAGGTGTTCTCGGCGCCGCGGGCCTCGTCCAGCTGGATGTCGAGCTGCCCGTCCGCTGCGAGCAGGTCGGAGTAGGTCCCGAGTGGATCACGGTCGCCCTTCTCCCGGGCGGCCTGGAGTGCGTCCTTGGCGTGCTCGACCGCTTTACCGAGCTCGGCCCGGTCGATGTCGGCGTTGCTCGCGGCGAGCTGGGTGGCCTCGGTGATCTCCTCGTCGACCTCCTGGATCAGGGAGTCGAGGTTCTTCTGGGCCTCATGGAGCTGGGATTCCGCGTTCTCCACGGCGGAGAGCTGGCTGTCGGCCTGGCTGATGGCCAGGTGTGCGGCACTGGCGGCGTCGATGAGCTCACCCTGCTGGCCTGCGGGCAGGTTGAGCAGTTCACGTGCACGTGAGATCGCCTTCTCCGCTTCCGCGACCTCGGCTTCGGCGATGTCGGGGTTGTCGGAGACGGAGTCGAGGAGTTCCGGGTTCACCTTGCTGGCCAGGCCCTCCAGGATCTCACGGGACCGGGGGATGCGGGCACGGAGTTCCACTGTCTGCTGGAAGAACCTGTCGACGATCTCAGGGGCGTCGATCAGCTTCTCGCGCAGGGTGGCGAACCTTTCCGCCTGGTCGCGCAGGTTCTGCTCGGCGGTTCCGCAGGAGGAGATCATGTCGATCAGCTGGGCACGCTCCTCACGTTCCCCGCTGACCAGCCCGTTCTGCAGCCGCTGGTGGGTGTCGTAGGCGTTGGCGAGCGCCTTCTTGGACACCTCCAGTGCCTTGCGGAGGTCCCGGGTCCTCTCTTCGCCGAACTCTGCTTCGGCGGTGTCGAGCTCCTGGTGGCCCTTGCGGATCGACTCGTCGGTGCTGTGCAGTTCCTCGCTGGCGAGGGTGCGGAGCACGTTGGTGGGCTGCTGCGACAGGTCGTCGGTGTTCTCCGGGGTGATGGTCCGGGCGGACTCGAGCTGTTCGGCGTCCCTCTCGTGCTTCTTCTTCCGCGAGTACCAGATCGCACCACCGGCGCCGCCGAGGACGACGACCGCCGCTGCACCGCCCCAGGCGTAGGACGATGCGGGGGTGACGTCCGCGATGACGTCGGCGACTGCTTGACCCCCGGCAGCCCAGTTGCCGCCGCTCAGTTTGTCGACGGCTGTAGACCGTACGTCCTCAGTGACAGAATTGGGTACCCGTGGCCCCGGGGCGGTGCCGATTCCGGCACCGGTCTGGGACCTGACGTCCACGACCATGACGAGGACGTTGTCTCCCGGATCCTGGGACAGCAGGTCCTGAGCGAGTGGTTCAACGTCTCCACCGATGTTGTCCGTGTAGACGATGTAGCCCTTCACTCCGGTCTCGGACGGCCCCTTCGCCAGGGTCTCCTCGATGGAGCTGCGCTCGGAGTCAGACAGGACGCCGGCCTGGTCGACCACCTGTGAATCCAGTGTGACGTCGGTGGCGGAACCGGTGTCCGTTGCCGTGCCCTGGGCGAGGACGGAGGCCTCCGCGCCCGCGGTGGCGGTCTGTGCCACAGCAGCCCCTGCACCGAGAAAAGCGCCGGTCCCGAGTCCGAGACCGGCGACGCCCGCGACGGCGACGGAGGCGGCGAACCGTCGGAGTCGGATGCTGGAGGCGGGCCGGGGATGATTCGCAGCGTACATGCACCCCACAATAACGAAATCCACGAACTCGGGTGCGTAGTCTTAGTCGCATGAACGGCAGAACCATCGGCAGCACCGCGGGACGGACGGTCGGTGCTGGTATTCGTGGACTGATCTACATGATCATCGGCACCGTCGTCATCGCCCTGGTCATCACACTGGCCACCGCAGCGCACGTGTGGGCCTACGCGCGCCAGGACAACCGGGCGGACGCGGACACGATCCTGGTGCTCGGCGCGGCCCAGTACAACGGCACCCCGTCGCAGTGGTTCGCCGCACGTCTCGACCATGCCGCGGAGCTCTACCGGCAGGGCGTGTCGTCGCACATCACCACCATCGGCGGGAAACTGGAGGGGGACGTCTACACCGAGGCGGAGGCCGGTGCAGCGTACCTCCGGGACAAGGGAGTCCCCGGAGACGCGATCACCGAGGTCAACGAGGGGATGGACACGCTCGGCTCGGCGGAGGCGTTCGCGCCGGTCGCCAAGGAGAACGGGTGGGACGAGGTCCTGGTCGTCACGGACCCGAACCATTCCCTCCGTGCGACGAACATGGTCGGGGACCAGGGCATGGTGGCGCACGCCTCCCCGACCAGGCAGGGGCCGGCGGTGTCGAGTCGGAAGGAGCAGCTCGACGCGATCATCCACGAGACCGGTGGCCTGCTGTACTACCGGGCGACAGAGGAAGGCGGCGGTGACTACACCGTCGACGAGAAGTAGAGGAGACCGATCACGGTGCAACGGTACGGCTACACCGCCCACGACCTGGAGCGCATCGTCGATGTCCCCGGGAAGTCACTCGGCATCGACGGCGCCGTGCCCGACGCACGCGACGACTTCGACCGCGACCGTGCCCGGGTGCTGCACAGCGCGGCACTGCGCCGCCTCGCCGACAAGACCCAGGTCGTCGGCCCGGGGTCCGGGGACACCCCACGGACCCGGCTGACCCACTCCCTGGAGGTCGGCCAGATCTCGCGCGGGATCGGGAAGACACTGGGGGTGGACCCGGACCTGGCTGACCTGGCGGGCCTGACCCACGACATCGGCCACCCCCCGTACGGGCACAACGGTGAGCGGGCCTTGGACGAAGCGGCGGCGTCGTGCGGCGGTTTCGAGGGCAACGCACAGACACTGCGGATCCTCGTGCGGCTGGAGCCGAAGACCGTCGGACCGGACGGGCGGAGCCACGGCCTCAACCTCACCCGTGCGTCCCTCGACGCCGCGTGCAAGTACCCGTGGGGGCCGACGGCCCCCGACGGCACGGCACGTCGCAAGTACTCCTGCTACGCCGACGACCTGGATGTCCTCGCCTGGATCCGGGAGGGTGCGCCGGACGGGCGGAAGTGCCTCGAGGCACAGATCATGGACTGGTCGGACGACGTCGCCTACTCCGTGCATGACGTCGAGGACGGGATCGTCTCCGGACGGATCAGCATGAACGTCCTGTGGGACCTGGTGGAGCTCGCCGCACTGGCGGAGAAGGGGGCACGGGCGTTCGGCGGTGATCCCGAGGAGCTGCTCGACGCCGCCGACCGTCTGCGGCGGATGCCCCCGGTGGCACGCGCCGCGGACTTCCACGGCACCCTCCAGGACCTGGCGGCGCTCAAGGGGCTCACCAGTGAACTGGTCAGCCGGTTCGTCACCGCCTCGGTCACCGCGACCCGCAGGTCGCACCTGAGTCCGTCGGGCGACGGAGACCGGCGGGTTCCCCTGGGACGTTATGCCGCGGACCTCGTGATCCCTGCCGAGGTGAAGGCCGAGGTGGTGCTGCTGAAGTCTCTCGCCGTGCTCTACGTCATGGACGAGCACCGCCACCTCGCCGACCAGGAGCGTCAGCGGGACCGTATCTTCCGGGTGACGGACTACCTGGCGCAGGGGGCGCCGGGGAGTCTCGACCTGTTGTTCCGTCCGTGGTGGGAGGCCGCGTCGACGGACGCGGAGAGGATGCGGGTGGTCATCGACCAGGTCGCGTCCCTCACGGAGGCGCGGCTGGAGCGCCTGGACCGCTCAGCGTCGGCGATCAGCGCGGCCTGGGGCTGACCCCCGCTCACTCCTCCGCGTCGGGGATCGCGCAGAAGGACTCGTAGTGGTCCGGGGTGTAGTACCAGACGTCGGGATCGGTGTCGGTGCCCCCGCCGACGACGATGCGTCGGGCCCCACGGTGGTCCAGACCGGGGGTCGAGACGGTGTACTCGCGGTAGTAGCCGCCGGACTCCTCGGGCAGCCGACCCTCGTAGTTGCCGAAGTGTTTGCCGTCGTGCCCGGGATGGTCGAAGCCACCGTCACCGAGGATCGAGTCGATCACCTCGTCGGCCTGTTCCGGCAACGAGGCCACCTCGCAGGTCTCTCCGGTTGCCGCGGGGCCGGCGGTGTTCCCGCCCCCGCCGGAGTGTCCGGCGTCGTCGTCACCGGTGACGGCGTCGAGTCCGAGGTATCCGGCGACGAGGAGGACGGCCGCGCCGGCGGCACCGGCGAGTCCGCCGGTGAGTCTGCTGTTCCGAGTGCTCACAGCACGTCAGTACATCACACGGTGTCTAGATGTTCACGTTCGGTGTGACCGACGCGTCCGCCTCCGGCTCGACCCCGGGCACCGTGGTGGACCGGTCGGAGGACACCGGGGTGATCGGCAGGCGCAGTGCCGCAGGGGCACTGTCCGGGACCACGGGCTTGACCGGGCGCACCGGCGTGACCCGCCGGTAGTCGTTGAGCGTGTCGCGCTGGTCGGGGCGGGGGTCGCTCTCGCCCTTGTTGGGCCACAGGGCCGCCGCCCGTTCCGCGTTCGCCGAGATGGACAGTGACGGGTTCACACCGGGGTTGGCGGTGATGGAGGACCCGTCGGTGACGAACATGGTGGGGTACCCCCACACACGGTGGTACGGGTCGACCACGCCGCGGTCCGGGGCCTCGGAGATCGTGCAGCCTCCGAGGAAGTGGGCCGTCAGCGGGATGTTGAACACCTCCGACCACACGCCGCCGGCGATGGCGTCGGGGAAGTGCGCGGCGCCCCGGCGGGTGGCCTCGTTGCCTTCGGGGATCCAGGTCGGGTTCGGCTCGCCCTCGCCCTGACGGCTGGTGAGGAAACGGAGCGGCCCGATCTTCTTGAGGCTGGTGGTCAGGGAGTTGTCCCGGGCCTGCATGACCAGGTTGATCATCGTCCGTTCCGACCAGCCCCGCAGGTCCAGGACCAGCTTGACGGCCGTGGGGTTCTTCGACAGCTGGCGGAGGAACTCCATCCACCGCGGCCACCTGGTGTCCCCGTCGGTCATGAGGGTCTGCAGCAGCCCCATCGCATTCGAGCCCTTGCCGTACCGCACCGGTTCGATGTGGGTGTCAGGTGCGGGCCAGTAGCTGGAGGTGATGGCGACACCGCGGGAGAAGTCGTGGTCCGGGTCGCCCTTCTCCAGGCCCACTCCGAGGAGAGCCTCCGAGTTGGTCCGGGTGAGCTGTCCGAGGTGGTCGGAGAGCCGGGGGAGGGTCCCGTCCTCCTTCGCGCGGTGAAGCAGGTTCTGGGTCCCCCAGGTGCCGGCCGCCAAGACGACGTAGTCACTGGTGAAGGTCCGCCTCTTCTTGCGGCCGACGATCGGTGCGGTGGTCTCGGTGGTCACGGACCAGCCGGTGTCACCGTCCGCGCCGACCTTCTCGATCCCGGTGACCGTGGTCCGGTCGTGCACCGTGGCACCGGCCTGTTCGGCGAGGTAGAGGTAGTTCTTCAGCAGGGTGTTCTTCGCGCCGTGGCGGCAGCCGGTCATGCACTCGCCGCATTCCGTGCACGCGGTCCGGTCCGGACCGACCCCTCCGAAGTAGGGGTCGGCGACGGTCTCGCCCTCGTCCCCCTCCAGTCCGACCTTCTTGCCGAAGAACACCCCGACCGGGGTCATGCGGAAGGTGTCGCCGACCCCCATCTCCTCGGCGACCTTCTTCGACAGCCGGTCGGCGGGGGTGACCGTCGGATTCGTGACCACTCCGAGCATGCGGCGGGCCTGGTCGTAGAAGGGGGACAGCTCGTCCTCCCAGTCGGTGATGTGGTCCCAGGCCGGGCTGTGGAAGTAGTCCTCGCCGGGCTTGTAGAGGGTGTTGGCGTAGTTCAGGGAGCCGCCGCCGACACCGGCCCCGGCGAGGATCATCGCGTCCTTGAGCAGGTGGACGCGCTGGATCCCGTAGAGCCCCAGCTTCGGGGCCCAGAGGAACTCCTTGAGGTGCCAGCTGTTCTTCGCGAACTCGTGGTCGGCGAAACGCCGGCCGGCCTCGATGATGCCGACCTTGTAGCCCTTCTCCGTCAGCCGGAGGGCGGTCACCGACCCGCCGAAGCCGGAGCCGATGATCAGGACATCGTAGTGGGTGTTCTTCATGGTGCCGTGCTCTTCTCTCCGCGGTACGCTCCGGGCGTCATTCCGGGGCGGTGCGGGGTAGTCGTCGATACTGTTTTGCGGAAGATAGAAGTTATCCTAGGGGCACCGGTCCCCGACTTCAGGAGAATCGGGGACTTCGTCCGGGCGGTGGCTATCATGGTCGTCATGGCACGAGGGCGGATTCCGGACACCGACATCGCCGCGATCAGGGAACAGACCCCGATCGAGGAGGTGGTCGGCGAGTATGTCCAGCTCACGCCGGGTGGTGTGGACTCGATGAAAGGGCTCAGCCCGTTCAAGGACGAGAAGACCCCGTCCTTCCACGTGCGACCGAACAAGGGGTACTTCCACTGCTTCGCCACGGGGGAGGGTGGCGACGTCTTCAGCTTCCTGATGAAGATGGAGCACGTCAGCTTCCCGGAGGCGGTGGAGCAGTGCGCCGAGCGCATCGGGTACCGCATCAACTACGAGGGCGGTGGCCCGGTGAACCGGGTCGAGCCAGGTACGCGGCAGCGGCTCGTGGCGGCGAACCGTGCCGCCCACGAGTTCTACATGGAGCGGTTGCGCGACCCGGAGGACGAGGGCGCGGAGACCGCGAGGGCGTTCCTGCGTGACCGGGGCTTCGAGGGGGAGATCGTCGACACCTTCGGCTGCGGCTACGCCCCCGCCGGGTGGGACACGTTGACCAAGCACCTGCTGCGTCGCGGTTTCGAGTTCAAGGAACTGGAGGACGCGGGCCTGAGCAGGATGGGCAACCGGGGGCCGATCGACCGTTTCCACCGGCGCCTGCTGTGGCCGATCCGTTCGGTGGCGGGGGACGTGATCGGCTTCGGCGCGCGCAAGCTGTTCGACGACGACAACCTCGGCAAGTACATGAACACCCCGGAGACGTTGCTCTACAAGAAGTCGAAGGTGCTGTTCGGGATCGACCTGGCGAAGAAGCACATCGCCTCCGACCACCAGGCGGTGGTCGTGGAGGGCTACACCGACGTCATGGCGATGCACGCGGCGGGCGTGCCCACCGCCGTGGCGGCGTGCGGTACCGCCTTCGGTGAGGACCACCTGCAGATGCTGCGTCGTTTCATGGTGGACGACCAGTTCTTCCGTGGCGAGATCATCTACACCTTCGACGGTGACGAAGCGGGCCAGAAGGCCGCGTTGCGGGCCTTCGAGGGGGACCAGAAGTTCACCGGGCGCAGCTACGTCTCCGTGGCGCCGGACGGGATGGACCCCTGCGACGTGCGGATGGAGAAGGGGGACGCGGCGGTCCGGGAGATCGTCGCCGACAGGATCCCGATGTTCGAGTTCGTGATCCGCACGGTCATCCGCGGGTACGACACGCACCACATCGACGGCCGGGTCGAGGCGATGCGCCGGATCGTCCCGGTGCTCGCCGGCATCAGGGACGATGCCCTGCGTGACGAGTACGCTCGCCAGGCCGCCGGATGGCTGAGCTGGCCTGACCCGACCGAGATCGTCAGCCAGGTCCGCGCCGAGGCGGCGAAGGGGCGCCGGGGCAGCCGGGGGCCGGAGCTGAAGGAGGGGGTCGCCCGGCTCGCACGCCGTTCCGCCGAGGCGGAGAAGGCGGGTGCGGCGGCGGGGTCGAACGTCACCTCGATGCTCAGCCGTCCTGACCCGTCGGACATGTACCTGGAACCGGCCCGTGAGGTGCTCAAGCTGATGCTGCAGGAGCCC
Source organism: Corynebacterium sp. (assembly GCF_022712195.1). Lineage (GTDB taxonomy): Bacteria > Actinomycetota > Actinomycetes > Mycobacteriales > Mycobacteriaceae > Corynebacterium. Next base: position 17,179 of record NZ_JALAGY010000039.1, on the reverse strand, counting down.
GAGCTGGTCGGCGCGGACGCGGACGGTCTGCTGCCGGACTCCTTCGAGCACCCCACCTACGTCGCCGTGGCGAAGGCCGTCGCCGCGGCCGGTGGGGTGGGTTCAGTCGGCGACGGGGGCACACATGCCGCCGGGGCGGAGTGGCTGGACGCGGTCACCTCGGCGACGGACGACGTGATGTGCCGTGCGGTGATCAGTGAACTGGCGGTGGAGGAGCCGCGGTGTGAGCGGGACCGTCTGCGGTTCTACGCCGGAGCCGTCGTCGCCCGGATGGAGGAACGCTGGGTCGGCATGGAGATCGCCGAGCTGAAGTCACGGATGCAGCGTATGCGGCCGGACCAGGGCGGAGGCCGGAAGCAGGAGTACAACAACACCTTCGCCGACCTCATGGCGCTGGAGAAGTACCGGCGTACCCTGCAGGAGCAGGCGCAGGCCTACGGTGATCTCCGCGGCTGACGGAGTGCGTCAGGGGTGGCGGCGGGTGAACCGGTCGAACCTGCTCTGGACGGCGGCGCCGTTGCCGTCCTGCTCGCTGACCGGGCGCCCCTTGGAGTCACGCATCCGGGGCTGTTCGCCCTCGATGTAGATGTCCTCCTCGTGTTCGGCGGCGTCGTTCTCCAGGACGGCGTCGCCGTTGATCGCCCCTGAGCCGCGGAGGTCACGCAGTTCCCGCATCCGCGGGTCCGGGTCGAGACGGTCGGCCAGGGCCTTCCGGCCGGCCTGGACGGCCCGGCGGGTGGCGGGGGAGTTGACCGCAGCCTCGTAACCACGCCGGATCTGCTCGTACCTGCGGCGCCCGGCCTTGGTGCCGAAGACGTATCCGGCGGCAGCTCCGATGACCAGCTGGATCATGAAAAATACTCTCCTGGGGATTCGACGCGACGGTGGCGGACTGACTCGGTCCGGGGTGTTTCCGGGGTGCTTCCGGGGTGTGCACGTCCCACCAGCCTACCCTGACTCCCCGGTGTGATCGACGGTAAACATCCGTATCCTGTGTGGGGAACAGGACAGCTGCAGGACGAGAGGGAGTGTCGAGAGATGAGCACAACGGTCAAGGGAGTGATCGCCCGGGGCAAGGGCGCTGAGGTCGAGGTGACTGACGTCGTCGTGCCGGACCCCGGCGCCAATGACGTGGTTGTGCGGGTGCAGTCCTGCGGGGTGTGCCACACCGACCTGGCGTACCGTGACGGAGGCGTCAGCGACGACTACCCGTTCCTGCTGGGGCACGAGGCGGCCGGAGTCGTGGAGAAGGTCGGGGAGGAGGTGACCCATGTCGCCGAGGGTGACTTCGTGGTGCTGAACTGGCGTGCGGTGTGCGGGGAGTGCCGGGCGTGCAAGAAGGGTGAGCCGAAGTACTGTTTCGACACCTTCAACGCCTCGCGGCGGATGACGTTGACGGACGGCACCGAACTGGAGCCGGCGTTGGGGATCGGGGCCTTCGCGGAGAAGACCCTGGTGCACGAGGGGCAGTGCACCAGGGTGAACCCGGACGCGGACCCCTCCGCGGTGGGTCTGCTGGGCTGTGGTGTGATGGCCGGCCTGGGCGCGGCGGTGAACACCGGTGAGATCGCCCGTGGAGAGTCTGTGGCTGTGATCGGCTGCGGTGGTGTCGGCATGGCCGCGATCGCGGGCGCGAAGCTCGCCGGGGCGACGACGGTCATCGCGGTGGACCTGTCGGACGAGAAACTGCGGCGCGCGAAGGACTTCGGTGCCACGCACACGCTGAACCCGTCGGCGCTGGACGGGGACCCCGGGGCCACCGGTGAGGACCAGCCGTTGGTGAGGGCCGTGCACGGTATCCTCGGCGGAGTCGGCGCGGACGTGGTCGTGGACGCGGTCGGTGTGCCGGCCACGTTCACCCAGGCGTTCTACATGCGGGACCTGGCGGGGCGTGTGGTGCTCGTCGGCGTGCCGACCCCCGAGATGACCCTGGAACTGCCGTTCCTGGACGTCTTCTCCCGGGGCGGTGCGGTGAAGTCGTCGTGGTACGGGGACTGCCTGCCGGAACGCGACTTCCCGATGTACACGGAGCTGTACCTGCAGGACCGGTTCCCGCTGGGGGACTTCGTCGATGAGCGGGTCGGCATCGAGGACGTCGAGGCGGCGTTCGCGAAGATGAAGCAGGGCTCCGTCCTGCGTTCGGTGGTGGAGCTGTGATGGCACAGGGCAACGGCGGGGGCAACGGCGGGGGCAACGGCGAGAGGAACAACGTGGAGGGCGGCGCGGGTACCAGCCGGGGTTCCTCCGGGATGTCCGGGTCGGGCCTGCGCATCGACCGGGTCGTGACCCACGGTGTCTTCGCCCTGGACGGCGGTGAGTGGGAGGTCGACAACAACATCTGGGTCATCGGCGACGATGACGAGGTGATCGTGGTCGATGCCGCCCATGACGCCGACGCCATCGTCCGGGCGGTGGGGGACCGGACGGTGCGGTCGGTGATCTGCACACACGCGCACAACGACCACATCACCGTGGCACCGCAGCTGGCGGAGCGTCTGGACACCCGGATCCACGTGCACCCTGGTGACCAGATGCTGTGGAACCAGACCCACCCGGAGGTCGCGCACGAGGACCTGGAGGACGGTCAGGTCTTCGACATCGCCGGCACCAGGCTGCGGGTGATCAACACCCCGGGGCATTCGCCGGGGTCGTGCTGCCTCTATCTTCCGGAGGCGAAGGTACTGCTCAGCGGTGACACGATGTTCGCCGGCGGACCTGGTGCGACAGGCCGCTCCTTCAGCGACTTCGACACGATCATCCAGTCCCTGAGGACGAAGGTGCTGACCCTGCCGGGGGAGACTGAGGTGTACACCGGGCACGGTGACGCCACCTCCATCGGTGACGAGGCTCCCCATCTCGAGGAGTGGATCGCCCGCGGCTATTGATCCGAATACCCCGGAGGGGTACTCTGTGCTCCACTGTGGGTCTGAATGAAGGAGATAGCGTGCCCGAGAACCTGCTCGCCCCTGACACCTCCCCGGAAGCGTCCGGATGCGGTTGCGGACCGCATGCCGACGCAGGCGACGGCTCCGGGGAGTCGCACGGGTACAGCTCGGACAAGAAGCGCTACCTCGCACGGCTGAAGCGCATCGAGGGGCAGGTCCGTGGTCTGCACCGGATGGTCGACGAGGACACCTACTGCATCGACGTCCTCACTCAGGTGTCGGCGGTGCAGTCGGCGCTGAAGGGCGTTGCCCTCGCCCTGTTGGACGACCACATGCAGCACTGTGTGCTGCACGCGGCGCAGCAGGGGGAGGAGGAGGCCATGGAAAAGCTCGACGAGGTCTCCGCGGCGGTCGGCCGACTGCTGAAGTAGCGGGGTGGGTGCGGGGGTCACTGACTGCGGAGCTTTATCAGGAGCAGCGCCAGTCCGCCTGCGAGGAGCCCCCAGAGCACGTTGACCAGGATGACAGGGATGACGGTCACCGGGTTCGCGAGTGGCCCGGCAAGTGAGCCGTCGAGTACCGGGGAGAGTGCCGCGCTCAGCAGTGTCGCCAGGACAGCGTAGGTGATCCCGGCCAGTACGAGGGTCAGTAGGGGGAAGTCGGTGCGCGTGACCATGACAGCGGCCACCCACACCCCTGTGACAGTGAGAGTGAGCACCACCGGGACGACCGCAGGTAGCTGCAGGTCCGCCTGGGTGGCGATGATGCGCACCAGGGGTCTGATCAGTGCGAAGGTGCCGAGGCTCGCGATCAGGTACCAGTTGACTGACCTGCGTTCGGGGGTTGTGTGGGACATGCCTCCGAAATTAAGCGGATTCAGGCGGGTCAGCATCCTCCCGTGTTCCCTGATCCGGTCGCGGCTGAGGGACCGTCGGATACGTCGGAAGGCGACACCGGGGAGAGACTTCAGGCCGATGTGGCCCGCCGGCGACCGGGTTAAGGTGCCCGGCATGTACAAGTCTCGAAGCCTGAAGAAGCATGTGGCCCGTGAACGGGGCGGTTTCTCCCCCGCGGTTTTGTTTACTCTCGCTGTGCTGGGCGTGCCCCGTGTCGTACTCCACGATCTCGGGATCATCCAGGAAGGTTCGGTACTCAATTCAGTGCTGGTATTCCTCCCTCCGGCTGTATGGGTCCTGGTCGCCGTCGTCGCACGCGTCTCGAAGCCTTTCGTCTCCCTTCTGGCGGTGGGGGCGGTCTACGGCGTTCTGCTGGTCGTGGTTCATCAGTTGCTCTGGGGTGTCTCGTTCGACGGGAATCCGCCTTCACTCGGCGGAAATCTGGCTGACCTGGACCCCATGTGGCAGAACGTCATCCTGCGGCTGGCGTCAGTTCCTTCCGGTCTCTTCACCGGCGTTCTGGTGGGAGCGTGCTCCGGGGCAGTGGCCTGGGGCATCAGTGCGGTTGGGCTGCGACGTCCGGGGAACCCGGAAACACGATAGGGTCGGTCATGTGAGCGAACTAAGTGCACGGAACGCCCCACGACGTGGCACGGGTGCATGTTCCATGCTGGTTGGTGGACGCCTCGATGGCCGTCCTGGTCGCGGTGGTGCTTGTCAGTGTCGTCGCGTTGTCGCGGGTGGGGACCGACCACCGTCCGGATCCGGGGGCGTACCTGCTCGTCACGGTGTTCGGAGCCGTGCTCCTCGTCCGGCGCAGGTTCCCGCTGGCGGTCCTGTGGCTTAGCGTCCTGGGGACATTCGCCTACTACTCGTTCGAGTATCCGCCGATCGGGGTGGCTCTCCCGGTCGCAGCTGCTCTGTTCTCGACTGCGGAACGTGGTCTCACACCGTGGGCGGTGGCTGGAGGGGCTCTGGTGTTCGCCGTCTCGTTGGCCTTCCGGTTACGGGACGACCCGCAGCCCGTCGGATACCTGATCGGAACGGAGTCGGTGTCGACGCTGGCACTGATTGCCGCGGCGGTGTCTCTCGGGCACGGCATCCGTGCACGCCGGCTGTACGGGGCGCAGCAGGAGAAGATCAACCATCTCAACAAGGTGGTGGAACGTGAACACATCTCCCGCGAGCTCCACGACACGGTCGGCCACGGGCTCTCGGTGATCTCCCTGCAGGCGGGTGTTGCCCGCGATGCACTCGGTGACGGGAACACTGTGGCGGCCCACGCCGTCGACATGGTCAGCAAGCAGACTTCTGCGACCCTGACCGAACTGCGGACGATGCTACGTCTGCTGCGTTCGGACCCGGACGACACCTTCCGTGGCGTCCATTCGCTCTCGGATGTCGATGTTCTCGCCGATCAGGCTCGGGCAAGTGGGCTCGAGGTCAGGATGAAGATCGATGTCGCGGTCGACGAGCTCTCCCCGGCGGTGGATGCGACGGCGTACCGGGTAATCCAGGAATCACTCACGAACGTCCTGCGCCATGCCGGTGCATCGTCGGTGGACATCACTGCCAGTGTGCGGTCTGCGGTGTTGACGGTCACCGTCGCCGACGACGGGCAGGGGGCGTCCGGCGCTCCGGCGGACGCCGACCGTTTCGGACTGACCGGGATGAGAGAGCGTGTGGGTATCCTCGGAGGCCGTCTGTACACAGGGAACGACCGTGGTTTCACCGTCACCGCGACGATGCCGGCGAGGTTGGGGTCATGATCCGTATTGCGCTCGTGGATGACCAGGAACTGGTCCGTACCGGCCTGCGTACTCTGTCTCAGCACGACGGTGACATCGAGGTCGTCGCCGAGGCATCAGACGGTCAGGGCGGACTCGGCGTCGTCCGGCGGTACCGACCGGACGTCGTCCTGATGGACATCCGAATGCCGAGGATGGACGGGATCGCAGCTACGGCGCAGATCACCCAGGACCCTTCTCTGGAAGGGACCCGGGTGATTGTCCTGACGACGTTCGACGATGACGACGATATCGCCGCGGCGATACGGGCCGGAGCAGCCGGCTACCTACTGAAGGATGTTGCGCCGGCAGAACTGCGGGATGCCGTCCGCGTGGTCGCGGAAGGGGAGTCGTTGTTGTCCCCGTCGGTGACCACCAAGGTACTGGAGAGATTCGCCGCATACTCTGAAGCGTGCGTTCGGCCGGAGCTGCTGGACGGGCTGACCGACCGTGAACGGGACGTCCTGTCCAGGGTCGGCCTCGGTGAATCGAATGCTGAGATCGGTGCGAGCCTCTACATCAGTCCGGCGACGGCGCGGACCTACGTCAGCAGACTGCTGTCCAAACTGCACGCCCGCGATCGTTCGCAACTCGTGGTCCTGGCCTATGAATCGGGCCTCATCGAGCCGGGGTCGGACGCAGGCCGTTGAACGCAGAGAGGCCGCCGTCCGCGGGGACGGCGGCCTCTGAGGGGGGTGGATCCGTACCGTGGGGCCAGCGGGGCTTGAACCCGCGACCAGCGGATTATGAGTCCGCGGCTCTAACCAACTGAGCTATAGCCCCGTGTCGACATTTAAGCACACGGCCCTTGGTCACGTGGGCAGGTCCCCCATGATCTCCCCGGCACGTTCACCGGGGGTCACCTGGGGGCTCCGGTGGTGGGCAGGAAGCCTTGTATCTGCAGGTGGTGGCCATGATTTGATCCTTTGTGTCGACCTCTGTAAAGTTCCATTCCGTTGCAGGGGAGAGCGCATCCCCGGCCGCAGTATTCCTCCATAGCTCAATGGCAGAGCATTCGACTGTTAATCGAAGGGTTGCTGGTTCGAGTCCAGCTGGAGGAGCAGAACGCAACCGCCGACCACACCGTGGTCGGCGGTTTTTCGGTGCACGGGGAGAATTGACCCTGTCCCCGCGCCGTGCGCTGTGCATATACTGGATCTCCCGCTGAAGGAGCGCCCGCCATGCCTGTGCGAACCGTCCACACGAACACCGACGACTCGACCATCGAGATCGTCGCCGACTACCCGGTCGCCGCCCGGAGGCTCTGGAACGCCTACGCCGACCCGAACCAGCTCGAACGCTTCTGGGGGCCACCGACGTACCCCGCGAGGTTCACCCGCCACGACGTCGCTGTCGGCGGGCGGTCGAACTACGTGATGACGGGCCCGGACGGTGACCGGTCCGCAGGGTACTGGACCTTCAGCCAGGTCGACGCCCCGGCGTCGTTCACGGTGCGGGACGGGTTCGCCGACGAGTCAGGCGATCCGAATCCTGCGACCCCCGAGATGACCATGACCTTCCGGTTCGACGACACCGACCGCGGGTCGAGGATGACGATGGTCACCTCCTTCGACAGTGAGGAACAGATGCGGTCCATGCTGGAGATGGGCATGGACCAGGGGATGGAGGCCGCGTTGGGGCAACTTGACGGTGTGCTCGAGGAACCGGACCCTGCCGCCGCCGGCACCGGGACGAAGCTGACGATTCTCGGCAGCACCCTCGTGAGGATCAACCGGGTCCTCCCCGGAACGGTCCGCCAGGTCTGGGATGCCCACCACGACGCCGATGTCCTGCGCCGTTGGCAGCTGGGTCCGGAAGGTTGGTCGATGCCGGTCTGTGAGACGTCCACGACCGTCGGCGAAAGCTACCGCTCCGTGTGGGCCAGGGACGGGGCGGACGGGGCAGACGGAGGTGACGACACCGGCGCTGAGGGGGCCGAGTCCTTCGGATTCACCGGCACGGTGCTGGAGGTGGAGGAGCCCTACCGTATGGTCACGACCGAGATGATGACCGACGGTCGGGGTACACCTGTCGACGACGGCCCGGTGACCCGCAATGAACTGACCTTGTCCCCGGTGGCGGACGGAACCCTGCTGACCCTGGTGATCACGTATCCGGGGGAGGCCGTCCGCGACATGATCCTGGGGACCGGGATGGTGGACGGCATGGAGGCGAGCTACGCCAGGCTCGATCAGCTCCTGGGCTGAAGCGCGTCCCACAGCCGGTCGTTGAAACCGTCCCACCGTTCCTTCGCCCACGGACCGAAGTCCCGGTCGGTGAGCACCACTGCGGCGTTGCCGGTGGGACGGTGGAACCACAGGAACGTGCCGGACTGGCCGAAGTGTCCGGCGGTGTCCGGTGGCATGGTCTGACCCATCCAGTGGGGGGACTTGCCGTCGTGTATCTCGGCTCCGAGCCCCCAGGGACAGGGGTTCTGGCGCCCGTAGCCGGGGACGATACCGTCGAGGTCGCCGTTCTGGATGGAAAGGGCGTCCACCCAGGTCTGTTCCGACAGTAGAGTCGGGGTCAGGAACTCGGCGGCCAGTGCCGTCATGGCGGAGAGTGTGGCGCTGAATCCGTGGCCGGCGGACCCGGAGAGGTCGATGTCGTCCGTCGACAGGCCCAGGGGCTCGCACACCGCGGCACGCGTGTACCCGGCGAAGGGGATGCCTGTGGCGGAGACCAGGTCGGCGAGGATCTCGTAGCCTGCGGAGGAGTAGATCCGGCGCGTCCCGGCAGGCTTCTCGCGCACGCGTGACTGCATCCCCACACCGGAGGCGTGGCTGAGCAGTTCGCGGACGGTGGCGTCCGGGGGTCCCTCCACGTTGGTGGCGTACTCCTCGTTGATCTCGGCCACGGTGTCTCCGAGGGAGAACGCGCCTTCCTCGGTGGCGATGAGGACACTGTGGGCCGTGACCAGTTTACTGACGCTGGCCAGGGGGAAGAGCCGCCCGGTGTCGCCGTGTGCCGTCACCGTGGTCCCGTGGAGCGCCGCCGCCGCCACCGTGTCGACGGGCCAGGCGGCGGTCTCGGCGAGGACGTCCTTCACCTGCACGGGGTCAGGCGCCCTCGGTGCGTGCGGGGGACCGGGACTCGACGAACCGCACGATGTCGGCGACGGTGCGGGTGGCGTCGAGGTCCTCCTCCTCGACACGCACCCCGAAGGCGTCCTCGATGCGGATGGCGATGTCGATCCGAGAGACCGAGTCGATGTGGAGGTCGTCGGTCAGGTCGCTGTCGGCGGCGATCTCCTCGACGTCGACCCCCGTGGCGTCCTCGATGATCATCGAGATTCGCGACAGCGGGTCGACCGACCCGTTGCGGGCGTTGCGGGAGGGACGCGTTCCCTGGGACGCCCCGTCCTCGGCGGTGACGGGGTCACCACCGAGTTTTTCGGCGAGCTTGTCTCGGGCATCCGGTGAGATCTCCACGGACATCGACCTTTCTGGGTTCTGTGGTCCCTTTACTGTCGGGGACCACATTAGCAACAGGACTCCCGGCGGCCGGTGCTACGCCTTCGTCGGGTCCGTCAGGTTCAGCTCCTCGGCGGCGTCGTTGACGTCGTCCCAGCTGAACTTGCCTTCGCGGGCCAGGGCGGACAGCACCGCCACCACGATGGACTCGGCGTCGGAGTTGAAGAACCGGCGCGCGGCTGCCCGGGTGTCGGCGAAGCCGAAACCGTCGCAGCCCAGGGTCGAGTAGTCGCCGGGGACGTAGGCACGGATCTGCTCCGGGAGGTCCGTGGCGAAGTCGGAGACCCCGATGAACGGGCCGGTCGCCCGGTCAAGCACCTGGGTGACGTAGGGGGTCGGCGTCTCGGCCGAGGGGTGTCGCAGCGCCTCGCGGGACAGGGCGGCACCTTCCCGGGCCAGTTCGGTCCAGGAGGTGACCGAGTACAGCGAGACGTTGACGTCGTAGTTCTCGCGCAGCATCTCCTTGGCCCGGATGGCCTCGGTGACTCCGACGCCGGAGGCCAGGATGTTGGCCTGCAGGTCGGATTCCGGGGCCGGGCCGGCGTCACCGGTGGAGTTCGCGCCGGTGCCGATCAGGCGGTCGGCGGGGGAGTAGAGGTAGATGCCCTTGAGCAGTCCCTCGACGTCCAGGTTCTCCGGCACGGCCGGCTGGTGGACCGGCTCGTTGTAGGCGGTGAGGTAGTAGATGACGTTCTCGCCACGGTTGTCCTCGCCGGAGCCCTCCCCGTACATGCGCTGGATGCCGTCGCGCAGGATGTAGGCGATCTCGTAGCCGAAGGCGGGGTCCCAGGCGACGACGGCCGGGTTGGTGGCGGCGAGCAGCAGCGAGTGGCCGTCCATGTGCTGCAGGCCCTCACCGGTCAGGGTGGTGCGGCCGGCGGTCGCGCCGATGAGGAACCCGCGGGCCATCTGGTCGGCGGCGGCCCAGATGCCGTCACCGGTGCGCTGGAAGCCGAACATGGCGTAGAAGATGTACAGCGGGATCATCGGCTCGCCGTGGGTGGCGTAGGAGGTGGCCGCGGCGGTGAAGGAAGCCACGGACCCCGCCTCGTTGATGCCCTCGTGCAGGATCTGCCCGGTGGTGGACTCCTTGTAGGAGAGCATCAGGTCGGCGTCGACCGGGGTGTAGTTCTGCCCGTGGTTGTTGTAGATCTTCAGCGTGGGGAACCAGGCGTCCATGCCGAAGGTGCGGGCCTCGTCCGGGATGATCGGGACGAGACGCTTCTTGATCTCCGGGTCACGCATCAGGTCCTTGAGGGCGCGGACCAGGGCCATGGTCGTGGCGACCTCCTGGTTCCCGGACCCCTTCAGCACGCTCTTGGCGATGTCCTTGACCTCGGGCACCTTCAGCGGGGTGTAGGAGCTGCGCCGTTCGGGGACGGCCCCGCCGAGCTCCCTGCGGCGTTCCAGCATGTACCGCACCTCGGGGGAGTCCGGGCCCGGGTTGAAGTACGGCGGGAGGTAGGGGTCCTTCTCCAGCTCCTCGTCGGAGATCGGGATCTCCTGCTTGTCGCGGAACTGCTTGAGGTCCTCCAACGCCAGCTTCTTCATCTGGTGGGTGGCGTTGCGGCCCTCGAAGTTGTGGCCCAGTCCGTATCCCTTGATGGTGTGGGCCAGGATGACGGTGGGCTGGTCCTTGGTCTCCAGGGCGCGCTTGTAGGCCGCGTAGATCTTGCGGTAGTCGTGCCCGCCGCGACGCAGGGCGAAGATCTCCTCGTCCGTCATGTCCTCGACGAGCTTGGCGGTCTCCGGGTTCTTCTCGAAGAAGTACTTGCGGACGTACGCGCCGTCCTTGGCCTTGAAGGTCTGGTAGTCGCCGTCGGGGGTGGTGTTCATGACGTTGACCAGGTCGCCGTCCTTGTCCTTGGCGAGCAGGTCGTCCCACTCACGCGCCCACACGACCTTGATGACGTTCCAGCCGGCACCGCGGAAGAAGCTCTCGAGCTCCTGGATGATCTTGGTGTTGCCGCGCACCGGGCCGTCGAGACGCTGGAGGTTGCAGTTGACCACGAAGGTCAGGTTGTCCAGGTTGTACAGCGCAGCCTGCTGGATGAGGCCGCGGGATTCCGGCTCGTCCATCTCACCGTCGCCGAGGAACGCCCAGGTGTGCTGGTCGGAGGTGTCCCTGATGCCGCGGTCGTGCAGGTAGCGGTCGAAGCGCGCCTGGTAGATCGCGTTCATCGGGCCGAGGCCCATGGAGACCGTCGGGAACTCCCAGAACTCCGGCATGCCGTGCGGGTGCGGGTAGCTGGGCATCCCCTTGCCGGGCTTGCTCTTCTCCTGGCGGAAGGCGTCCATCTCCTCCTCGGTCAGCCGGCCCTCGAGGAAGGCGCGGGCGTAGACGCCGGGGGAGGCGTGGCCCTGGAAGAAGACGTGGTCGCCGCCGCCGGGGTGGTCCTTGCCGCGGAAGAAGTGGTTGAAGCCGACCTCGTAGAGGGCGGCGGCGGAGGCGTAGGAGGAGATGTGGCCGCCGACTCCGATGCCGGGGCGCTGGGCGCGGTGGACCATCACCGCGGCGTTCCACCGGATCCAGCGACGGTAGCGCTTCTCCATGTCCTCGTCACCGGGGAACTCCGGCTCCATGGTGGTGGGGATGGTGTTGACGTAGTCCGTGGAGAGCAGCGGGGGCATCGGGACGCGCTTGGCGGAGGCGCGTTCCAGCAGGCGCAGCATCAGGTACCGGGCGCGGTCGGGGCCGGCGTTGCCGAGGAGGCCGTCGAGCGAGTCCATCCACTCCCTGGTCTCCTCGGGGTCGGAGTCGCGGAGATAGGACGCGACACCGTCGCGGATGCTGCTGAAGTTGCTGTCCGACGGGTCGGACTGGGGTGACCTGCTGGATGCAGTAGTCATGACGCTCCTCCTGGGTACGGGAATGGACGTGCCCCGCAGTCCAGGTTTACGACTGCGGCGCCTGTCGACGGTCTGTCACTGTCCGATACTACGGAAGACTCCGGCGGGTAATTCCAGCGCGATGACGGTGAAGTGGGCTCGCCGTCTAGCCATGACCAGATACTTCCCCTACTATGCAGGGGAGATCGGTGCCTTGAACTGCGGGTGTCGCGTACGACGCGTCATCCGCGGCCCCGGGGCCCCGGGCGAATGGTGAAATATGCCACTCGGAAGATCTACGCGACGTACCCTCACAGAGGGTGCAACAAGTAATGACACCAGAAATATCAGAGGAAAGGTCAGGGAACCGCAAGTGGGAGACGCCTCCGGCGCAGCAGTGCACGAAGGACAGGACTGGGCAGAGTTGTTGGACGTGACCAACGGCCAGATCGTGCAGGAGCTCGGTTGGGACGAAGACGCTGACAGCTCGATCAGCGAAGGCCTCGAGGAGGTCATCGGTGAAGCTCTTCTGGACGAAGAGACCGATGAGATGGTCGACGTTGTTCTGCTGTGGTGGCGCCACGACGACGGTGACCTCGTCGACGGACTCGTCGACGCGACCAGGAACCTGGGGGACTCCGGCCGGATCTGGCTGCTGACCCCGGCCGCAGGCACCCCGGGGACGGTGGAGCCCGGCGAGATCGCCGAGTCCGCCCAGGTCGCCGGGCTCGTGCAGACGATCTCCACGCGCCTCGGTAACTGGCAGGGGGCCTGTCTGGTACCCGGCGGCACGAAGCGCTAAGGTTCTAGAGGTTCCCGGTGAGCGGTCCTGTCGGGACTGTCGGGGAATGACGCGCATTTAGCTCAGCTGGAAGAGCAGCTGGTTTACACCCAGCAGGTCGGCGGTTCGAACCCGTCAGTGCGCACAATGAACACCCTCTGAACAGCCTTCGCGTTGGTCCTGAGGGTGCTTGTATTCTCTCCGGTCAGCCGATCTACCGTGTAATCTACTGACCTACCGACCGGGGTGGGGCGCTCCGGGGCGGTTCACAGTTCCCCTCGGGTTCCGCTCTCCCACCTGACGGAGCCGACTGGTTTCCCTCCATTGTTGTTCCGGGTTAATAAGCAGAACCGTGACGCCGTAGTTGTAGTTCCCCGTGGGGTCGTGACCTGGCGCTGAGGGAGTCGGACGGCCGATTGTGATGTGAGCTCAGCGGTATTTGCAGTAGTGCGGCAACAGCTCGTACGCTGCCTAGCGGTTCGCTTCGCTGAGATACGGCTTCGCGTAAGCTCACTCACTGATCAGCGTGCGGTGGAATCGCTCGACCTTGCCGTTGATCTGCGGCTGGTGCACTCGGATGGAACCCTTACGTGGCCTTTCTTACTCCAGGGCATCGTTGAACGCGTGCGTGCGGTAGGAGGAGTGGTTGTCAGTCAACACTGCCTTAACCGTCGCCCTCATTGAAGCGAAGCAGTAGCTGGCTCGGGGCCTGAAATTGGCGGTGGTGTCTTTACACTCATTATTCGGGATGCGGCAGGCCCATGGCCGGCTATGTCCCGAAGTGACAACGAGTTTACCTTTGTGTATATATATAAGATATGACGTTCTTCACTATAAGAGCACCGAAGTGGTTCACCGCACTCTCCACGGCAACGGTCATCACCCTCGCAGCGGGCATCACCGGCGCCGCCGCCCAGGGCTCCGACAGCATTCCGGGCATCTCCTGGCCCCCACCCGCCGGCGCGCCCGCCACCACCGACTCCGACCCTTTCTACCTCCCGCCGGACAGCCTGCCCGACACGCCGGGAGAGGTCATCCGCACCCAGGACGCTCCCCAGCTGCTCGACCTGGCCGGCACCGACGGGCCCGGTAGCGCGGAGAAGATCCTGTACACCTCCACCACCGAGGACGGGGACCGGGTCGCGGCCAGCGGAGTCGTACTCAAGGCGTCCGGCACGTGGCACGGCAAAGGGCCCGCCCCCACCCTGGTCTATTCACCCGGCACCCGCGGCTCAGGCGACATCTGTGCACCGTCGAGGAGTTCGTACCAGCTTTTCGGGGTCGACACCGGCAACGGTGCGGTCAACCTCAACTACGAATACCCGTTCCACGCCGCAGCCAGTGCGCTGGGCATGAACGTGGTCGTCGTCGACCTCATCGGACTCGGCACCCCCGGTCAGCACACCTACGTCAACAACCCGGAGCAGGGGCAGGCCACTCTCGACGCCGCCCGGGCCGGGCTGTCGCAGCTCGGCCTGCCGTCGGACTCCCCTGTCGGCTTCTTCGGCTACTCGCAGGGCGGCGGGTCGGCGGCGGCCGCCGCCGAGATGGCGTCGAGCTACGCCCCGGAACTCAACGTCAAGGGGACGTTCGCCGGCGCTCCGCCTGCTGACCTGCTGGAGGTCGTCGACGCTGTCGACCGTCACGCCATCACCGGGGTTCTCGGCTACGCCCTGAACGGAGCCCTGGAGCGGCACCCGGAACTGGCGTCCCTGCAGGACGAGTACTTCAACGACCGCGGCAAAGAATTCCTCGCGGACACCAAGGACCGCTGCATCGGTGACTCTGTCGTCCGCTGGGGGTTGACCGACACCCGCACGATGACAAAGGACGGCCGTTCCTTCGGCGAGATCGCCCGCGACGACGAACGTCTGCGCAGCGTCCTGGAGAGCTACAAACTGGCTTCCGCCTACACCGATCTCAACGCCCCCCTCATGATCGCCAACGGTAAGAACGACGACACCATCCCCTGGGGCCAGGCCCGCGAGACCGCCGCACGGTACTGCGAGGCTGGCGGCACCGTCCAGTTCGTCACCGATCCGCTGCCGTCGATCCTCCCGAAGTCCGCGATCAACCACGCGGTGCCGATGCTCACCAACGCCGGGCCTGCGATGAGCTACATGGTGGACCGCTTCAATGATCGGCCCGCGCCCAGTAACTGCGGGCGGTTCTAGGCAACGTGGTACACAGCGACAGGCTAAGATTCTGGCACCGCAGGTTTGTAAGGATCAACGCCGCCTCGATCGTCATGTTTGTGGAAATAGTGCCGTGCTACCAGGATTCATGGAAGATCCTTCGCCGGGGGCATCGGCACCGCTGTCGTTACGCGTCGCCTGCTCTGAATACAGCGAGACTGGCTCGGACCCAGCATTCTGCCGACCTAGTTCAACCCAGACCAACTGGCCAGGATCCCCTGGGGGCGTAGTCCTGCTCTGCGGTGTCGATAAGGCTGGCGACTGAGGCGACGAGCAGTGCTCGATGATGTCTCAAGCGTTTAGCTGACCAAGATTCCTCCGGGGAGTGGACCTTAAGCGCCGGGGAGGCGTATTGCCACGCTGTTACCTGACCCAACAACAGGGCGAGAACGTCGACTGCCTGTCCGCCGAACCTCTCCGAGAGTGCCGCTATCTTCGGTGCGTACGCAGCGGCCTCATCGGCAGAAGCGTCGGGGCGTTCCAGCCCGGCCCACGAGGTCAACCGAAGAACCTCTGGATGCTCAATCAGGTAATCGAACAGTGCTCCTGCATATCCGGGGAGGTCTTCGACCGTGAACGGGACCGCCTCTGCCATCTCGGTCAGTGATAGCGCCACAATGATGTCGAACAGGGTGTCCTTGGGGCCGAAGTGCACGTAGATCGACCGTTTGTTGACATTGCCCGCTTCGGCGATCCGGTCCACTCGGGCACCCGCCAGGCCATGCTCGGCGAACTCGCTACGAGCGGCTTCTAAGATCCTTCGCTTGGTTTCGGCGGCGTTGGGCGGCATGGCATCCAACCTACCGGTAACCAACTAGTTATTGACAAAAGGATCCGCCCGTGTGACGATGTGGTTTGTAAGTATCCAGATAGTTACCCCAAGGAGTGCGCATGTCCCAGAAGATTCTCATTACCGGCGCCAGCAGTGGATTCGGACGCGGAGCGGCTATCGAGCTCGCCCGTCAAGGCCAGGACGTCATCGCGGCCGCTGAGACATGGCCACAGGTACGAAGCATGCGCGAAGACGCACAAGCTGCCGATGTTGAAATGACTGTCATCAAGCTCAACCTGCGGGACAACATCGATATCTCCCATGCCGCAAGTTTCGACGTGGATGTGCTCGTGCTCAACGCAGGCGTCATGGAAGGTGGAGCCATCGTCGACATCCCACTTCAGCGAGTCCGCGAGTCCTTCGACATCAACGTGTTCGGCCATCTCGAACTGGTACAGGCCATCGCCCCGAAGATGATCGAGCGTCAGCAGGGACGTATCGTGTGGACCTCATCAATGGGTGGCATCCTCGTTGTTCCGTTCCTGGGGGCCTACTGCGCCACCAAGCATGCGATCGAAGCGATCGCCGGTTCGATGAAGGCCGAACTCGAGCCCTTCGGAATCAAGGTCGCCACCGTGAACCCCGGAGTTTTCAACACCGGTTTCAACGACACCGGCGCTGAAAGCTACGTGCAGTGGTACAACCCCGACACCGCGAATATCCCTATGCCTGACTTCAGAGACTCACTGGCGGATCAGGCCGATCCGCAGGAAATGATCGACGCGATGGTCGACACGATCACGTCCGACAACCCTGACTACCGAACCATGCGTCCACAGGAAACCATTGCTGCCGCCAAGCAGTGGCAGGAAACCGAGTGGACCCAGAAAGCCTAATTCTCCGCAGGAGAACGTAAGGAGCAGACCCCATGGCACAACCTACAATCACCCTCGAATCAGCCACACAGGCTATCGCTACAGGCAAGCACAAGGCACAGGAACTAGGACTGAACGCAGTATTCGCCGTCCTCGACGCCGGTGCCAACCTTGTCTCCTTCGAGCGCATGGACCGAGCATGGCTGGCATCCAACGACCTCGCTGTCGCGAAAGCACGGACCTCGGTGATGTTCGAGATGCCGAGCGAAGCGCTAAACGCCCCCGTGCAGTTGGGTGAACCCTACGCGCACTTCGACCACACCAACGGTGGACTACTGCTCATGGGAGGCGGCATGCCCATTACTGATGTGGAGGGGAACCTGCTCGGGGCTCTGGGCGTCTCTGGCGGCACGCCAGACCAGGACGCCGAGATAGCTCGCGCTGCTGTGAGCTGAACTCGGGCAGAGGGATCAGTCTGGCTCTGCGAAGAAGTGTGCTGTGTGACTGGCTCTGCGCTGACAGTGCGAAACCGATAGAGGCCTAGGTGTAGTTCCCCGTGAGGTTGTGAACACGCGCTGAGGGAGTCGAACCTCCGATAGCGGTGTGGGCTCGATGCAGATTGTAGTAGTGCAGAAACTGCTCGTACACCGCCTCACGGTGCGTCTCACTCAGATACGGTCGGGCAT
>NZ_JALAGY010000005.1 GCF_022712195.1 Corynebacterium sp. | reverse complement strand
GGGGTCCGCCGTTTCCGGCCGCGGGTCCACGGTAGGCTGGACGCCACGAGACACGGGGTGCGCGGGCGACCGCGCTGAGAACACACCCGTTGAACCTGCCCTAGTTCGAACTAGCGAAGGGATGGTCCGTGCCAGACACGTTCACCACCATCATCCAGGCCGTCCACGCCCTGCGTCGGAGCTCCCCCCTGGTCCAGTGCATCACCAACCAGGTCGTCCCCCAGGTCACCGCGAACGCCCTGCTGGCCGCCGGTGCCGCACCGGCGATGGTCGACACCCCGGAAGAGGCCGCGGACTTCGCCTCCGTCGCCTCCGGCGTCCTGGTCAACACCGGCAGTCCCACCGCCGCCCAGTACTCCGCCATGCGTGAGGCGGTACGGGGTGCCACGGACTCCGGCACCCCGTGGGTCCTCGACCCCGTCGCCTGCGGCGGCCCCGCGGCACGCACCGGCTTCAGCCGCGACATCGTCATCCGCCGGCCCGCCGCCGTGCGCGGCAACGCCTCCGAGGTGATCGCGCTCGAGGGAGGGTCCGGCGGCGGTGGCCGCGGCGTCGACTCCACCGACGAGGTCGACACCGCACTGCTGGCCGCCCGGGCGCTCGCGGACCGTACCGGGGGTGTCGTCGCCGTCTCCGGGGCCCGTGACCTCATCGTCTCCTCCGGCCGGACCAGCTGGCTGGCCTCGGGCGACCCGATGCTCCAGCGGGTCATCGGCACAGGCTGCTCCCTCGGCGCGCTCACCGCCGCCTACCTCGGTGCCGCCCGCACCACCCCGGGCGGCGTCACTGACCACGATGCAGTGCTGGCCGCCCACGCCCACGTGGGTGCCGCCGGAGCCCTCGCCGCGCAGACCCCGGACGGGAGGCGGAGGGGCCCCGGCAGCTTCGCCGTCGCCTGGCTCGACGCACTCGACACAGTCGCGGAGGACCCCTCGGGGATCACGGGACTGGTCTCGGTCGAGGAGACCGGCCGGTGACCCCCGGCAACACCACGGCGTCCCGGACCGACTGGAGTCTCTACCTCGTCACCGACCCCGCACTCGGTGGTGGCCGCGACGCGGTGGCGGACGTCGTCCGGCAGGCTGTCGCCGGTGGCGCCGGCGTGGTCCAGCTCCGCGACAAGACCCTCGACGACGACGCCTTCGCCAGGCGCGCGGCGGAACTGGCCGACGTCCTCGCCGGGACGGGGGTCCCGCTGTTCGTCAACGACAGGGTCGAGGTGGCGCGCCGCCTCGGGCTGCACCTGCACATCGGCCAGGACGACATCGCCTTCAGCACAGCCCGGGCCATGCTCCCTGACGACCTGATGATCGGACTCTCCGTCGACGGGCACGCCCAGATCGACGAGATCCGACGGCTCATGGCGGACGGGACCCGGCCACCGGATGTTCTCGGCCTGGGACCGGTGGAGCTGACCGCGACGAAGACCGACACCGGGCGTGCCCTGGGCGTGACCGGCCCGGGCAGCGTCGACGACCTGGCGGACCATGCGCTGGACCTGGGCATCCCCTCCGTCGCCATCGGACATGTCACCACCGCCAACGCCGCTGCGCTGGGCCGTACGTCAGTCGCCGGGGTCTGCGTGGTCTCGGCCGTCATGGCCGCCGACGACCCGGCCGCCGCCGCCCGGCAACTGCGCGCCCTGTTCACCCGCACCGATGAACGACACGAGAGCAACGAGAAGGACACCGCATGATCCCCCGAGTACTCAGCATCGCCGGCACCGACCCCACCGGAGGGGCCGGGGCGCAGGCGGACATCAAGTCCATCGGCGCGGCCGGGGGTTTCGCCATGAGCGTGGTCACCGCCCTCGTCGCCCAGAACACCCACGGTGTCCGGCAGGTCCACACCCCGGACACCGGGTTCCTCACCGCCCAACTCGACGCCGTCTTCGACGACGTGACGGTCGACGCGGTGAAGATCGGCATGCTCGGGACCGCCGAGATCACCCGCACCGTCACCGACTACCTCGGACGCCACCCGGTCCCGGTCACCGTCGTCGACCCGGTGATGGTCGCCACCAGCGGCGACCGTCTTCTCACCGAAGACGCCGAGGCGGCCCTCCGCGACCTCTGCCGGGTCGTGGACGTGATCACCCCGAACCTCGCCGAACTCGCCGTCCTCGGCGGAACCGGCACCGCCGCCACCCTTGACGAGGCACTCAGCCAGGGCCGCGCCCTCGCCGCCGAGCTGCAGACCACCGTCATCGTCAAGGGAGGGCACCTGTCCGGGGCCACCGCCGACAACGCGGTGGTCGCACCGGACGGCAGGGTCACCACCGTGCCGGTCGCTCGCGTCGACACCCGGAACACCCACGGCACCGGCTGCTCCCTGTCCTCTGCCCTGACCACACGGCTCGCCGCCGGCGACGACCCCGCCGAGGCACTCCGCTGGTCCAGCCGGTGGCTGTCCGAGGCCATCCGCCACGCGGACGACCTGGACGTCGGCACAGGCAACGGTCCGGTGGACCACACCCACCGGGCACGACGCCTGGCGCTCGCCGCCGACACCACACCCTGGTCCCTCACCGCGTCGGTCCCGGAGTCCCTCGGATCCCCGGAGGACCTGGCAGCGGTGGGAGGTGCGGGGACCACGGAGGCGCGCATCCCCGCCGCCGGCCCCTGGACCGCCGCCCTGTGGCAGGCGCAGTCCCCCCTGCTGAGCGCCGTCATGGACCTTCCCTTCATCACCGACCTCGGCGCGGGCACCCTGGCCGCCGACGACTTCAGCTTCTACCTCGCCCAGGACGCCGTATACCTCTCCCGCTACTCCCCGGCCCTGGCGGCGCTGGGGGCCGGCGCCCCCGACACCGGATCCGCCCTGTTCTGGGTCCGGGGTGCCGTGGAGTGCCTCGAGGAGGAGGCGGAGCTGCACCGGACCTGGCTGGGCGACGCCGAACCCGCACATCCGTCGCACGTCACGGCGGCCTACACCTCGCACCTGACACGGTGTGTGCAGTCCCGTGACCACGTGGTCGGCGCCGCCGCGGTGCTCCCCTGCTACTGGCTCTACGCCGAGGTCGGGCTCGACCTCGCGGAGCGTTCCGCCCCCGACAACCCCTACGCCGCCTGGCTGGACACCTACTCCGGGGACGAGTTCACCGGCAGCGTTCGCCGGGCCGTAGCGCTGGTGGAGGAGGCGTTCGCCGCCGCCGGTCCCCGGCAGCGTTCCGAGGCCGCCCAGGCATTCCTCGACGCCGCACGCTGGGAGGTCGAGTTCTTCGACCAGTCGCACCGCCGCTGACCGGTGGTGGTTCAGCCGTGGTTCAGCGGGGCACGACCACGGTACGCAGTTCGGTGGTGGCGCACAGCTTGCCTGTGGCGGCGTTGACGTGGTCGATGCGCCAGAGCTGGCTCGTCCGACCCGTGTGCACAGCGCGGGCGGTCGAGCGGATGACGTCACCGGGGGTGGACGGACGCAGGAAGTTCGTGGCGTTGGTCGTGCCCATCACCATGCCCCCGCCACCGGCGATGAACCCGGCGAAGGATCCCGCCGACTCCCCCATCGTCGCGTAGACGCCTCCGTTGGTGATCCCCCAGGGCTGCACGTGGTCCTCGGTGACGGTGAGTTCCACGACCACCTCGGGCACGAACTCCACGTAGCGCAGCCCCAGTGTGCGGTCGAGGGAGGGAATGGACGAGGCGAACATCTCGGAGAGTTCGGCGGTCTGCCCCTCGGTGAGTTCACCGGTACTCGCCGCCCCCATCAGCTCGAGCATGCGGTCCAGGGGGCCGGCCTGCGTCCCCTGAGCCCCCTGTGTCCCCTCTGTACTCTGTGTCATCGCGCACTTCTCCTCACGTCAGTTCAACCTGTATTCCGCAGAGTCTAGCGACAGGCGGCCCGCGGCGGGCGGAGTTGCCCCGCAGGGGGCTATCATGGTGCACCATGACAGAATCCTCCGCACAGATCGGCGTTGTCGGCCTCGCAGTGATGGGCTCCAACATCGCCCGGAACTTCGCGAACCACGGCCACACGGTCGCCGTCTACAACCGCACCGCCGCAAAAACGGACGCCTTCATGTCCGAGTTCGGCGACACGGGAAGCTTCGTTCCCTCCGCCACCGTCGAGGAGTTCGTCGCCTCGCTGGAACGCCCCCGCCGCGCCCTGATCATGGTGCAGGCCGGCCCCGCCACCGACACCGTGATCTCCCAGCTCGCCGACGCCATGGAGCCC
The DNA here is from genome assembly GCF_022712195.1 of Corynebacterium sp. GTDB lineage: Bacteria > Actinomycetota > Actinomycetes > Mycobacteriales > Mycobacteriaceae > Corynebacterium. The sequence goes on along the minus strand of NZ_JALAGY010000005.1, from coordinate 32,612 downwards.
GGCGACATCATCATCGACGGGGGCAACGCCCTGTACACGGACACCATCCGTCGCGAAGCGGAGATGTCCGCCCGCGGACTGCACTTCGTCGGCGCCGGCATCTCCGGCGGTGAGGAGGGCGCCCTCAACGGCCCGGCGATCATGCCGGGTGGTCCGGTGGAGTCCTACAGGTCCCTCGGCCCGCTGCTGGAGGACATCTCCGCCAAGGTCGACGGCACCCCGTGCTGCACCCACATCGGCCCGGACGGTGCCGGGCACTTCGTGAAGATGGTCCACAACGGTATCGAGTACGCCGACATGCAGGTCATCGGCGAGGCCTACCACCTGCTCCGCTACGCCGCCGGCATCGAGCCCGCGGAGATCGCGGAGATCTTCCGCGCCTGGAACGACGGTGACCTGGACTCCTACCTCATCGAGATCACCGCGGAGGTCCTCTCACAGACCGACGCCGACACCGGCAGGCCCCTCATCGACGTCATCGTCGACGCGGCCGGCCAGAAGGGCACGGGACGCTGGACGGTCAAGGCCGCCCTGGATCTCGGCATCCCCACCACCGGAATCGGTGAGGCCGTCTTCGCCCGCGCGCTGTCCGGCGCCCGCGACCAGCGCGCCGCCACCACCGGGAACCTCCCCGCCGGCTCGCTGACCACGCTCGAGGACCTCGGCGTGTCGAAGGACGACTTCGTCGAGGACGTCCGCCGTGCCCTGTACGCCTCGAAGCTGGTCGCCTACGCCCAGGGCTTCGACGAGATCAAGGCCGGTTCCGACGAGCACGGCTGGGACGTCGACCCCCGGGACCTCGCGACCATCTGGCGTGGCGGCTGCATCATCCGTGCGAAGTTCCTCAACCGCATCGTGGACGCCTACAACGCCGACCCGGACGTCCGGTCCCTGCTGCTCGACCCGTACTTCAACAACGAGGTCGGCACACTGGTGGACTCCTGGCGCCGCGTCGTCGTCGCCTCCACCCGGCTCGGACTGCCGATCCCGGTGTTCGCCTCGTCCCTGTCCTACTACGACTCACTCCGGTCGGAGCGGCTTCCCGCCGCCCTGATCCAGGGTCAGCGTGACTTCTTCGGTGCCCACACCTACGAGCGCACCGACCGCGACGGTCGTTTCCACACCCTCTGGTCCGGCGACCGCAGCGAGGTGGAAGCGTAACCCGTGTCAGGTCAACAAGAAGGACGGCGCAACACCAACGCCGGGTCGAACAACCGGCGACGGAAGGTCGTCCGCGGCAGCCGCGCAGCTGACGCCAACGGCTCATCACGCGGCTCATCACGCGGCTCGTCGCAAGGCTCTGACCAAGGATCGTCACGGGCGTCTTCCCGGGGTTCCGGTCAGGGGAAGCAGCGGCCGCAGCAGAAGCAGAAGCGTCCCCAGCGTCGCCCGCAGCAGCCGCGGGTCCAGCAGGAGAAGCGGCCGCCGCGGGTCGTCGACGGACCCGTGCCCACCGGTCCCGCGGCAGGGGTCGACACCTCGGTGCTTTTCGCCGACATGGGCCTGCCGGACCCGGTGGTCAAGGAGCTCTCAGCCCAGGGTCTCAGGCACCCTTTCCCGATCCAGGCCGCCGCCATCCCGGACGGGCTTGCCGGCCGGGACGTCCTCGGGCGTGGCCCCACCGGCTCGGGAAAGACCTTCACCTTCGGGCTGCCGGTCATCAGCAGGCTCACCGGTGCAGCCTCGCGCCCCGGCAGACCCCGTGCACTGATCCTGGTCCCGACACGTGAACTCGCGCAACAGGTGGCGGGACGGCTGCGTCCCCTCGCCGAGTCCGTGGGTCAACGGATCATCGAGGTCGTCGGCGGCGTCAACATCAAGAGGAACCTCACTGCCCTGGCCCGGCCGGTCGACATCCTCGTCGCCACCCCCGGCCGCGCCGAGGACCTGATCCGCCAGAAGGCCCTGGACCTGGGCCAGGTCGAGATCATCGCCCTCGACGAGGCCGACCAGATGGCGGACATGGGATTCCTGCCCCAGGTCCGGCGCCTCGTCGACCACATTCCCGCGGACGCACAGCACCTGTTCTTCTCCGCCACCCTCGACGGTGACATTAAGGTGCTTGTCGAGCGCTACATGAACGATCCTGTCACCCACTCCACCGGAGAGGTCCGTGCCAAGGTCGACAGCATGTCGCACTTCCTCGGCGTCGTGGAGGACAAGCCCGCCAGGAACGACGTCGTCCTTCAGCTCGGTCGCGCATCCACGCGGACGATCATGTTCATGCGCACCAAGCACACCGTCGATCGTCAAGTCAAAAAGCTTGTCCGTGACGGCGTTCCCGCCGTCGGTATCCACGGCAACAAGGGGCAGGGCGCCCGTACCCGCGCGATCGAGGAGTTCTCGGACGGTCGGGCCACCGTCCTCGTCGCCACGGACATCGCCGCCCGTGGCATCGACATCAAGGGGGTCGACCTCGTCGTCCACATCGACCCGCCGGCCGAGCACAAGGCCTACGTCCACCGTGCCGGGCGAACCGCGCGGGCAGGTGAAGCCGGCACCGTGCTGACGCTGACCACCGCGGACACCCGCCGGGAGACCGAGCAGATGATGCGCAAGGCCGGCGTCAGCCCCACTGAATGGGTGCTGGACCGCCACGGGGTCGCCGCCTACCTCGGTGAGCTGGGGTTGGACAGGTAGGACTGGGATGGACATCCTGCTCAGCATCCTGGGACTGGCCGGCTTCGTGTTGTTGACCGCCGGCACCGGGATCTTCGTCGCCGTCGAGTTCTCCACGACCAGTCTGGAGCGCTCGACGATCGAGGACGACATCGCCGCCCGCGGTGACGCCGCCTCGACGATGGTCAAACGGGCGCACAGTGACCTCAGCTTCATGCTGTCCGGTTCGCAGCTCGGCATCACAGTGACCACCCTGGCCACCGGTTACCTCGCCGAGCCGATCCTCGCCCGGTACTTCACACCGGTGCTTGAACTCGTCGGACTGGGTGCGTCCGCCTCCACCTCGGTGGCACTGGTCCTCAGCCTGGTGATCGCCACGATCCTGTCGATGGTCTTCGGCGAGCTCGTGCCGAAGAACCTCGCCATCGCCAACCCGTTGCAGGTGGCACGGCTGCTCACTCGACCGGTGTGGATCTTCAACACCGTCTTCCACCGCTTCATCCAGCTGATGAACAACGCCGCCAACGTGATCGTCCGACGGTTCGGCATCGAACCCGCCGACGAACTGGCTTCTGCACGGTCACCCCAGGAGCTCTCGGCGCTTGTCCGGCACTCCACCGGATCGGAGGGCTTCGACCAGTCCAAGGTGCGCATCCTCGACCGCTCGCTGAAGTTCGGTGACGCCAGCGCGGAGGACTTCATGACCCCGCGCTCCACCGTGGACACCCTGGAGACCACGGACACCGCTCTCGACCTCATCCGCGAGGCACACGAGTCCGGTCACTCCCGGTTCCCCGTGGTCAACGGCGACCTCGACGAGACCATCGGCGTCGTGCACGTCAAGGACGCGCTGACCATCCCGGCCGCCGAGCGTGCCTCCACCCCCGTCCGGGACCTCGCCCGTCGGGTGCCCACCGTACCGACGAGCCTCGGCGGCGACGCCGTGCTCAACCTCGTCCGGTCCGCCGGCTCCCAGCTCGTCCTCGTCGTCGACGAGTACGGCGGAACCGCGGGCATAGTCTCGATCGAGGACGTCGTCGAGGAGATCCTCGGCGAGGTCTGGGACGAACACGACGACCGGACCGACTCCGAGGTCCAGCGCAGCGGGCAGTTCTGGGACCTCTCCGGACTGGTGCGTTGCGACGAACTCGAGGACGCCTGCGGCTACGCGGCACCGGACGGCCCCTACGAGACCCTCGGTGGCCTCGTGATGGCGACGTTGGGCCGCATCCCGACCGAGGGTGACCGGGTCCTGCTGCCCCGGAGTGAACGCGACCTGATGGAGCGGGTCACCGACGGCAATCCCGTCCGGTGGGAGGCCACCGTGGAATCCATGGACAACCGCCGGATCGACCGCGTCCAGCTGCGTCCGGTGCCTGACACCCACAGCGTGGACGGGAAGAAGGAGGGTGAGAACCGTGAATGACCTCTGGGCCATCGCCTTCGCCGTCCTGCTGCTGGGACTCAACGCCTTCTTCGTCGGCGTGGAGTTCTCCCTGATCTCCTCGCGTCGCGACCGGCTGGAGAACATGATCGCCGCAGGCAACCGCCGCGCGGAGAAGGTTCTCTACGCCATCGAACACCTCACGATCATGCTCGCCGGCGCACAGTTCGGCATCACCGTGGCCTCGGTGCTGCTCGGCAAGGTCGGAGAGCCCGCCATCGCCCACCTCATCGAGGCGCCGTTCCACGCTGCCGGGCTCCCCGAGAACCTGCTGCACCCGGTGTCCTTCGCCATCTCCCTGCTGATCGTGACGATCCTGCACATCATTCTCGGCGAGATGGTGCCGAAGAACATCGCGCTCGCCGGTCCGGAGACCGTCGCCACCGTCCTGGTGTCCCCGCACCTGCTGTTCTGCCGCCTCGTCCACCCGGTGATGGTGTTCCTCAACTGGATCGCCCGCATCACCCTGAAGCTGTTCGGCGTCGAGCAGAAGGACGAACTGGACGCCACCGTGTCCCCCTCCGAACTCTCGCAGATGATCGCGGAGTCCCGGTCCGAGGGCCTGATCGGACCTTCGGAGGCCACCCGCCTGTCGAAGGCCCTGAACTCCTCGAAGCGCACCCTCAGTGAGGTGGTCATCCCCCGCTCCGCGGTGCGGACCATCCCCGTCGACCCCTCCACAGGCCGGATCACCGTGGGCCAGGTCGAGGAGGCCGTCTCCCAGACCGGTTACTCGCGCTTCCCTGTCACCGGGCCGTCCGGCGACTACCTGGGCTACATCCACGTCAAGGACGTCCTCGACAATCTGCTGGACCCCGCCACCGGCCCCGACCAGCTGGTCGACCTGCATGACATCCGCACGCTGATCACGGTGGAGGGCGGCGTGAACTTCGACCACGCGATGAAGGAACTGCGCAGGACCAGCTCGCACATGGCCCAGATCTCCGACGACGGTGTAGTGGTCGGCGTCATCACCCTGGAGGACGTCATCGAGGAGCTCGTGGGAACGGTCAGGGACTGGACCCATGACGACTGACTTCGCCTGGTAGGGCTGTCGTACCATTGACCCCCCTGCAGGGACAGACCGAGATCCTGGAGCCGGAGGTGTGGCGCTCCCACCAGCGCGAACACCGTCGCGCCGTCGACGAGCTCACCGCCGGTCACCGTGCGCGCCGCGCCCGCGGTGAACGGCCCCCCGGCTGGGACTTCATGTTCACCTACTACCCGGCCCCTGAGACGTGACCTGGAGCGGAGTTGTTACTGCAGGTCAGCAGGGTCGCCCAGAACGCCCGATACGGGAAATCTGAGAGATGAGAACGTCCCTCCCCTCGCACTGGGATGACGAAAAGCCCCCACCGTCATGACGACAGTGGGGGCTATCGAGTGTCGGGTGTGACACCGACCGGGAATGCAGAAACCCCCGCACCGAAGTGCAGGGGTTCGCGAGTCGCTAGTGCGACTTAGGCAGCGCCGCCGCCCTGGATGGAGCCGGTGATGAGCTCGAGGCCGGAGGCCAGGAAGTCGGAGATGGCGGTGACGATGTCAGAAACGATGGGCAGCATGATTATGCCTTTCAGTTGGAGAACGAAGTTCTGCAGCGTGGATGTTCCTCGCTGCTCCACGTAGTTTACCGATGTCCCTGTGTCAGTCGTTACGCCTACAAGACTAAGTTACCCCATAAGGGGGTGCTTCGACCCATTCGCTATATCTATATCTGCAGGAAAACGAACAGAGACGCGCACCCCGGGGCATCACAACCCAGGGTGCGCGTCGTCGTCGAAAGGTCGATGCATGCTGGCGCATCGTGCGCGGAGGACATCACCCCTCCACACAGCCACACCGTACACCCTGTTCACCAACCGCACACCATATCGGGATTCGCAGTGAGTCGATCACGGGCCGTGTCGGCCCCCTCGTCCCTGAGTGGTAGTACTCCGGGGAATGCTGCAGCAGCCGGCGAATCGTCGCCAGCGCCGCCCCATACGCACATCCAGAGTCGACGCCCTGTCCTCCAGGCGGCCGATACGTTCGCCACATCCCGCCAGGCGTTGCCGCATCCAGGTCACGTTCACTTCCAGCCTCTTGTCGGTCCACGCCAGCACTTGGTCGACGACTTGCCCCGCCGAGGCGTCAGGGACGCAGGAGTGAGGGGCGAGTCCAGGCGACGAATTGCACGCTACATGCACGACTCCACGGGGCTCATCCCTCATTCCGGGACCGGCGCCTTGCTCCTCTCTCGAGTGTCCCCGTAACGCAGAAAACCCCCGCACCGAAGTACGGGGGTTTACATCGCCAGCGCGAATTAGTCGACGATGGAGCCGCGGACCAGGTTCAGGGCGCCCGCGAGGAACTCGGAGATAGCGGTGACGATGTCAGAGATGATGGGCAGCATAGTAGCACCTTTCGGTCAGATGAAAGCTTCTGTGCGCTGAGTCGCGTTGCTCTGCGCTTCAGTGACATTAGCGAGCTACCGTCAGAAACTGTTACATGCCGGAATCAAACGTACCCCCGGGGGCACGTTCGTTAGTCGAACGAATGAAGAAAGCGCACCTCAGCGGGGGTTACCTGCCGAGGTGCGCACATTCTTCTGAAAGGGACCCTCATGCAGTAGGTCCGCATCCAGGGATCACCACCCCCTGGACAAGACACACATTATCCCACCCGAACACTCTTAAGAAGAACAACACCCCGGGGGTGTGCGCGCCGCCCACCGCTCAGGCTCACCCGGTGGTCTGGTCCAGATCCTCCCGAAGTTCAGGAGGGTTCACCGGCCGCTGATCCGGGTGCACAAGGACCAGGAGCTGACGGATCAGCGCCAGGGCTGAATCGTTCCACCGCTGCAGACCACGCAGCTCCGCGTGCAACCCGTCCATCTGGTTGGTCAGCTCATCCACCCGTTCCGACAGAGTCTTGAACCAGTCCGGTTCCTGCTCCACTGACTTTCCGCGGAGCTGGAACACAGCCGTGAATACGACACCGACGAACGTCAGGACAGAGCCGATCAGGACGACGTTGCTTCCGTCGATGGCGCATCACCTCGGATCCTCTGATCCAGCAGCGCGTAGTACGCCACAATGAGTACGGTCACCATCGAGAAGGACAACGCCGACACGTAGGCGCCGTTGGTGTCGCCCTGTGCCCATGCCCCGAGGTGCAACAACGCCCACATGGCGGGCAGGCCGACGCCGATGCCGAGGTGGCGACGAGACAGGGCCAAGAGGGTCTACCCCGAGACAGCGATCTGGTCACTAACCGAGGACCAGATCGCGGGACGCTTACTCGAGCGGATGAAGCTCCCCGACACCCACGGCGCCTTCGAAACCCCCGTTGCCGACCTGGACGCTAAGCGTCGGGGACACACCCCCATGATTTCGACGGCAAACAGGGAAAACCTGAGAAAACCTCCCCAAGTGTCCACACCGACGACGAAGATGACGGGATCGTCCACCACTGGGACGACACCCGACACCACGCCGCCGACAGCAGCCCCGACGAAGACGCCGGCAGAGAGGAAGAAGGTGCAGACCCCCTCCCTTAACCACCTCCACCACCCGGTACGCGAGAGCACCGGGCGGCCAGTCCGCTGACGTAGATGAAGCTATCTCGATGCACGGGATGCGGCACTTCTACGCGACGTCCCTGCTGTCCGGTGGGGAGTCGTTGCAGACCGTCGCCGCACTGCTGGGGCATGACCAGATCAGCACCACCGACAGGATCTACTGTCACTTCCTGCCGAGCCATCTGCAGGCGTCGCGGAGCGCAGTGCAGGCTCTTGCGGGATATTTGAGGGATGGCCGCGGCGGCCTGAGGTCGGTGGGCTGAGTGTCGGAGCGTACGGTAGACGATATGCGAGGAGGAAATGTGGTTCTGGAGCCGGAGGTGTGGCGCTCCCACCAGCGCGAACACCGTCGCGCCGTCGATGAGCTCACCGCCGGTCACCGTGCGCGCCGCTCCCGCGGTGAACGGCACCCCGTCTGGGACTTCATGTTCACCTACTACCCCGTCACGCCCGGGAAACTCGGACGGTGGAATCCCGGGGCCGCGGTCTCGCTCGTGGCCGACGACGGCGACAGGCCCGGTACCACGGGGAGTCTCCGGGAGGTCGCTGACCGGGACGGTACCCGCCGGTGGGAGCTGGACGCCGCTTCCCTGGCGGCCCGCCGTGGGGAGAGTTTCCGTTTCATCCGTCGTCTACTGTCCGCCACCCTGGATCACACCCCGAGGTTCAGCTGCTTCGGCATGCACGAGTGGGCGATGGTGTACCGCGACGAGCCCCGCCATCCCGAGCCCCTGCGTCTCGGGCGGACGGGCACCGACTCGGTGGTCGAGGAGAGCACTCTTCGGTGCACGCACATCGACGCCTTCCGTTTCTTCACCGACGAGGCCGTCCCCCGCAACACGCTTCACCCGACCAGACGGACTCAGGTCGACCTGGAGCAGCCAGGCTGCCTGCACGCCACGATGGACCTGTACAAGTGGGCGACGAAACTCGGCCCGCTCGTCCCCGGGGAGCTCTGGCTCGACACCTTCCGGCTGGCCTGTGACGTCCGCCGGACCGACATGGAGGCCAGCCCCTACGACCTGCGGGAGTGGGGGTTCACACCGGTGGAGGTCGAGACGCCGGAGGGACGCGCGGAGTATGTCCGGCGCCAGCGCGACTTCGCCGACCGTGGCCAGGTCCTCCGCCGGTCGCTGATCGACCGGATCGACACCTTCTTCGACGTGGCAGACCCCGCCGGAGACACACAGAAGACGGAGAGCGGCCATGGCACGACACAGCGCACCTGAGTCCCGGATCAGGGTGGCGGGGTGGGTGTGGGCGGCACTGCTCGCTCTCCTGCTGGTCACCGCCCTGACGGTGGGGTGGTTCGTCCTCGCCGGGAAGCAGGGCGACGAGGACGCCTCAGCCACCTGCATCGACGGTGAGCAACGCCTCACCGTGTGGGCCGACCCCGCGGCAGCGGAGACCGCGCGGACCCTGGCCGAGGACTACAACGCCGGGAACCCCGTGGTACGCGACCGTTGCGTCACCGCCGTCGTCGAGATCAGGTCCACTGCCGAGGCCACGGCAGACTACCGCGGTGCGCGGCCCGGTGTGGCACCTGTGTGGATCCCCGCGGGAACGGGATTCATCCCCGGGCTGTCCGGAGCCCCGGACACCGTGCAGCTCGTGGGGTCCGATGAGCTGGTCCACTCCGTGCCCGACGGGGCGGATCCGGAGCCGGCGGCGGCGGTGCTGCCCACCGGCGCGGAGTCGATGGTCTCGGCTCTCGCCGCTGAGGCCGTCGGGCGGGACGGCGCACCCGATGGCCCGGATCTGCGGACGGCACGCGGGGAGAATCTGCCGGTGCTCACGTCCGCGGCGCTGCTGTCGGAGTCCGGAGACGGGGTGGGTGACGTCCGTACGGTAGGCGAGGTGGTGTTCCCTCTCGTCGCCTTCGGTTCCTCTCCTGCGGTGGACGAGGACGAGGCTCGTGCGGCGGCGGACTTCGCCTCACGGGCCGGTGGCACTGACACTGTGACGCCTGAGCCGGCGTCGCCGTGGCTCACGGAGACGGCGGGGAGCCTGGCGGGGGTTCCGCTGGCCCGGGCGGAGGATGAACTCTAGGAGGACTTCCTGCGACGGCGGGCAGCGAGCTCGTCGGAGGGGTTGAACGCCGTCTCGGGCTGGGCCGCCGGTTCGGCGGGCTCGGAGGGGAAGGCGGTGATCGTACCGCTGAGCTCCTTCATGAGACCGGGGACGGCGATTCCGAAGACGCCCTGACCGCCGGCGAGGAGGTCGATGACCTCTTCGGCGGAGCGGCACTCGTAGACGGTCTTGCCGTCGGAGACCAGGGTGATGCCGGCGAGGTCGTCGACGCCGAGGTTACCGAGCTTGTCCACGGCCCGGCGGATGTTCTGCAGCGAGATACCGGTGTCGAGCAGACCCTTGACGATCTTCAGGACGAGGATGTCCCGGAAGGAGTAGAGACGCTGGGAGCCTGAACCGTGGGCGGTGCGGATCGAGGGCTGCACCAGCTTGGTGCGTGCCCAGTAGTCCAGCTGCCGGTAGGTGATGCCGGCGACCTGACATGCGATCGTCACGCGGTAGCCGACCTCCTGGTCGGGTCCGTCGACGTCGAACAAGGTGTCCTGCTGCGGCGACCGGGCGGCGTCGACAGAATCCGGCGCTGTACCCTTGTCCTTGTCCGGAATGTCCCGGGAGTCGCTCCGCTCCATGCTGATTCTCCTCTGTTCGGCGTGTCTGCTTGCACACCTGTGATTCACTGCTCTCAAGATTAGACGGGATGGCCGAGGAGTCAACCGGGAGCCGCGGACGGCCGCACGTTTCAACCCTCACCCCTGAACCTCAAGTTGAGGTCGAGGGTAAGCCTAACACGGCCACCCGGACAACACAGGTGTAACAACACGCGTGTCGTTCCGGCAGAAGAAAGCCCCGACCGTCGGAGGACGGTCGGGGCGGACTGCTGCCTGCCGGCCTCAGCGCGGCAGCTTCCCCTTGATCAGTGCGGCGTGCAGTGAGACGACCAGGGCACTGACTTCCCTGCTGAGCTCCGCGGAACGCTCGCGGGCGTTCTCGTCGCGGCCGTGGGCCAGCGGGCCGGCCACCTGGTTCACCAGGTCAGCCTGCCGCTGTGCCTGCGTCGCCAGCGTCTTGAGGTGGCGGTTGTCGATCCCGTACTCCCCCATCTTCGCCGCGATACGGACGACGTCCACGTCGTCGACGGAGAAGAATCCGGCGGCGTCAGGGGTGATCAGCGAGATCTTCACCAGCGAGGCGATGAACGAGTCCTCGACCCCGGCCCGGGAAGCGACGTCGGCACGGGTCAGCCGACGGACGGTGGCCTGACGGAACTGCTCCGGGGTGACCGTGCCCGCGACGGACCTGCGGGCGTCGACCGGGGTGACCTTGCCCGAGTCCATCGCCTCGAGCTGCTCCTTGATCACCTTCAACGGAAGGAAACTGTCACGCTGGTTGGCCAGGATGTAGCGCAGCCGGGAGATGTCCTCCGGCGAGAACCGCCGGTAACCGGACTTGCTCCGCTGCGGGGTCACCAGCCCCTCTGCCTCGAGGAAGCGGATCTTCGAGACAGTGACGTCGGGAAAGTCCGCCTGGAGTTGCTTGAGGACGTCCCCGATGGACGACGTGGGCAGGACCCGCCCGGCCGAGGGACGGGACTCAGGCTGTGGCTGCCCTGCAGCTGCGGCATTCGCTGACACAGTACTCCTCACATCGGATGCGTATCCGGTGACATGGTCTTGACAGAGGCGATACTACAGGAGGCTGGGCCTCAGGCGTCCTTGGTTCCGTTCAGGAAGACCAGGCGGAACTTGCCGATCTGGATCTCGTCGCCGTTGCTCAGCACGGCGGAGTTCTTCGGCTCACGGTTGACGTAGGTGCCGTTGAGACTTCCCACGTCCACCACCTCGTACTCCTCACCGTTGCGGCGGAACTCGGCGTGGCGACGGGAGACGGTCACGTCGTCGAGGAAGATGTCGCTGTCGGGGTGACGGCCGGCCGCAGTCGTGTCCTGGTCGAGCAGGAACCGTGAGCCGGCATTCGGACCACGCTTGACCACGAGGAGCGCAGAACCCGACGGTAGACCCTCCACACCGGCAGGTGCGGACTCGGACTGCGCACCGGTCTCCATCTCCTTGAGGAGGTCAGCACGGAAGACCGAGGTCGTCTCGACCGATGCTTCCGGGATCCCGGTGTTGTCGCTCATGTTTCAGTTCCTCCTGGAATCTGTTGCAGTGTGACCATGGGCCCCGACCGCAGGTCGCGGCAGGAGCCGATGAGGGAAGCGGACGTGTGGTCCGCAAGCCGTTTCCACCATACTACCCGGCGTCCCGGATGCTCGGTGGAAAGCCTCGCCGAAACGGTGCCGGAACTCAGCGGAACATCGCCGCGATCGACCCGACGACGCTTCCTCCGGAGTTCGACAGCGGGTTGTCGTTGACCATGTAGGTCCAGGTGGCACTGGGTTTGTGCAGCCCTTGACCTTCCAGGTCAGCACCGTCGGCCGTGATCTCGATCTCACTGAACGTCTCACGGGCCCGGTCCACGGCACGCTCCGCCAGCTCACCGAACGCGGCGATGGACATGCGGTGGAACTCGTCGATCGGGCTCTCCCTGGCGATGGCGCGCAGGTGGATGGACTCCCGGATGTCGTCGAGGTACGCCAGGTGCTCACTCCACTCGTGGTCCAGGTGGTAGAGCATGATCTCCCGCGCCGCCTGGTCGAGGACGTCCTGGGGGATCCCCTCGGACTGCAGACGACCGGCCTTCTCCACGTCGTGGTAGCTCAGGTCCTGCCAGGCCGTGTCGGTGTCGAGCACCTTTCCCCGACGGTCGTCGACGATCTCACGCTGGTCGTTGATCAGCTTGTTGTACTTCCACGTGGTGGCGTGGATGTCCAGCATCTGACCTTCTGCGACCCTCTGGCAGTGGTCGATGAACTGCAGGACCTTACGCTGTTCCAGACGGCCGTCCTCCCCCGGCTCGGCACGGAGCTCCTCCCCGGCGCCACCGGTGTTGACCACGTCGTCCTCCAACGAGACGAAGAACACCGACGACCCGGGATCCCCCTGACGCCCGGCGCGACCCCGCAGCTGGTTGTCCAGACGCTGCGACCGGAACCGTCCGATGCCGACGACATGCAGACCGCCGAGTTCCACGACATGGTCGTGGTCCTCCTCGTCACGTCCACCGAGCCGGATGTCCGTACCCCGGCCGGCCATCTGGGTGGAGACGGTGACACGGCCCGCCCGGCCCGCCTCCGCGACGATGGCGGCCTCCGCCTCGTGGTTCTTCGCGTTGAGCACACTGCATTCCACACCTCGGGCGGCGAGCGCCTCCGCCACCCGCTCGGACTCCGCGATGTCCTGTGTGCCGACGAGGACGGGCTGCCCGGTACGGTGCACCTCCACGATGTGGTCGACGGCGGCGGCGTCGCGCTGCTCCTCGGTGGTGTACACCCTGTCGGCCTCGTCGAAACGTCGGGTCGGCACGTTCGGGTCGATCACGCTGACCGACAGGTCGTAGAACTGCCGCAGCTGGTCGCCGGCGGCGACGGCGGTTCCGGTCATCCCGCATTTCCTCGGGTAGAGCCCCAGGAGCGCCTGCACGGTGATCTGGTCGAGGATGCGTCCCCCGTCCGTCACCTGGAGTCCCTCCTTGGCCTCGACGGCGGCCTGGAGACCGTCCGGCCACCTCTGCAGTTCCGCGACCCGGCCCCGGGAACCGTCGATGAGAGCCACCTTGCCGTCGCGCACGATGTAGTGGACGTCACGGGTCAGCAGGTGCTGCGCGTGCAGCGCGACATTCACCTGGGACAGCAGCGTCCCCGGTGTCTCGGCAGTTCCCGCGGCGTCGGCGGCGGTGTCGGCGAGATCGGCGTCCCGTCCCCCGGCCGGGTCCCCTACCCCGTAGAGGGACTCGATCCCCAGCCCCTTCTCCACGAACCGGGCGCCTGAATCGGTGAGGAAGACGTTCCGACGGTCGCCGGAGACCGTGAAGTGCCGGTTCTCCTCCATCCGTCGCACCAGGTCGGTGATCTGCCCCGTCGGTGCCGGGCCCGGCTCGGACCCCGCCAGCACCAGCGGAACCAGCGCCTCGTCGACCATGACCGAGTCCGCCTCGTCGATGACGGCGACGTCCGCCGGCGTACGAACGGCATCTTCCCGACGTGTGATGAGCTGGTCGCGAAGCACGTCGAAGCCCATCTCGTTGACCGCGCCGAAGATCACGTCGCGCGCGTAGATGTCCCGGCGTTCGTCAGCACCGTGCTCCTCGGCGATGGCACCGTGGGACAGGCCGAAGAAGTCCAGCAACGGCCCCATCCACTGGTCGTCACGACCGGCCAGGAAGGAGTTCACCGTGATCAGGTGGACCCGGCGCCCCTGGAGCCCGTAACCCACCGCGGTCATCGCACCGGTGAGGGTCTTGCCCTCACCCGTGGCCATCTCGACGACGTCCCCCACCAGCATGCGCAGTGTTCCCTGCAGCTGCACGTCGAAGGGACGCATGCCGATCGTCCGCTCGGCGGCCTCCCGCACGGCGGCCAGCAGCAACGGCGCATCGTCGATCGACGGGGACTCACCGGTGGTCACACAGGAACGGGCGATCTCGACCACCTCGGTGTCCGAGGCCTGGGCGAGCCGGTCCACGGCCTTCGCCGCCTCAGACACGATCGTCTTCGACTTCTTCTGGTTCGCCGTCGCCGACGAACCCATGGCCTTCCAGAACCAGCCGAATCCGGCCATCCTCGCCTCCGCACACTTCGTGAATAGGGGTCGTGCTCCGCACGCTTCCGTTGCAAGGATAGTCGTCGTACCGTCCGACGGGCACAGTCCGGCACCGTCCGGCGCTGTCCGGCACTGTCACGCCCGGCACAGGACCCCGAGACCGGACTTCGCGACTAGACTGCGCCGGGTGACTTCCCGAAGCGTGACCTCCGTCGACGTCGAGTTCCATGGAGGTGAAGTGAACGGTGCACCGGGGCCGGTGCTCGCCGGAACCGTCGACCTCCCCGGCGACGCCCGCGAACTCTCCCCCGACGAATTCCGCGCGTCCGGCGTCCCGGTCGCACTCTTCGCCCACTGCTTCACCTGCCACCGTAAAGTGCCTGCGGCCTTCCGCATCTCGAAGACCCTCGCCCGCGCCGGCATCGCCTGTCTCCGGTTCGACTTCCCCGGGCTCGGCGGGTCCGGGGGCGACTTCGCCGCGACGACTTTCTCCTCCAACGTCGCCGACCTCCGTGCGGCGGCCGCCTGGCTGGAGGAGTGTCTGGCCGCCCCCACACTGCTGGTCGGGCACTCCCTCGGCGGCGCCGTCGCGCTACGCGCCGCACAGCATCTGCCCGGACTGAGGGCCGTCGCCACCGTCGGTGCACCGTTCCGCCCCGCCTCAGCGGCCCGTTCCCTCCAGGACAGCTGCGCCGACATCGGGCCCGGCGAGATCCGCACGGTGCACCTGGCCGAACGGGACATCCCGGTGTCGCACGCATTCCTCAGCGACCTCGCCGACGTCTCCGACCCCACCACCGTCGCCGCGGACATCGCGGCGGTACGGCCACCGCTGCTGGTGCTGCACTCCCCGGCGGACCAGACCGTCCCCGTCACCGACGCGGCCAGGATCCTCGGAGCCGCGTCCTGGCCGAAAAGCCTGACGAGTCTCCCGGACGCCGACCACTTGCTCACCTGGCGTGGTTCCGCGCAACGCGCCGGGGAGTTGATCGCCGCTTGGGCGGAACCCCACATCCGTCACGTGTGATGGGCCCGCCGCGCTAGGCTGACTCACCATGAGCAACGACATCTCCTTCATCCCCACCGCCGATCTCGTCGACGTCATCGGACCGGAGGTCCGCAGCTGCGACACCCAGTTCCGCGACTTCGGCGGCCACACCGACTTCTGCGGTCCGGTCACCACCGTGCGTTGTTTCCAGGACAACGGACTGGTCAAGAAGATCCTCCAGGAGGACAACCCCGGAGGGGTCCTCGTGGTGGACGGGGACGCCTCGGTGCACACCGCACTGATGGGTGACATGATCGCCGAGTTCGGCGTGGAGCACGGCTGGGCCGGCGTGATCATCAACGGTGCGATCCGAGACTCCGCCGCCGTCGGTTCCATGGAGTTCGGCTGCAAGGCCCTGGGCACCAACCCCCGCAAGTCCGCCAAGGACGGTGCGGGCGAACGGGACGTCACCGTGAGCTTCGGCGGCGTCGACTTCGTCCCCGGCCACATCGCCTACGCCGACGCCGACGGCATCGTCGTCTCCGAGGCGCCGGTGACCGTGACCGGGTAGCTCCACAAACCGTCGCCGAGCAGGCGATTGGCGAACACGAATACGGGTGTTGTAATCTATCCGAGGTCCAGCGATGGACCGGCGGACTGTGGCGCAGTTTGGCAGCGCACTACACTGGGGGTGTAGGGGTCGCAGGTTCAAATCCTGTCAGTCCGACAATTTTCCCACCCTTTCGGGGGTGGGATTTTTTGTGCCCACATACAGCAATAATGCCGTTTAGCAGCGCAGATGCCTGATCTAGCACGTCGCCCCCGCGATCCGCAACTCTGGACACGATCGGACACCTGTTGACTGCCAATGTCGTCAAACTGTCGTCAAACCATCGTCAAGATTCTGCCGTCACCACCGGCTCACGACGGTCACGATCCTCCCCCGTTGACCGACATGGCCCCGGCTTCGACCCGTCACGAATCAAGATCGAATGGAAGTAGGTGAACCTAACTTAGGATACCCTGGGGGGATAACCCTAAGCGCCGGCGGAGGATACGGATGGCAAAGGGGCCGAAACAGTGGAAGTGGGATGTGACCACACGGGTATTCCGGCCAGGGCGGCCTTCAGGGGCACCTGTCACATTGTTACACCCTGTCACCGGCTCAGGTGTCCCAAATGGGACACCTGCCGTCCGTGCTAGTCGTCGCATCCGAGGTGTTGCATTTGCATCACCTGCCGGGCGTGCGTCTTACCTGCACGGCAAGTGCGCAAAATTACGCAGTAGGTGTTCAATTCTGAACACCTGTCACGGGAACAACTCGCAGCCCACCTCATCGAGGACGATGTAGCACCCCGGCACGTCCCCGAACGGGTGGGTCTCCACCACGCCCGGGACGCTCAGATCAATAATCATGGCACCAGACGTGCCGATCAAGGTCGCGACCTCCCCACACCTCCATAAACCCCTCGTCAATCCCGTCCGGTGTCGGTGGTTTCACCCCGGTGTCCTGCCACTCTGCCCACGCCGCGAACAACACTGGCAGACGGCGCCCCAGCTCCACCTCCAGATTCTCCACCCGGACCTGACGGTTCGGATTCTTCACAAAGAACCACCCGCGCTGCCACGGGAACCGGTCGGCCTGGATCAGGTGCCCGTCCTCGGTGATGCCCCACATACCGCCGTTGTGCGCCCTGTCCCCGGCGGGCCGTGCGCGACGGACCTCGCCCTGGCAGATCATGTCCACGTACTCGTCGCTCATGAGTTCACCGCCTTCCATGCCTCGAACGCCGGGTTAGCAACCCCGGCGACCGGGGCGACCGCTTCACGCGTAGCCAGCTCCATAGCGTGCTTCCGTAGGTCACCCGGTGTGAGCAGGTACGCGGACAGGCCGGTCTGTAACGCGCTCCGGTACTTCAGCGAGCCCTTCGCCACTGCGTCGTACAGGACCGCCAGGTTCGCCAAGTCGAGCCACTGGGCCTGCGTCATCCCGTGCATCGTGGGGTGATCGTCCAGCGATGCCCACCATGCCAGTGTTGCGGGGTGCCACGGTCCACGAGCACCGCCCCGCATCTCCACCGGGGACTCCTCGCCATATAGTTCCACCAGATCAGGCTTCACGCCCGGCTTCGCGATCATCACCTCGAACCCGGCCCTGCTAGTTGTGTTCTTTCTCGGTAATGCCAATTCATTCCCCCTTCAATATCGACCCCCGCCGCTGACCAGCGGAAAGTCACGATAAAACCGTAGAGCCCCCTATAAGCCGCCAAGGGGTACAATCACCCCTCAACGCCCCTCAAAACCCCCCACAGGCCCGTACAGGCCGCCTCAAACACCCTATGGCGAGATACACAGCCGTACCGAGCGCCAACGCCAACAGTAGGGGCGCGACCCCGCCCGGAGGGGCGGGATGCCAGGTCAGATCTGCTCGGTTGCTCCGGCTCCGGCGAGGCGGGCGGCTCGTTTAGCGAGCACGTCCGGGTCGAGGCTCACTGACAGGGTGAGGGGTGCGTACTCGCCGACGGCCAGCTTGGTAATCACTTCGTCGTCACCGGAGGCGTGCCGTCGCCAGTCATGTGCTTTCTGGTGTTTTGCGACGTCGTCGCGGCTGTAGTGCTCGTCGCGGCGTCCGAAACCGTCGAGCGTGTACTTCAGGCTGGTCAGCAGCGGGACGTCTGCGAACATGGCGGCACGCTCGGTACGTGACCGGAGTACAGCGTCGAGCGACACGATGCGGGCGATGCCCTCCATGTAGGCAGCGAAGTGCTGTGGTGAGGCGATCGCCGCCTTCTGCGGATCGTACAGCTTGGTTCCGAGCGCTGCTGCTGCGTCGATCACCTGCTGCTGCGCGGTGTCGATGTCGAGCACGCTGGCTACATGGGCTCTCGCCTGGTCATTGTGAAGCATGTTGTCTGCGCGCTGCTCGAGCGCCGCGTTCACTCGAGCGAAGTTGTCTTCGGCGAACTGTGCTGCCGCGTGCGATGCCGCGATCTTGTTCATGCCTGCGCTCCACTTGTTCGGGTCGTTATCGAGGATGAAGGTCAGCAGGTCCGGCGCGGACTGAGCTGCGCGGAAGCGCTTGAAGGCTCGTGCTTTCTCAGCCGCGGCTTTGTACTCGTCGGTTGTCAGCTCGTCGAGGCTCACGCCCCAGGTGTCGGCCATGGACTGGTAGGCACGGATGCCTGACAGGCGGGCGCTGCCGCGGGTGTATGCGTTGATGGTGTTGGTCATGTGTTGTCTCCTATCGGTTCATTGCGGCGATGATCGCCTGCTGGAAGTCGTACATCTTCTGTGCTTCCCGGTGTCCGGGGGCGCCTATGGACCCAATCTCAGGGACAGGTGCGGGCTTACGCGGCCCGGTGGGGGTGTCTGGTGTAGGTGGGGCCTCGTTCACTGCCTGCGCGAACAGCTCTGCGTTACTGGTCATTGGTCCTCCTCGAACCGATTAGGGTCATCTGCGATACCACCCCGGTAGGTGCGCGCCTGATCTAGACCGACGCGTCGCCACGGGCCCGGGGCCTTATCGCGACGGTTGTGCTGCACCCATTTTTCATATGCTGATTGTTCGTTGTTCATTGTTTCCCCTTGTTGTCGATGTACTGTTTCGCCTTGCTGATGCAGGTGAATAGTTTTATATCGTCGCCGTCGATCTGTTTGGCGAGTATGCCCCGGCGGGGTGCTTGCGTGAGGGTGTAGCCGTAGTATTCCTGCTCGGTCATGCTGTCCCCTCGCTCGTGTAGTACGGCCGCGATTCGTAAGCCTCATTCATTGCTGTTTCTTCCCGGTCGAATTGCTCGAGAATGTCTGCAACGACATCGATGAGCTCGTATGCAGCTTCGATGTTCAGGCGGAATTGACGGCGGCCACGCGATATAAGCACCCCCGGCTGCTCGTCCACATGCCCTGGGTGCCATGGCTTCACATTGAGGGTCGTCGGCTCAAACACGGTTTGTTTGCCGGTTTTGAGGTAGCGGCCTTCGGCGCTGATGGGGATGCTCATGCTGCACCCCCGTCGATGCCGGTAGTCCCAGTGACTGATCCATTTGGCTCACTCGAAGTCGCTGCGCCCCCGTAGAACCTCAGGTCGTCGTCGAGCTGTTCGGCGGTGTCTATGAGAGCGTCCGCCAGATCCTTCAGCTGCACGCCGTCGATGATGAATCGGTGTTGCCCGATCCCGATGCGGGTCTTCGGGCCGCTGTCCCCCAGGTAAGCGCCCACGATGATGTTCCCCCGCTCGAGGATGCCGTCAACACCCTTCTCGACTAGGATGCCCTTCGCTCTGGTTCGTTTCTCGTACTGCATTACCGGACCTCCGGCAGCTCTAGGTCGCATTCGGTGTCGGCCTGGTCGAGTAAGAACTCTGAGACCGGGCGTAGTAGCGTGTCTGCGTCCTGCACTTTCGTCAGCGCTTCCCCCAAGGCAATCACAGCCCGCATGTGCTCAGTCGTCGGCATTCGCGTCACCCCCGAAGTACTGGTTCAGTGCGTGCATAAGCAGCTCCGCGTCCTCACGATTCACGCGGACGAGGGTGTCCCTCGTGGCAAAGCTGACGTAGCGGCGAGCGTGCTTCGTTGATGAGCTGGTGAACACTGTGAGCATTGCTGTGCGTCGTACGCCGCCGTTCGCTCTCGACCCGCATGGAAGCGCGATGAGCTTCCGGTATTCTGGGTCAGTCCGGCGATCTTCTTCTGTTTTCATGTTGGTGTTTCCTCTCAGTTGATTTGGTGCGGTGAACCTCTCGGCCAGCGGCCCGGTTTAGCCCTTTGTGCAGGACGGCAGGTGTCGGATCACGTCAGGCTTTTCGACCATGCGCCCCGAGCCTTCGACCCCCTGAATCTCTGCCCCGGTGGCGTGGAATGCGCGTGACCATTCCTGCCATGCCGGTGTTCTCCCGGCGGTGTAGATTTCCCCCATTATGAAACCCCCTGTTTTAAGCGTTTGTTTTTCCTTCTGCGCGGAACTATCCCCAAGTACCGCGAAAGTCGCTCAGAGACCCCGTACAGCGCCGTTACGGGCATGCCTACGCCAGCCCCCTGCCCCCTCGCTTCTTGTCCATGCCAAGTCCCCCTTTAGGGGGATTTAGGGGGTCTCCCTAAACCCCATCCCCAGGTCCCCGCTAGCCGAAGTTCTGGGTCATGAAGGATTTGAACTTGCCAACCCAGTTCTTCGACGTGTCCATGCCGCAGCAGTCAGTGAATGCGTCTAGGGCCTCTTCGTAGTCAGTGCCGAGGGCCGTGGCGTGCCCGGAGAGCACGGCCCGCTTCTCCTTCTCTACGACGGCAGTGAAGTGATCGAAGTCTGTAGGTTCCACGGTCCTGTGGTTTGGTGCGCCCTCAAACCTTGTTTGAGGATAAGTAGTTATATCCACGGTTTGTACACGGTCTGTCCACGGTCTAGGTACCCGATTTTCGGGTAGTCCTTGTACCCGATTTTCGGGTAGTGGTACTTCCTCTTTTTCGGGTAGTGGTACCGAGTGTGCCCCGTAAATATCAACCGGAGTGAGGTCATGGGGTGCCGTAAGACGGATCATCCCGTTCATCCCCCGGCGACCGTTCCCTGGCCTCTCGACCGTCACCCAGCCCCCCTTCTTCAGTGGAGCCAACGCATCAGACACCACCCTTCGCCGCTTCTCCGGGTCAGCGTCAGGCATGATCCCCGCCGCGTCAGCTAGCCGTAAGTTGCCGTAGGTGTAGGTGCCCCGCTGTAGATTCGCATCCGACTTAGCCCAGGCGTGGAAGCATAGGGCTACAGCAATTCCTTGAGTATTCTTGCCGAAGCCTTCGCGGATCACGGCCAGCAGCCACTCTTGCCGCCATTCCCGGTAGTCGGCGGCCTTCCTACTGTCCCGTGGGATTATCTTGTTCATTCAAAGCCCTCCTGGCCTCTTCGATTAACTGCGCAAGTTGGGTGTTGTCGAGCAGCACTGTTCGCTGCCCGATGTGACCCACCTCGTGTAGCCACTTCCCGCTCTTTGTGCGGTAGGGCTTGATTAGGTCTGTCATGTCGGCTCCCTGCCGTATCGTAATCGCGTTGATTGGCACCTCTCGCCGCCGAACAGCCCCCCTAGGGCTATCGGTAAGGGTGCGGGTGTTTCATCGCCTTATTTCGCCCTATTATCCAAGTGCCGAATAATCGCACTAGCGGGCCAGTAGCTCGCCTGTCCCTGCTTCAGTGGCGGCACAAACTCCCCGGCCCGCACCCACCGGCGGACCGTCGTCGGCGTCACCCCGAAGGTTTCCGCCGTCTCACTCATCGTGAGGTACTGCTTCCCCTGAATCCTCATGTTCACCCCCTTTTGTCAGCGATCGCTGTTTTTTGTTCTTTTTCAACCCTGTACTACCATACTACCACCCATTACAGAAGGGTCCCGGAAACACGGTTCTACATGCAGTTTCCGCGATTAACCGCCATTCCTAGAATCCGGCACCTCAAGTGTATAACCGCAGGTCAAATGTGTAACGTCCACCAATGGTTATAAAAATACACAGCATCTCACCTGCGCATATCCACAAAACAGGCACCGAAAACACTAGTATGACCGCGAATGTTCATCGACAAGACGCACTACCCCGACCGAAAAAGCGTCCACTCCATTAGTACCACACGGCGTGACAACCTTTTGCGACCTGCGGAAAAGAGCGGAGGTGTCTCTTGCTCGCCTACGTCTATTATACCGCCGGATTGTATCATCCCAGGTCAGAGCAGCTTCTTGATCGCCGTCTCCCGATCAGGGAACCCCTCAATCTCCCACCAGTGCCCCTGATGAGTGACCAGTTTCCTAACGTACAGGTCGGTCGCCATATCGCTTCCCTTTTCTAAGGTTCCCGGCACCCGAAAATGTCCGCCTGTCTGCGTCTCCTTCGCCGCCAACATGGTTCGCCGCATTGACTCTACGGCTTCCCTGGGGGTCATCTGACCATCCCGGATAGCTTCAGCCACGTACTCATCTGAAAGCACTTCCCACGCGTCACCGGCTTGTGTTCTCGCGGACTCCAACGCCGAGAACAGTCCCTGGTACGGGTCTACGGATGGCTCATTTTGATCCACTAGCTCCGCCATCGGCGCTACTGCCTGCCGCTCATCCTCAAGCGGCATAGTCAGCTTAAGGTCAGCCCATTCCGCTTTAACCATGTCGTCCCACGACTCATACCCCAGAGATTCCCACGCGCGGCCCTGGTAGAGTTCAGCCGTCGCGGACTCTAGCTCAACGTCGTTCCGGAGCAGTTCGTCCGTTAAGCGCTCCGCTTCATCACGCGACAGAACAGTGGGCAGGGGTGGCTCAATTTGAGCCGGGGCGGCATACTTCGCCACGGTGTTTCGTGACAGGCCCGTAGCTTCAGCCACGGCCCGCTGAGACAGCCCAGCATCCACCAATGCCCCTACAAGCTCACGTCGGTCCCCCTTCGCCCTCGGCAGGGCAATGCGACCGTCGAACTCGGCACGGCAGTACTCGCCCCACGTTTTGTAGCCTAGTGCGAGGTGATCCCGGTTCTCGAATGCATCGGCAATTTCTTGCAGTAGGTCCGCAGCTTTCGCCCTGATTCTGCCTGCACGAGCCCGCGCGGCGCTTGTACTCGCGACATCATTCACGGCTTCGCCCCCATCACCGGAGCGCGGACAGCCAAGGGCCGCGAATCGTGGTCATTCATATACTCCTGCACATATCGCAACGCCACCACCGCTTCCCGCAGCAGCGCCTCTGCGTCGCCCGGGGCCGCGAACAGGTCACGTTCCGCCGTCTTGATCTTCCGCATGGCTTCCGCCAGCTTTGCGTTTGTCGTGTCGATATAGCTCATGGTGCTTCTCCTTCGACTTATGGCACCGCGTACGGGTGCCGTGAATGTTTGAACCGGCTGTACATCATCTCGACCAGCACCGGGGCATAACAGTAGAAACCAGCTCCAACCTGGGTTCACCGTCTGCTAGCGGCCACCGATCCCTCAGGCCCGTCGGTGTAGCGGGGTCACCTAAGCAACACAGACAAACGTACACCAGGAAGAGACAAATGTCTAGCCCGTTTTCCAAAAGTCAACCCTCTGGTGCCAAATGCCAACCCCCATCGCTACCCTGAGCACATGCGCACCTACGACGACCACGCCGCCTGGATAGCGTCACTGAACCCCGGTGCGACCACAGGGCAAGCCGAACGGCTGATAGGCGCGTCGAACGGTGCCCTGGGGAAGTACATGGCACGCAATCACGGCAGACTGTCAGCGGACTACGTGATACGTGTTGCAACCGCCTATGGGAAGAATCCGCTAGTGGGACTGGTGCAGACCGGGCACGTCAGTGAGGAGCACCTTCCGAAGGGCGTTGCTGCGTCGAACGATGAGCTTCTGGATGAGCTGCGCCGCCGCCTAAGCTGACCGCGCTTGTGGGACATACGTGGTTGGTGGCAGATTTTCCCCCGACCATCGAATTACGCTCCCGCGCCCGGGACATACCCTCACCAGCGACTAAAGATCGTCGAAAGCGTCCGCAATCTCGTCCAGCGCACCATCGAACAGATCCGAATAGGTGTCCAGCGTCATAGCCGCCGACGCGTGCCCCAACTGACGCTGCACAGTCTTAGGCGTGGCCTTCATTTCGTTCACCATGATCCCTGCCGCGACGTGACGTAGACCGTGCGCCGTGACCCTAGGGAACGTCGCATCCTCCGCCTGACAACGCTTCACCGCAGTATCCAGCCACTTCCCGTGCCCCGGCGGTTTCAGCGCCGTACCGTCGCCCTGTGCCCACACAAGAGCGGTAGGAGCCTTACCCTCCAACAATGGCGCGATGAGATCCAACACCCGCTGAGACACCGCAACCGTGCGGGCCTCGTGGGTCTTCGGCGTGCCCAGGACAATACGGCCACGCACCCGAACCGCGTTCTGCCGGATATGCAACCGCCGACGCTTCATATCCACGTCCATCACCCGCAAGCCCGCCAACTCGCCCCACCGCAACCCCACGGTCCCCAGGGTCATCACAATGTCCGGGTGAGCGCTGTTCGCCGCCAGGGCCTGCAACTGCCCCCACGTCAGGTACACCCGCCTAGCCGGGGGCTTCGCCGGGAGCTTCACCGCCCCCACCGGGTTCGCGTAGATCAGCTTGTCCCTCACCGCACGGTCCATGATCTGCTTCAACTGCGCGACCGCACGCCGCTTCGTAGCCGTACCCGCCTCAATGCCCTGCGCCCACTGCTCCACGTCCCCCGCCGTAACCTCCGACACGCGAACCTCACCCCAACGCGGGAGGACATGCACGCGCCATGTGGACTCAGCCAGTGTCAGAGTCGAAGGCTTTAGATGAGTCTGCGAGTCAAGCCACGCCGCACCGACCTTCCCTACAGTCCGGTTACCACGTGACGGGTCGATGTAGCTTCCGGTGTTGCGCTCCAACAGGTTCTCGGCGGCCCAATGCTCCGCAGCTTTCTTCGTAACAAAACCTGTCTTGGTTCGACGCTTGCCGGACGGATCGGTGTACTGCACTCGGTAGCGAGGCTTCCGCTTCGCCGGGGGTGTGTTGTCGGTTCCGCTGAGGTACTTCGTGATTGAGGACATGGCTCAAAACCTACCAGAACCTATGCGTCAAACCTACGTCAACACCGAACTACTGTGCAGGTCATGGCACTGTGCGCATGTGTTCAAATCCTGTCAGTCCGACAATCTTTCCCATCCCTCCGGGGGTGGGATTTTTTGTCGTCCGGGGGCTCCCTGCCCCCGGACCCGGCTGGGGCCGGCGACGTCTGGGCGTACCCTGGTCACATGGCCCGACTAGAACGCTCACATGACCACAGGATCGTCGCCGGAGTCTGCGGCGGTATCGCGGACTGGCTCGGCTGGTCCCCCAACACCGTGCGGCTCCTGTTCGTGCTGTCCTTCATCTTCCCCGGCCCGCAGGCCGTCTTCTACCTGGTGGCCTGGATCATCATGCCGGACTCTCGCAGGTAGCCGGCGGCGCGGACGGACCCCGGGCGCGGGTTTCGGTACGCTCGGCAGGGACATCACCGTTCCCCACCAGCTCGAGAGGACGACGTGTTCACCACCACTCCACACCCCACCGCAATCGACTCCACCGGGATCCCCCGCAGAGCCGGTGCCGTGAGCCGTCGCCGCGGCGTGATCGCCCTCGGCGCGGCCGGCCTTCTCGCCCTGTCCGCCTGCAGCACCGACGGTGGCACCGACGACGACGCCCCGGTGGACGCCACGGGTGACGCCACCACCGCAGCGGCCAGCGGTACCGCAGACGACTCCACCGTGATCGCGACAGCCGCCGTGAAGAACGCCGACGGTGACGACATCGGGACCGCGGACATCTCTGCCCCTGGCGGGGACGACGCCGGCACGACCGAGCTCACCGTCTCGTTCTCGGGGCTTGAGCCGGGCATGTACGGCATGCACCTGCACTCCGTCGGCGTCTGTGAGCCGGACAGCGCCGCCCCCGACGACGACTCCGGTGACCCGGAGACCGGTGACTTCCTCTCCGCCGGGGGTCATCTCGGGGCGGACGGGCACGACCACCCGGACCACGGCGGTGATCTTCCCGCCCTGTTGGTCACCGGGAACGGCGACGCCCGCATGACGGTCACCACCGACCGGATCCAGGAGTCCGACCTGCTGGACGACGACGGCTCGGCGATCATCGTCCACGAGTCCCCTGACAACTACGGTAACGTCCCGGAGCGCTATGCTCCCGACGGCCCTGACGAGGACACCCTGGCGACCGGGGACGCCGGGGGTCGTCAGGCCTGCGGCGTCTTCGACGCCGCCTGACGGGATGCCCCGGTCCGCACCGGCCCCAGGGCGCAGTCAGAACGGACCTCGTCACTCACGACACCCAGCCGCTGGAGCTGGCTGAACATCCTGCAACCGAGGCAGAACCCCAGGAAACCCTCCAGGGCGGCGGCGAGGAGAAGGCCGACGAGAACCACGTCCGCCGCCCCGGCGAATCCTGTGAGCCGCAACGCGAGGGCCGTCCCGGAGAACAGCGCACCGATCAGCTGGGCGAAACGCTTCGGCGCGCCGGCGACGGGCACGGGGTCACCGAACAGCCGACCGGCGAGGTACCGCACGGACAGCTGTCCGAACGGGTCGAACCGCGGCCCGGCGAGCACGCGCAGAAGGAAGCCCAGGAGGAGCAGCCCGTGGGCCACGTCCGCGGCGGTCGACCATCCTGCACGGGACAGGGCGAGCACCACGACGGTGAGGAGGACGACGAGTACGGCGGTGCTCCTCGCCGCCCGGTCGTTGACCACCGGCGGGAACCACCACAGGGTCGCCACGCCCCGCGGCGGTCCGGGGTCCGTGGTCCGCCGGGCCAGCACGGGCCGCGCGCGGCGGTAGTCCTCGAGTGTGTGGTGCAGGGACGTGTGCTGTCGACCGGTCATGGTCCGTGGAGACTACGCCACCACTGCGTCACGGGTCCAGCAATTGATTCAGCGTGACCCGGTGGCCGGAGAGTTACTTCCTGCGGCCACGCTTCTCGCGCACCCGCACCGCGATGCGGACCGGTGACCCCTCGAAGCCGAAGGACTCGCGCAGACGGCGCTCGAGGAACCGGCGGTAGCCGTGCTCGAGGAACCCGGTGGTGAACAGCACGATGACCGGAGGCTCCGAGGACGCCTGGGTGGCGAACAGGACACGCGGCAGACGTCCGCCACGCATCGGCGGCGGGGTCTGGGCGATCACCGCCCGCAGCCAGGTGTTCAGCTGCCCCGTCGGGATACGCAGGTCCCAACTGTCCAGCGCCTCGATCATCGCCGGCTCCAGCTTCTGCAGGGCCCTGCCGGTCTTGGCGGAGATGTTCACCCGCCGCGCCCACGGCACATGCGCCAGCTGCTGGTCGATCTCCCGCTCGAGCTCGTCGCGACGTTCCTCGTCGACCATGTCCCACTTGTTGTAGGCGATGACCAGGGCCCTGCCCGAGTCCAGGATCATGCGGAGCACCCGCTGGTCCTGTTCGGCGATGGGCTCCGAGGCGTCGACGAGGAAGATCGCCACCTCGGAGGAGTCGATCGCGGCCCGGGTACGCAGGGACGCGTAGAACTCGTGCCCACGGGCGGTCTTGGTCTTCTTGCGGATGCCCGCGGTGTCGACGAACCGCCAGCTGCGCTCGTTGAGCTCCACGACCGAGTCCACCGGGTCGACGGTCGTTCCGGCGACGTTGTCCACCACGGACCGCTCTTCCCCGGTGATCTTGTTCAGCAGGGAGGACTTTCCGACGTTCGGGCGCCCGACCAGGGCGACGCGGCGTGGTCCGGAGACCACGGAGGTCTGCCGCGGGGTCTCCGGGAACTTCGCCAGGACCTCGTCGAGGACGTCGGCGGCGCCACGGCCGTGCTGGGCGGACACGGGGAAGGGGTTGCCCAGCCCCAGTGACCAGAACTCCGCCATGTCCCCGTACTGGGAGTCCGAGTCGAACTTGTTCGACACGAGCACCACAGGTACCTCGGAGCGCTGCAGTTTACGGGCGATGAGTTCGTCGGTGGAGGTGATGCCCACCTTCGTGTCCACGACGAAGACGATGACGTCGGCGGTGGCCATCGCGGTCTCCGCCTGCCGGGCGATCGCACCGTGGATGCCCTTGGCGTCGGGATCCCATCCACCGGTGTCCTGGACCCAGTAGCGACGGCCGTTCCAGTCTCCGAGGTAGGAGATCCGGTCGCGGGTGACACCGGGGAAGTCCTCGACGACGGCCTCACGGCGGCCGATGAAACGGTTCACCAGGGTCGACTTGCCCACGTTGGGACGGCCCACGACCGCCACAGTGCACAGGGCCTCCTGCTCGGCACGGTCGTCACCGAGAACACCGAACGCCTCCTCCACCGCATCCCAGTCGGTGTCCTCGGCGTCGGCACTCATCAGGTCGAAGTCGGCGAACTCGGAGTCGTCGACGGCTTCGCCGAAGTCACTGTCGTCGAACTCCTCGAAGAAGTCCTCCTCCGAGGTGGGGCCGTCATCGATCGCCGAATCATCGGTCTCTTCAGTATCTTCGGTGTCTTCGGTGTCCCCTCCCTCAGAGAGCACCTCACCCTCCGTGGTGCGGAACACCAGCGACTCCCCTGCCGGGGCCAGGTCACCTGCGCCTTCCAGCTGCACCGGCCGGTCCGCGGACTCGAGCGCCAACCGGGTCAGCTCCGCGAGGACTTCCTCGACGTCGAGGTCACCGGTGTCCAGGACGACGGCGTCCTCCGCCGGACGCAGCGGTGACACCTCCCGCGACGAATCTGCGGCGTCACGGCGTTCGACGTCGGCCAGGACCACGTCGAAGTCGACGTCCCGGCCCGCTGCGACGTCCTGCACGTAACGGCGGCGCGCGCGGACCTCGGCGCTGGCGGTCATGAACACCTTGCACGGGACGTCGGGGAACACAGCGGTTCCGATGTCCCTGCCCTCGACGATGCAGCGGCCCGCGCGCAGCGCCAGCGAGCGCTGCAGCGCCACCAGGTTCTCCCGGACCTCCGGGATGGCGGACACCGCCGACACGTGGGCGGTGACCTCCGGTCCGCGGATCTCGGAGGAGACGTCCTCACCGTCGAGCAGCACCTCCGTCGACGCAGGGTCCTCGTTGACGAGCAGCGGCAGGTCGGCGGTGGCCGCGACCACCGCCCCGGTGTTCCCCGGGTCGATCCCCGCACGCAGCACGTGCAGGGTGGCGACCCGGTACATGGCCCCGGTGTCGAGGTACTTCGCGTTCGCCCTCCGGGCGAGCAGCCGGCTGACCGTGGACTTCCCGGTACCTGAGGGCCCGTCCACGGCGACGATGAAACCACCGCCGGCGATGTTGTCGACCCTGCTCAGGTCGGTCACGTCGGTCACGTCAGTCACGTCGTTCCTTTCCTTGGTCATTACAGCTGCACCGCGTTGTAGAGGCTGGTCAGCTCGGAACGATTCAGGGCGCGCAGCGTGCCCGGCTTCTGCTCACCGAGCTGCACGGTGTGGACCTTGGTCCGCACGAGCGCCTGGACGGGGAACCCCGCCTCCTTGAGCATGCGACGCACGATGTGCTTACGCCCCTCGTGGATCTCCAGCTTGATCAGGGACTTGCCCTGCCAGACGTCGATGATCTGCACGTAGTCCGCACGGGCGATGCCGTCCTCGAGGTCGATGCCGTTCTTCAGCTGGTTGATCAGCCAACGGTCCGCCTCGCCCAGCACAGTCGCCAGGTAGGTTTTCGACACCTCGTACCGTGGGTGCATGAGCCGGTTGGCGAGCTCCCCGTCATTGGTGACCAGGAGCAGACCCTCCGTCGCGGCGTCGAGCCTGCCGACGTGGAAGAGCCGCTGGCCGGCGGCGACCCGCTCCCCGACCAGGTCTCCGATGCAGGGGCGCCCCATGTCGTCACTCATGGTGGACTGGAAACCACGCGGCTTGTTCAGCGCGTAGGTCACCAGGTTCTCGTCGACGATGACACGCTCACCGTCAACACGGATCACGTCGTTGTCAGGGTCGACCCGGATGCCCTGCTGGGTCACGGTCTCACCGTTGACGTCGACACGTCCTGCCTCGATGAGCTTCTCGCTCATCCTGCGCGAGGCCACGCCGGCGGCGGCGAGGACCTTCTGCAGCCGGACGGACTTGCCGCCCTGGCCACCGTCCTTCCTGCCGCCCTTGGACGAGGTCGCGGAGGACCGCGCCTCCGGGGGTTTACGGTCGGGGACGTGTTGCCGACGCGCAGGGCGTGCATTGGACACGTACAGGTCAGCAGGGGTCTTCCCTGGATCCTGTTCCGGTGTGCCGTCTCGGCGAGCGGGAGTGTTCACGGAGGTCCTCATCAATCAGTCGAGGGTGTTCAGTTATGTCAGTTGACCAGTCTAACCCTTCAGACGGACAACGGTTAGTCGGTCTGGTCCACCGCGTCGATGCTGTCGACGTCCGGCAGCAGCGGAGCAAGGTTCGGCAACTCCTCCAGGGAGCTGATACCGAGCTGTTCGAGGAAGAGGTCCGTGGTCGCGTAGAGGTGCGCGCCACCGACCTCCCCGGTCACCCCGACCTCGGCGATCAGGCCACGCAGTGCCAGTGTTCGCATCACACCGTCGCAGTTCACACCGCGCACGCCCGCCACCTGGGACCGGGTGACCGGTTGACGGTAGGCCACCACGGCCAGGGTCTCCAGGGCGGCACGGGACAACCTCTGCTGGGAACCGTCGAGGATCTTCGCCTCCACGGTGGCGGAGTTCTCACGACGGGTGTAGAGGCGCCACAGGCCGTCACGTTCCCTCAGCTCGAAACCCATGCCCCGGTCGGAGAACTCCGTGGAGATCTCCACCAGGGTCTCTTCGACCCGGGCCTCCGAGGTCTCGAGCACTCGGGCGAAGTCCGCCGGCGACGTCGGCTCATCGGCCACCAGGAGCAGGGACTCCAGGCGGCTGCGCAGGACACTGACCGGTTCCACTGTGTTCATCCTCCGTGTTCATCCTCTGCGTTCGTCCTCTGTGTTCGTGGCGGGACTCAGTCCCAGTTGCTGGCGGCGACCACCGCCGGGTCGACGTCCAGCCCGGTCCAGGCCACCGTCATCTCCTCCAACGGCACCGGCTGTTCGATACCGACCGCCCGTGCCTTGTAGAGCTCCAGCAATGCCAGGAACCGTCCCACGACCTTCATGGAGACATCGCAGTCGGAGATCAGGGTACTGAAACTGACCCAGGTGTCCGCACCCGCGACCCGCAGCGTCGACAGGATGTGGCCGGCCTGCTCGGGAACAGACACCTGCTGGGCGTGCAGGTGAGACGTCGACACCTCCGACGGGGTCGGACGGAAGACCGCGGCCGCCCGTTCCGCGAACTCCCCGGGGGACATGCCCAACTCCACCGGAGGCATCAGCTCGGTGAACCGTTCCTCCGGGGACAACTGGACCGGGTAGCTGCGGTCGGCGTCCCGTTGCCATTCGGCGAAGAGAGCGGCCACGGACTTGTAGGCACGGTACTGCAGCAGGCGTGCGAACAGCAGGTCACGTGACTCCAGCAGTGCGAGGTCCTCCTCGTTCTCGACCTCCCCGCGGGGCACCAGGCGTGCGGCCTTGAGGTCCAGCAGGGTCGCTGCGACGACGAGGAACTCGGTGAC
Organism: Corynebacterium sp.; assembly: GCF_022712195.1. Taxonomy (GTDB): domain Bacteria; phylum Actinomycetota; class Actinomycetes; order Mycobacteriales; family Mycobacteriaceae; genus Corynebacterium. The sequence goes on along the minus strand of NZ_JALAGY010000005.1, from coordinate 1,267 downwards.
CTCGTCCAGGTCGTCGACGCTGCCGGTGAGGGTACGGGTGTAGGAGATGAACTCGTCGGTGACCTTCGCCAGAGCGACCTCGGTGACGTCCATCTTGTGGGAGTGGATCAACTGCAGCAGCAGGTCGAACGGGCCGTCGAAGTTCGCCAGGGCGACCCGGAAACCGGTGAGTTCCGGCTGCTCGACCGTCGCCGGCGTGGTCCCGTCCACGGCGGTGGTCACCGTCAGGTCCTTTCGACGACCTCGGCGGCAAGGTCAAGGTACTGCCGGGCGCCGTCCGAGTTCGGGGCCCACGAGGTGATCGGCTCCCCCGCCACCGAGGTCTCCGGGAAGCGGACGGTCCGGGTGATCACGGTGTCGAAGACCTTGTCGCCGAACACCTCCACCACGCGTTCCATGACCTCGCGGGAGTGGTTGGTGCGCCGGTCGAACATCGTCACCAGGATGCCCGTGACCTCGAGGCGGAAGTTCAGCCGGTCACGGACCTTCTCCACCGTGTCGGTGAGCAACGCCAGGCCCCGCAGGGAGAAGTACTCGCACTCCATCGGGATGATCACGCTGTCCGCACAGCTCAGCGCGTTGACGGTGAGGAGCCCCAGTGACGGCTGGCAGTCGACGATCACGTAGTCGTAGTCGTTCATCACCGGATGCAGCGCACGGGCCAGGGCCTGCTCCCGACCGACCTCGTTGACCAGCTGGATCTCGGCGGCGGAAAGGTCGATGTTCGCCGGGACCACGTCGAGCCCCTCGACCGGACTGTGGTGCAGGGCCTCGTGGACCGTCGCCGAGTTGTCCACCAGCAGGTTGTAGATCGTCACGTCGAGTTCCTCGTGGTCGATCCCCAGCCCCGCGGAGAGCGCCCCCTGCGGATCCAGGTCGACCAGGAGCACCCGGCGGCCGTAGGAGGCCAGGGCGGCACCCATGTTGATCGTCGACGTGGTCTTGCCGACGCCACCCTTCTGGTTGCACATCGCGATCACCGTCGCCGGGCCGTGCCGGTCGAGTGCCGCGGGACGGGGGATCTCACGCAGCGGGCGGCCGGTGAGGCCCACCTGGGGCTTGTCGAACAGGCCTTCCGACGAACGAGCCATCTCCGTCAAGCTCCCTTCCTTGATTCTTCGATGAACTTTCCCGGTGTTTCCGGACGATCTCCGTGACGCCTCCGCGATGAACGAATCACACGGTTCAGATTATCACGCACGGGGGTGCGACTCCGCCCAGGTTTCCCGAAGCAGGTCGGGAGTGACCTTGGTGTAGATCTGCGTGG
>NZ_JALAGY010000004.1 GCF_022712195.1 Corynebacterium sp. | reverse complement strand
CTCCCCCTAGCCCCCTGAGCCTGCCGAGCCTGCCGTGTCCCCGTCACCCTGGCCGGACTCCATCGTCCGCCGGTGCGCGCGCAGCAGGCGGTACATGCCCTCGGTGGAGGGTGTCTCGCCGGTGAACTGGCGGAACTGCTCCACTCCCTGCCCCGCGAGCATCAGCAACCCGTCTGACACCGGTCGCCCGGCACCCCGGGCTGCCAGCATCAGCGGCGTGGGGTACGGGTCGTAAATCACGTCCACCACCGCCGCGGCGGTGGCGAGGTGCTCGGCCACAGCGGCGGCGCCGGCGGCCGGGATGGTCGATACCAACGCGTCGGCCGAGGCGCAGACCTCTCCCAGACGGTCATCGTCCAGTCGAAGCCAGTCGAACTCCATGCCGTAGGACTCGACCAGGTTCTGCAGGTTCAGCGCCCTCTCCGACCGTGCGAGGACGGTCACCGAGGTGAACCCCTCCGCGGCGAGGGCGGCCACCGCGGGACGTGCGGTCCCGCCGTTGCCGACGACCACCCCACGTCCGGCGCCGTTGTCCCGGTCCTCACCGAGGACGGCGCGCAGACAGGCGGCGAGACCGTCGACGTCGGTGTTGTCCGCCAACCACGACCCCGTCGGCTCTCCGTCGGCGTCCCGGACGGGCACCAGGGTGTTCGCGCTTCCGATGAGGGCTGCGCGGTCGGTGACGTGGTCGGCGAGGTCGTGGGCGGCTGACTTGCCCGGCATGGTCACGGAGAACCCCCGGACACACGGTGGCGACTGCTGCATCAGACGCCGCACCTCTGAGGGCTCACCGGCGTCGACCCGGACGTAGACCAACGAGTCGTTGTCCAGCATCGCCGCGCTGCCCAGATGGATCACCGGCGACAGCGAGTGCCCCACGGGCCTGCCCAGTACCGCACACAGCTGTGCGGGGGTGCCGCCGTCGGACCCGTCCCCGTCGGCACCCCGCACCTGCAGCTCGTCCGCGAGGGAGAGGAACTCCTCCACGCTGTACACCTCGGCCACGTCATTTCCGGTCGCGTTCACCATGGTCTCTTCCACCTCAGTTGTCAGTGCACTTACCGTCAGGGATCTCCACGAGCGCTACCGCGCGCTGTCGAGCACGCCGTTGCGCCGCGACTCCTCGATGGCGGCCTCGTGGTCGGAGAAGGACCGGTTGAACACCGTGCGCCCGTCCGTGTCCACCGTCACGAAGTACAGCCAGTCGCCCTCGGCGGGGTGCTCCACCGCCTGCAGCGCGGTGATTCCCGGCGAGGCGATCGGGGTGTCCGGCAGTCCCTTCTTGGCGTAGGTGTTCCAGGGGGTGTCCCGTCCACGGTCCTCGTCGGTGGTCGCCACCTCCTGGGCGGCGACATCGTAGTTCACCGTGGAGTCGAACTCCAGCTTCTGGTCCTCGTGCAAGCGGTTGAGGATCACCCGGGCGACCTTGTCGAAGTCCCCCTCGGGTGCCTCGCGCTCGACCAGCGAGGCGGCGGTGATCATCTCGTAGGGGTTCAGGCCGACCGTCTGCGAGGCCTCGAGCAGCCCGGTGCCCTCGTAGATCTCCGCGGAGTCCTCGACCAGGGAGGTCAGGATCTCCTTCGGACCGGCGGTGGGGTCGAAGAGGTGCACACCGGGGGCGATGAGGCCCTCGATCCGGCGCGGGTCGTCGCCGCGCGCCTCGACGGGCCCGACGGCCCACTCCGGCACACCGAGCTCCGCCGGGGGCGTCGCGGAGATCGCCTGCCGCAGGTCGTCGACGCTGACGCAGTCCTCCAGGCCGTCGGTCAGGCCCTCGCGGCAGGAGTTCTCGGCGATGGCGCTGAAGATGCCTCCGCGGGTCTCCCCGCCGACGACGGTGATGTCCTCGAGGGTCATGCCGGTCGGGATGTCGATGACGCCGAGACGTCGTTCGTCGTCGGTGAGCGCCTGCATCGCCGACTCCGCCGACATCTTCTGCTGGAGCGCGTAGTAGCCGGCCTCCAGACCGCGGGTCTCACCGCGCTGCTCTGCCTCGTCGGCCGCGGTCAGCATCGCCGAGCGCGAGCCGACCACGTCGTCCTCGAGCAGCTGCGGGATCAGGCCCGAGACCGTGTCGCCCTCGTCCACCCTGATCAGTACCGCGTTGCCGTTGCCCTCACCCTCGTAGTCACGGGTGCCCACGATTTCACGCTGGTAGAAGACGTAGGCCACGACGAAGACGAGCAGGAGGACCAAGGCGAGGCTGATGGCTATGGACCACTGTCTACGACGGCGGTACCTGGGTTCGGTCCTGATCTTTCGAGGCAAGGTTCACTCCCACGTCTCTACTGTGTGTACAAGGTGTCACTACGTCATGAAAACACTGTTGCGCGTCATTCTCGCACGGGGCGGCCCGATATCACGGATCGGACACCCGGTTACAAATGGATTACAGGCTGTGCCGGGCCGCTACTGGCGGTGACGGGCCGTCCTGGCGTCGAGCCACCCCTGCAGGATGTGCACCGCGGCAGCCTGGTCGATGCGGGACCGGCCCTTGCGTTCGCTGACGCCCGAGGCCCGCATGGCCCCGGTCGCGGCGACGGTGGACATGCGCTCGTCGACGAGCCGTACCGGGACGTCGCCCAGTGCCTCGCGCAGTGCGGCGGCGTAGTTCTCCGCACGCAGCGTGCTCTCGGTCTTACGGGAACGCAGGGTCACCGGGAGCCCGACGACGACCTCGACCACGAAGTTCTCCTCCGCCAGCTCCAGGATCCGGGTGAACTCGGAGCCCGGACGGCGGCCGCTGCCCTTTTCCGCGGCGACGGTCTCCAACGGTGTGGCGAGGATACCGTCGGGGTCGGACAGTGCCACCCCGATGCGTACCGTGCCCACGTCGAGCCCCAGCCGTCGACCCCGTCCGGGGTCGTCGTCACCGGGACGGTCCGGGGTGGTCATCAGCTGTCACCGGACAGGACCGACTCCACGTGGGGACGCACCGCCGCCACCGCCTCGTCGATCCCCGACACGTCACTGCCGGAGCCCTGCGCCATCGCCGGCTTGCCGCCGCCACGCCCGCCGACCAGTGGGGCGATCGCCTTGACGACATCGCCGGCGGAGAGACCGCGGGCCACCGCGGCATCGGTGACCGCGGCGATGAACGGCACCTTGCCGGACTCCCGGTCGGCCGAGGCGAAGACGACGACGGCCTCCTCGGAACCGAACCGGGCCTTGGCGTCGTTGGCGAGGGTACGCAGGTCACCGCCGGCGATTCCGTCGGTCACGCGCGCGGCGACCACACGGACACCGTCCACGGTGACCGCCTGCATCACGTAGTCGCCGACCTTGGCGGTCAGCTCCGCGGTGCGGAACTGGTTGATCCGCTTCTCCGCTGCCTGGAGCCGCTCACTGATCTGGGCGAAACGGTCGGGCAGTTCCCCGGGCGCCACCTTGAGACGCGACGCCAGCGAGCCGGCCACGGCATTCTGGTCGGCCAGGTAGCGCATCGAGTCCATGCCGGTGTAGGCCTCGATCCTTCGGGTACCGGAGCCCACCGAGGACTCGCCGAGGATGGTGACCGGCCCCACCTGGGAGGAGTGGTCGACGTGGATGCCGCCGCACAGCTCCATGGAGAACGGGCCGCCGATCTCCACGACGCGCACCCGGGACCCGTAGTTCTCGCCGAACAGCGCCATCGCGCCCATGGCCTTCGCCTCGTCCAGGCTGGTCTCGATCGTGTTCACCGTGTAGTCGGTGTCCACCGCCTCGTTGGAGATCTCCTGGATGCGACGCAGCTGGTCGGCGGTGAGCTGGGTGCCGTAGTTGAAGTCGAAGCGCAGGTAGCCCGGCTTGTTCATCGAACCCGCCTGCACCGCGGTCGGGCCGAGGACCTGGCGCAGGGCGGCGTGGATCAGGTGCGTTCCGGAGTGTGCCTGGCGGGCGGCGTGCCGCCAGGCGTGGTCCACGTGTGCGGCCACGGTGTCACCGACACCCAGTTCCCCACCGGTGACACGCACCCGGTGCAGGGACACCTTGCGGCCGGTCTTCTGTACGTCGAGCACCTGGCCGGCGCCGCCGGGACCGGTGACGGTGCCGCGGTCGGCCATCTGGCCGCCGGACTCGGCGTAGAACGGGGTGCGGTCCAGGATGACCTCGACCTCGGCGCCCTCGGCGGCGCGGTCCACCAGCTGTCCGTCGGAGACCAGGCCGAGAATGTGCGCCTCAGCGTCGGTGGTCTCGTATCCCAGGAACACCGTGGGGTGGTTGTCCACGAACGAGCGGTAGACCGAGACGTCGGCGTGGACCTGCTTCTTGGCGCGGTTGTCGGCCTTGGCGCGTTCGCGCTGCTCGGACATACGGGCGTCGAAGCCCTCCTTGTCCACGGTGAGACCGGCCTCCGAAGCCATCTCGACCGTCAGGTCGATCGGGAACCCGTGGGTGTCGTGCAGCACGAACGCGGCGTCGCCGCCGAGCTCCGTCCCCCCGGCGGCCTTGACCCGGGCTGCGGCGTCCTCGAAGAGGCGGGTTCCGGACTCCAGTGTCTTGAGGAAGGTGGTCTCCTCACCGACGGCGACGGCGCGGATACGCTCCCAGTTCTCGGTGATCTCCGGGTAGGACGGGGTCATGGTGCTGCGCACGGTGTCCATGAACCGCTCCATGGTCGGCCCGGTGGCCCCCAGCAGACGTGCGGAACGGATGATGCGGCGCAGGAGCCGACGCAGGATGTAGCCGCGGCCCTCGTTGCCCGGGGTGACCCCGTCGAGGATCAGCATCAGCGCGGTGCGGCTGTGGTCGGCGATGACACGGAAGCGCACGTCCTCCACGGAGTTCTCGACACGCCCGTAGACCGAGCCGGTCAGCTGCTCGGCGACCTTGATCACCGGTGCCAGCAGGTCGGTCTCGTAGACGTTCTCCACGCCCTGCAGGATGCAGGCCACGCGCTCGATGCCCATACCGGTGTCGATGTTCTTCTGCGGCAGCTCCCCGATCGGCTCGTAGCCCTCCTTGGGGCTCTTGTCACCGCGAATGTCCTGCATGAACACCAGGTTCCAGATCTCGATGAACCGGTTCTCGTCCGCGGCCGGACCGCCGTCGACGCCGTACTCCGGACCGCGGTCGTAGAAGATCTCGGAACAGGGACCGCCCGGGCCCGGCACACCCATGTCCCAGTAGTTGTCCTCGCCGCCGCGGCGCTGGATCCGCTCCAGGGGCACACCGATGTCCTCGTGCCAGATCGCGGCCGCCTCGTCGTCGGTCCGGTACACCGTGGGCCACAGACGGTCGGGGTCCATGCCGAACCCGCCTTCGGCGACCGGGTTCGTCAGCAGGTCCCAGGCGTAACGGATGACCTCGCGCTTGAAGTAGTCACCGAAGGAGAAGTTGCCGGCCATCTGGAAGAAGGTGTTGTGCCGGGTGGTGATACCCACCTCCTCGATGTCCAGGGTGCGCACGCACTTCTGGATCGAGGTCGCCCGCGACGACGACGGAGTCTGCTCACCGAGGAAATACGGCTTGAACGGAACCATGCCGGCGTTGACGAACAGCAGGTTCGGGTCGTCCAGGATCAGCGAGGCGCTGGGAACCTCGGTGTGACCTGCCTTCACGAAGTGATTGAGGAATCGCTCGCGGATCTCATGAGTCTGCACAGTTACGGAACCTTCTTGATAGCTGGATCGTCGACACGGTGTCTTAACCGGAAACAGTCTACCCGTTGCCCCGCACAATGCCGCGAAGGGTCTCCAGCCGGGGCCTGAGGGTGTGCTCACGGCCGTGGTCCGTGGGGCGGTAGTACTCCGCCCCCGCAAGATCAGCGGGCAGGTAGTCCTGGCGCAGGACGCCCCGGGGGTCGTCGTGCGGGTAACGGTAGCCCACTGCGTTGCCCAGGGCCTCGGCACCTGAGTAGTGTCCGTCGCGCAGGTGCGGGGGCACCACGGGGCCGCGTCCCTCGCGGACGTCGGCCAGGGCTGCGTCGATGCCCCGGATCACGGAGTTCGACTTCGCCGCGGTGGCGATGTGCACCGTCGCCTGCGCCAACGGGATCCTGCCCTCAGGCATGCCGATGAAACTCACGGCCTGATGGGCGGCGACCGCCACCTGCAGTGCCGAAGGGTCGGCCATGCCCACGTCCTCGGAGGCGTGGACGACGAGCCTGCGGGCGATGAACCGGGGGTCCTCCCCTGCGTCGATCATGCGCGCCAGGTAGTGCAGTGCGGCGTCCGGGTCGGACCCGCGCAGCGACTTCACGAACGCACTGGTGATGTCGTAGTGCTGGTCGCCGTCCCGGTCGTAACGGGCGACCGCACGGTCGGTGGAGGCGCGGACGTCGGCGGTGGTGAGGACCGTCCGGTCCCCGAGCCCCTCGACAGCGGCCTCGAGGTAGGTCAGGCCCCGTCGGGCGTCCCCGGCGGCGAGGGCGGCCAGCAGGTCGCGCGCGTCGTCCTCCACGCTGACCGCACCGCCGTAGCCGCGGGGGTCCTCGACCGCCCGGGTCAGCAAGGTGGCCACGTCACTGTCCTGCAGCGGTCGCAGCTGCACCAGCAGAGAACGCGACAGCAGCGGCGAGACCACGGAGAAACTGGGGTTCTCGGTGGTGGCGGCCACGAGCAGGACGGTGCGGTTCTCGACCGCCCCCAGCAGGGCGTCCTGCTGGGTCTTGGAGAAGCGGTGGACCTCGTCGATGAACAGGACCGTCGACTCCCCCCGGGCCAGGCGCCGGCGGGCGTCCTCGATGACCGCGCGCACCTCCTTGACCCCGGCGTTGAGCGCCGAGAGAGCCTCGAACCTCCGGCCGGACGCACCGGCCACCAGCGAGGCCACGGTGGTCTTGCCGGTGCCGGGCGGGCCGTAGAGGATCACCGAGGAGTCCCCCCGGCCGTCGATGAGGCGGCGCAGCGGCGAACTGTCGCCGAGGACGTGGGACTGGCCGACGACCTCGTCCAGCGTGCGTGGGCGCATCCGCACCGCCAACGGGGCGTGCGCGCCCGGGTGGAAGTAGGAATCCGCTGAACGTGTCGGGGCGGGCCCGCCGTCGTCTCCGGTCCCTGGGCCGGGCCCCGGGACCGTCCCCGGGACGTCGAAGAGGCTGTCGTCTGCGTTCATGGCGCGCCCGGGGTGGTCAGCGGGTCTGCGGCTGGGCACCGAGCTTGGCCAGGGTGGTCAGCAGCTCGGCGGCGAAGTCGCGCACGGCGGTGAACCGATCGTCCACCTCGTGCCGCTCGGCGAAACGACGCACGGCCTCCACCGTGGTCGCCAGGTCCGAGAGATGCTCACGGGGCATGTGGTCGAGTCGGCGCACTCCCTCGGAGGCGGATCCGGAGGTCTCGATCACCGCAAGGGTGCCGTGGTAGAGCAGGGACAGACTCATCAACGCCCATCCCACCAGCGAGGCCATGAGAGCCTTCTCCAGGCGCCCCTCCTCCCGGACGGCCGGCCAGACCACCGAGACCTCCGTGGACCAGGCCTCGATGAACTCGCGGAGCTCCTCGGGGTCCAGCAACGGGGTGGTGATGTCGTGCGGGAATCCGGCGATCACGCAGGCGACGTCCGAGACGATGTCGCGGAAGCCCGCCCACTCATAGTCCAGGAAGACCACGGTGTCGGCGAGCATGATGTTGTCGGGCGTGAGGTCGAACGGGGTGAACGCCTGCACCCGGGAGTGTGACTGGCGCTGACCGGCCTCGTGGGCGAACTCCTCGACGGTGGGGTCGACCGACACCCCGCTGCGGCGCAGCAGGTCCAGGCCTTGCTCGACCAGGGCGGCGACGTCCACGTCGCGGTCGTTGACCCGCTTGGCCGGGATGTTGTGCCGGGAGTGCAGGCGGCGGTTCAGGGTGTCGAAGGCCTCCTGGCCGTCAGCGGTGGCGACGTGCATGCGCCCCAGCGCCCGGCCCAACTTGCGCAGGGCGGCCGCCCGTTCCATCTCACCGTCCATGGTGAGGATGTCGGAGTAGTTCCGGCCGTCGCCCGAGTCCGACAGCACCATGATGCGCTCGTCGATGTCGTGGGCGAGAAGCTGCGGGCCCGGACGGTGCTCCTCGGCGAGGGTGTTGGTGTACTGGTAGGCCACCACCTCGCGGATCATCGCGGAGATGGCCTCGGAGTCCGACTCTCCGTCAGCTTCGTCGCCGTCGCCGTCGCTGCTGCCGGTGGCGACCGGCGGCAGCTGTTTGATCACCACAGTGCGCTCCTGGAGGAACGGGTTGGGCGAGACCTTCACCCGCACGACCAGTGATTCACCGCTGCCCCCGAGATTCTCCGGGTGCGTCAGCTCCGGGGTCCCGCCGAAACGGTTCCCCAGCAGGTGTGCGGCTCTGTCCAGTGCGTCCTCGATGCTCAGCACGGCGTTGTCCTCCCTCGGACGTCCCTCCACGTGTGGCAGGGCTCAGGCATTCTTCTTGGGTTTGGCGTCGATCCCGGATTCCTTGCGCTGCTGCGCGGTGATCTCGCCGGGGGCGTCGGTCAGCGGGTCGATGCCGCCACCGGACTTCGGGAACGCGATGACGTCGCGGATGGAGTCGTAGCCGCCGAGGAGAGAGACGATACGGTCCCAGCCGAAGGCGATGCCGCCGTGCGGCGGGGCGCCGAAGGCGAAGGCGTCGAGCAGGAAGCCGAACTTCTCGCGTGCCTCCTCATCGGAGATGCCCATGACCGCGAAGACGCGCTCCTGGATGTCCCGACGGTGGATACGGATCGACCCGCCGCCGATCTCGTTGCCGTTGCACACGATGTCGTAGGCGTACGCGGTCGCCTCCCCGGGGTTCTCGTCGAAGGAGTCGATCCACTCCGGCTTCGGCGAGGTGAAGGCGTGGTGCACGGCGGTCCAGGCGGAGTTGCCCAGAGCGACGTCGCCGGAGGCGGTGGCGTCGGCGGCCGGCTCGAACAGGGGCGCGTCCACGACCCAGGTGAACGCCCAGTCGCCGTCCTTGATCAGGCCGAGACGCTCGGCGATCTCGCCGCGGGCAGCGCCGAGCAGCGCGCGGGAGGACTTCACGTCGCCGGCGGCGAAGAAGATGCAGTCACCCGGCTTCGCCCCAACGTGGGCGGCGATTCCCTCACGCTCGGCCTCGGTGATGTTCTTGGCCACCGGGCCGGAGAGGGTGCCGTCCTCGCCGACGAGGATGTAGGCCAGGCCCTTCGCACCGCGCTGCTTGGCCCAGTCCTGCCAGGCGTCGAGGGTACGACGGGGCTGGGAGGCCCCGCCGTCCATGACCACGGCGCCGACGTAGTCCGACCTGAAGACGCGGAAGGTGGTGTCCCTGAAGAACTCGGTGCACTCGGTGATCTCGATGTCGAATCGCAGGTCCGGCTTGTCGGAGCCGTAGCGGCGCATGGCGTCGGCGTAGGTGATGCGCGGGATCGGGCCGGTGATCTCGTAGCCGATCTGCCTCCACACGGCAGCGAGGATCTGCTCGGCCAGGGCGATGACGTCCTCCTGGTCGACGAAGCTCATCTCGACGTCGAGCTGGGTGAACTCCGGCTGACGGTCGGCGCGGAAGTCCTCGTCGCGGTAGCACCGGGCGATCTGGAAGTAGCGCTCCATGCCCGAGACCATGAGCAGCTGCTTGAACAGCTGCGGGGACTGCGGGAGTGCGTAGAAGTTGCCCGGGCGGAGGCGGGCGGGGACCAGGAAGTCACGGGCACCCTCGGGGGTGGACCGGGTGAGCGTGGGGGTCTCGATCTCGGTGAAGTCCTGGTCGAGGAGGACGTTGCGTGCCGCGGCGTTGACCTTGGACCGCAGGCGCAGTGCACGGGCCTGGTTGTCCCTGCGCAGGTCAAGGTAACGGTACTTCAGGCGCGTCTCCTCGCCGACCTCTCCCCCGCTGGAGGAGTCGTCGATCTGGAACGGCAGCGCCGCGGACTCGTTGAGGATCTCCAGCCCCGAGACGTTGAGCTCGATCTCGCCGGAGGCCAGGTTCGGGTTCTCCGACCCCTCCGGCCGGGCCTCGACGACGCCGGTGACGCGCAGGCAGTACTCGCTGCGCAGCGCGTGGGCGCGCTCGGCGACCTCGTTCTCACGGAACACCACCTGGGCGAGTCCGGAGCGGTCACGCAGGTCGATGAAGATCACTCCACCGTGGTCCCGTCGGCGGGAGACCCATCCGGTGAGGGTTACCTCCTCGCCGATGTGGTCTGAGCGAAGGTCACCACAAAGATGGGTCCGCAGCACGTCGCGTTGTCCTTTCGGATAGTTCGGGAAAACCCCGGGCGACACACAGGGGTCGCCGGATGCTCGATATCAGCGGCCCAGTGTACTACCCCGCCGCCGCCCGTGGAACAACGGTGGCATTCTGGAGGGTGAGGTCGAACGTCGACCGAGATGAAAGGACGAGAGGACGGTCATCATGGCGGACAACACTTCACCGGCACCGGACGACAGGCGCGGCCCCCGGGACACCCCCCGACACCCCGACTCCGACGGGATCCCTGACCAGGTGACTGTGGAGGACACCGTGGTCACCCCATTGGATTCTCGGGACCCCTACCGGTTGTTCTGGCTGAGCAGCCAGGTCGTGCTGTACGTCTCGGCGGTCCTGGCGGTCGTCGCCCTGGTCTACGGGATGGCTACCGGTGTGGAGAGCTCCTGGATCAGCGGCATGGCGTTCCTGGGCATCAGCATGCTGTCTGTGGTCAGCCTGCTCCTGGCGCGACTGGGCAGTGACCTGAAGTCGGCCGGCGTCATCTGAGGCCGGCGCGACCGGAGGTGACGGTGCCGGTGCCTCAGGCGCCGACACCGTTCCAGTTGACGCGGCCCAGAGTGGCGTCGTAGATCTGCTGGGCGATGTCCCAGTTGTTGTAGGCGGCCCAGTCGCCTGCGTCGAGGGCCTGCTGGGTGAGGGCGATGATGTCCATGTGTCCGATTCTCCTACGGTTTCCCGGGATCGCTGTCAGTGTCCGCTGCCGTCACAGACGGCAGACATGCCCAGCAGTATAGACCGCCGGAGCACGCTCCGCAGTTAACTGGTGTTACTTTAGCCCCATCTTTAACACCCGCAACGCCCCCGGAGAGTAGCGCGGACCTGCAGGGCGAATGTTCACACTGAGGTCACCGTGACTACACCGTCGCCACACCCGGGCCCCCTAGGCTGCCGTCTGCACGACAACCCCTCACGAACACCTTCAGGGAGCAGCCTCAATGTCTCGACGCACGCGACGGACCCCCGTCGCCCTCTCCACCCTCTCTACCCTCTCCGCCCTCTCTACCCTCTCCGCGTTCTCGGTCTTCTCGGTCTTCTCCGTCGTCCCTGCCGTCCCGGCGATCACCCCCGACGCGGTCGCCCAGGTCCCGGCCCCCGGGTCCGGCACCGTGTACGGCAGTTCCGACGGCGGCAGCGCCGGCGGGACAGGCGGGGCCGGTGAAGGCGACGCCGGTCTCTACGAAGGCGCCGTCGAGATCGTCGACGGCACGTCCGACAACCAGGACGTGATCACCGGGCGCGTGTTCAATGACGCCGACCGTGACTCCAGCCTCGGTGACGGCGAAGACGGCGTCCCCGGGGTCCGGGTGTCCAACGGCGTCGACGTGGTCACCACCGACAAGCACGGCCGGTACACACTCCCGGCACGCGACAACATGTCGGTGTTCGTCACCCAGCCCTCCGGCTGGCAGGTACCTGTCGACTCCGACAACTTCGCCCAGTTCAGCTACGAGCACTACCCCGAAGGCTCCCCCGACCTGCGCTACGGCGGCCTGGAACCGACGGGTCCCGTCCCCACCGCGGTGAACTTCCCCCTCGCCGAGTCAGAGGCGACCGCCTCACCGGAGCAGTCCTGCCCCGTCGCCGCAGACACCCAGACCTACGACAGGACCGAACTCGGCTACGCCGCGCAGGGCGTCCCCGCCGACCTCGCCGACCGCGACGACTACGCCGGCTGCGGGGTCCTGCTGCTCGGCGACAACGTCGGTGACGACCTCAGCCTGAACCCGGACATGAAGCAACTCTACGCCGACGCGTCCGGGCCGGTCCGTGCCCTCCCTGGCAACCACGACATGGACTACGACGCCGACAGCGACGTCAACGCCACCGACACCTACCGTCGCGACTTCGGGGCCCCGTACTACTCCTACGACGTCGGCGACGTGCATTTCGTGGCCCTGGACAACATCGAATACCACGGCGACGACGGCAGCGGCAACGGCGGGTACGACGAGCGGATCTCCGATCAGCAGCTCACCTGGCTGCGCAACGACCTCGCCACCGTCGACGAGGACACCCGGGTCGTCGTCGCCGCACACGCCCCCATCGTCAACTACGCCGAGGTGATCACGGACAACGCCGCCGAACTCTACGACATCCTCTCCGACCGTCCGGACGCCGTCACCGTCGGCGGACACACCCACACCAGGGAGACACTCCTCGCCGGGGAACGCCGGGCGGAGTGGACCGGGCACGACGAGAGTCCCGTCGAGGAACTCCCCCACGACCAGCTCGTCGCCGGGGCAGTCTCCGGCGACTGGTACTCCGGGGAACTCAACGACGACGGCGTCCCGTACGCATACACCCAGGACGCCGCCGAACCAGGCGCGCTCACCCTGGAGTTCACGGGGACCGACCTGCACGAGTACTACACCGTGCGCAACGAGGAACCCGCCCACCAGTTCCTCACGGGCGTCAATTCACCGGCCTGGCGAACCTGGGCGGCCGGGGCGCAGAAGTGGCAGGACAACGACCGGGCCGGCGACGCCCCCGGGGCGATCAACCCACTGGAGGTCACAGCAGAGGACCTGGCGGGTGGAGAGAGCTACCTGGCGACCAGCTTCTTCAACGGCTCGACCGACGCCGACGTCTCGGTACGGATCGACGACGGGGAGAGCGTCGACGCCGAGCTCACCCAGCCCGCGCAGGGCGAGAAGCTGAAGGAGGGGTGGGAATACACCGAGACGGTGTCCGCGACCCACAACCTCAGCTCCACGGGCAACGTCGCCAAGGCCAGTCCACACCTGTGGCGACTGGCCCTGCCGTCCGACCTGGCGCCCGGCACGCACACCGCCGAAGTCACCGGCACCGACAGGTACGGCCGTGAATTCAGTGAGACCGTGGAGTTCACGGTGACCGGCTAGCCACCCTGCCGTTACACTTCCACCATGTCTTTCAACAATAACCTGTCCGGCATGGGCGGACGGGCACGCTCGGGAGGAACCTCCGGCGGCGGAGGGTACGGACTCGGCGGGGGTGGGCGCGGAGGCGGCGGCAATCGTGGCGGCGGGCTCCTCGGCATGCTCCTGATGAGCAGGGTCGGGCGTCGCTTCGGACTTCCCGGCATCCTGGTGGTGGCCGTGGTGCTGTTCCTCGCCAACGGAGGCGCGGGGATGTTCAGCGGGAACGACTCCCGGGTCAGTGACACGGGGTCCGGCGGGAACCTGGAGCACTGCGACAGCGTCGAGGCCGCCAACACCTACGACGACTGCCGTATCGAGGGCACGGCGATCTCCCTCGACCGCGTCTGGTCGTCCCTGCTCCCCGAGCAGACCGGCATCAGCTACACCGAACCCGGTCTCGTCATCGGCGACGGCAGGGTCAACACCGGGTGCGGCACCGCCTCCACCGCCCAGACGGGGCCTTTCTACTGTCCCGGTGACGAGACGGTGTACATCGGCGACGACTTCTTCGCACAGCTCAGGGACATGGGCGGGTCGGACGGGCCCTTCGCCCAGATGTACGTGGTCGCCCACGAGTTCGGGCACCACATCCAGCAGCTGGAGGGCAACCTCGGTCTCTCCGACTACGACGACCCGGGTGCGGACTCCAACGCCGTGAAGATGGAGCTGCAGGCCGACTGCTACGCCGGGGTCTGGGCCGCCCACGCGGACAAGGGTGAAGGGGCGGTCCTTGACCCGGTGACACCCGAGCAGGTCAGCCAGGCCATCACTTCCGCCCAGGCCATCGGGGACGACGCGATCCAGCGCTCCGGAGGCGGTCAGGTCAACCCGGACGCCTGGACGCACGGGTCGTCCGAGCAGCGCCAGCACTGGTTCAGCACCGGCTACGACGCCGGGACGACGGCGTCCTGCCGGCAGGACTTCCGCTGACCGCCTGCCCCGCTCACGCCTGACGGATCAGGTCCGCGGCCTTCTCGCCGATAAGCATGCACGTGATGTTGGGGTTGACCGCCACCAGCTGCGGCATGACAGAGGCGTCGACCACCCGCAGTCCGGAGACCCCCTTGACCCGCAGCTGGGGGTCCAGGGGGGACATCGGGTCATCCTCTGCACCCATGCGCACGGTGCCTGCGGGGTGGTACACGGTGTTGTGGGTCCTGGACACGTAGTCGGCGATCTCCTCGTCCGACTGGACGTCGGTCCCGGGGAACAGCTCACGTCCGGCGTACTCCCGCATGGCGGGCTGGGCAACGATCTCACGGGCGAGCTTGATGCCCTCGACCGCGATCCTCATGTCGTAGCCCTCCTCGTCTGTGAAGTACCGAGGGTCGACCTTCGGCTTGTCCCGGAAGTCGCAGGAACGCAACCGCACGGTGCCCCGGCCCTTGGCGTGGGTGATGTTCGGCGTCAGGCAGAAGGCCTCGTCCGCCGTGGGGTAGCCCTGCCGGCGGGTGTGCATGTCGAAGGGCATGGACCCGTAGTGCATCATCAGGTCCGGCAGCCCCAGGCCGTCCGCGCCGCCCTCGTCGACCATGTCGAAGATGCCGATCTCCCACCACTGTGTGGCCTCACGGGTCATCGGGACCTTCGACTCCCAGGAGATCACCGCCTCCGGGTGGTCCTGGAGGTGCTCGCCGACACCGGGGGCGTCCACCAGGGTCTCCACACCGACCTCGGCGAGATGGTCCGACGGCCCGATCCCCGACAGCATGAGCAGCTTCGGGCTGTCGATCGCACCCGCGGACACGATGACCTCGCGGTTCGCCGCCAGGGTCTTCAGACGTCCGAAGGGGTTGTCGAGGTACTCGATGCCGGTGGCCCGCGGAGTGCCGTCCTCCCCGGCGGAGAAGATCACCCGGGAGACCTGACGGTCGGTGAGGATGTCGATGTTCTCCCGGTCCATGACCGGGTGGAGGTAGGACACCGAGGACGACGACCGGACATTCTCGTCCGTGGCGTTGATCTGGAACCAGTCCGCACCGTGGTTGACCGTGGTCCCCTCGTTGAAGGGGGTGTTGGGGAGGCCCTGCTGCTCACAGGCCTCGATGATCGCCACGCCCACCGGGTCGCGGTGGGGCACGGAGCGCAGCCGGACCGGGCCGTCGTGCCCGTGGTGCTCGCCGTCGCGGTCGTTGTTCTCCAGACGCCTGATCAGCGGGAGGACGGACCCGGAGTCCCATCCCTCGGCGCCCAGCGACACCCAGTGGTCGAGGTCCTGCGCCGGGGTGTGGAAGGCGATGCAGGAGTTGTGGGATGAGCACCCGCCGAGCACCTTGGCCCGGGCGTGGCGCATGTGGGAGTTCCCCTTCTCCTGGGGTTCGATCGGGTAGTCCCAGTCGTAGCCGGACTCGAGCAGTCCGGGCCACTCCGCGAGGTTGAGGACCTCGGGCTTGTCGACGTCGGTGGGACCCGCCTCGATCAGAGCGACGGTCACCGAGGGGTCCTCGCTCAGCCGGGCCGCGACCACGGCTCCCGAGGAACCGGCTCCGACGACGATGTAGTCGTAGTTGTCTCGCATATCTTCTCCTGATCCTGTCTGGTGTTCGTCCTGGTGTTCGTCGACGGGTGCTACTTCTGGGGGAACCAGCCGGTCGCGGCAGGTTCGGTGTTCTCGTAGATGTGCTTGGCCTCGCGGTACTCTTCCAGGCCGGCGAGGCCGAGCTCGCGTCCGGTGCCGGAGGCCTTGAAACCGCCCCACTCCGCCTGCGGGACGTAGGGGTGGTAGTCGTTGATCCACACGGTGCCGTGCCGCAGTGCGCGGGACACCCGGTTCGCCACGCCCCGGTCGGTGGTCCACACCGCTCCGGCGAGCCCGTACTCGGTGTCGTTGGCGATGGAGATCGCCTCGGCCTCGGTCGTGAAGGTCTCCACGGTGATCACCGGGCCGAAGCCCTCCTCGACCACCGCGGGGTTGTCGGCGGTGCAGTCGTCCAGCACCGTAGGCGCGTAGAAGCAGCCCTTCTCCAGGTCCGGGCCTCCCCAGTGTCCACCGCAGCGCAGGGTGGCGCCGGCCTCTACGCCCCGTCGGACGTAGTCGGTGACCTTGTCGCGGTGCTCGGTGGAGATCAGCGGACCGGTCTCCGCGGCCTCGTCGAAGGGGCCGCCCATGACGATGCCCTCGGCGCGACGGACCAGCTCGTCGACGAACCGTTCCTTGATGCTCTCCTCCACGATCAGCCTGGTACCTGCCGAGCAGACCAGACCAGAGTCGAGGAAACCGGCGTTGAGCGCGTTGTCCACCGCTGCCTCGAAGTCCGCGTCGGCGAAGACGACGTTCGGGTTCTTGCCCCCGAGTTCCAGGGCGACCTTCTTCACAGTCGGGGCCGCAGCCGTGGCGATCCGGCGTCCGGTGACCAGCCCACCGGTGAACGAGACCATGTCCACGTCCGGGTGCGAGGACAGCGGTGCCCCCGCCTCGGCGCCGGCGCCCAGGACGAGGTTGGCCACACCGGCGGGCAGACCGAGCTTGTCGAGGACGTCGATGATCAGGATGGCGGTGTGCGGGGTCAGTTCCGCCGGCTTCAGGACGAAGGTGTTCCCCGCCGCGAGCGCCGGGGCGATCTTCCAGCTGGCCTGAAGCAGGGGGAAGTTCCACGGGGTGATCATCCCGCAGACACCGACCGGCTCGTAGACGACGCGGGAGATCACCGAGCCGTCCCCGGCGTCGACGAGACGTCCCGGGTGCTGGTCGGCGATCTTGCCGAAGAACCGGAAGCAGTTCATGATGTCGTCCATGTCGCCCTCGGCCTCGACGAGCCGCTTGCCGGTGTCGAGCGCCTCGGCCCGGGCGAACTCGTCCTTGCGCGCGGCCATCGCGTCAGCGACCTTCAGCAGGAGGTCACCGCGGTAGGCGGCGGAGGTGGAGGACCACTCCCCTGCGTCGAAGGCACGGCGTGCCGCGGCGATGGCCTTCTCCGTGTCCGCGGCGGTGGCCTCGGAGACCTCGGCGATGACACGTCCGTCGGCCGGGCACGTGACCGTGCGGGTACCTCCGTCAGTTGCACCGACCCATTGTCCGTCGATGTAGAGCGTCTGTGGTGTGTCGGTCATGTGTGCTCTCTTCCTGTAGTTCCGGGTGTTACTCGGAATCGTTGTCGTCAACTGTCCAGAGGGCCGGTGCCGTACCGTGCACCTCGGCGGTCGGGGTACCTCTGTCACCGGTCAGGGACATGTACTCCACATGCATATCGTAGGCGTCCAGGACATCGGCGATGACCTGCTCCCGGGAGTACCCCAGGATGTTGTGTCCGCGCGACCCCGTCGCGGAGAAGATCTCCAGGGTGAAGTAGACGTCGTGGTCCACGTTGAGGTTCACCGCGAAGTTCGGGACCTGCCCGGGCACCGGGTAGGCCTGGTACTTGAAGTCGTCCTGCCCGGGGAACCGGACCAGCAGGTCCACGAAGTCGATCGGGTACTCCGGGTGGCTGTCCCGGGTGAACGTGACATCCAGCCCGAGTGCCCGGAGCTCCCCGGCGACCTCGCTGATCGCGGGGGCCGCGGTGCTCTCGACATAGGCCTGCGTCTCCGCCGCCGAGGGGAAGCTCATCCTGCGTTTGAGCCTGTTCCGCCAGGCCAGCCGGGGCTGCGGTGTACCTGCCCGGTCCGACAGGGCGCCGGGCAACGACAGTGACCGCGACTGCAGCCAGTACGCCTCCGCACCCAGCACACGCCAGATACTGAACATCAGCAGGTACATGATCACCGAAAACGGCAGCCCGATCAGCACCGTCGCCGCCTGCAGGGTGTAGACACCGCCGATGAGCAGCATCACCAGTGTCAGCGCACCGGTGAGCACCGCCCACACGATTCGCAGCCACGGCGGCCCGTCGGAATCCTCCACCGTGGGCTTCGAGGTGATGTTGGCCATCACCAGGGAGCCGGAGTCGGCGGAGGTGACGTAGAAGAGCAGCCCGGTGACCACGGCCAGTGCCACCGCGAACGTCGCCCCGGGGTACTGCTGCAGCAGCAGGAAGAACCCGGACTCGGGGGTGTTCACCGCGGTCTCCAGGAACTCCTCGTCGCCGTCCCGGAAGAACGCCAGTGCGGCGTTGCCGAAGACCGAGATCCAGATCGCGATGAAGCTGAACGGGATGACCAGCACGCCCAGGATGAACTGGCGTAGTGTGCGCCCCCGCGAGATGCGGGCCAGGAACAGTCCGACGAAGGGCGCCCAGGCGATCCACCAGGCCCAGAAGAACAACGTCCAGTCCGACTGCCACTGGTCCGCCGGGTAGTCGGCGGACCCGTCGGTGTAGGCGAAGGTGTTCAACAGCATCGAAGGGAACCGGGAGACGAAGTCGCCGATGTTCTGGACCAGCGCATTGAGCAGGTCGGCGGTCTTGCCCATCACCACGACCCACACCATCAGGAGCAGAGCGAGCCACACGTTGAGCTCCGACAGCCGTCGGATGCCCTTGTCCACGCCCGACACCGTCGAGATCACGGTGATCAGCACGGACAGCCCGATCAGCGCGATCTGCACACCGGTGCTGGTGGGGATCCCGAAGATGTCCGAGAGTCCGTAGTTGAGGAAGACCACGCCGATGCCCAGGGAGACGGCGATGCCGAAGGCGGTGCCGATCGCCGCGGCGATGTCGACACTGTGGCCGACCGCGCCGTGGATCCGACGCCCGAACACCGGGGCCAGCGCCGAGCGGATGCTCAGCGGCATGTGGTACCGGTAGGCGAACAGACCGAAGGCCATGCCCATCAGCGCGTACATGGCCCAGCCGGGGATGCCGTAGTGGAACATGGTCCACAACGGAGCCATCCGGGCTGCCTCGTCGGAGAGTTCGGCGGTCTCCGGCGGGGTGAGGTAGTTCGTCGCCGGTCCGGACACCCCGAAGAACATCAGGTCGACCCCGATGCCGGCTGCGAAGAGCATGGCTCCCCAGGTGAACAGCCCGAACCGGGGTTGTGAGTGGTCGGGGCCGATCTTGGTGTTGCCCACCCGCCGGAAGGCGATGATGAGCACGAACACCACGACGACGCCGGCGGTCAGGACGTAGTACCAGCCGAGATTGGCGGCGACCCAGTCCTTGACGGTGTTGATCACCGTGTCCGCGGACTCCGGCGCCAGCCAGGCCCAGATGACGAAGGCGGTCATCAGCCCGGCGGAGACGCCGAAGACGGGCCAGTTGACGGCGGACCGTCGCTGGGCGGTTGAAGACTCCTCATCCCCGGAAGAATAAGATTCGTCCATAAAGACACTCCTGTAAGCTTAGTTTCTGGCCTGAACCATAATGGAAAACTCAGAATCGTAGAGCCTGGAACAGGGTAGCCTACAAACCCGGAAATCTCTCGCCGGGTGGGGTGTCAGGACTCCCCGAGCGCCTTCCTCACCACGAGTTCGACGTCCTCGAGGGCGACCTCCTCCTGCTGGCGGGTCGCCAGGTCACGCACCACCACCGTGCCCGTCTCCAGCTCGTTCCCGCCGATGACCAGGGCCAGCAGTGCCCCGGCACGGTCCGCCCCCTTCATCGCACCCTTGAGGCCACGGTCACCGTAGGACATGTCGGCACTGACGCCGGCACGGCGCAGCCGGTCGACGACGACCGCCATACGGCGCTTGGCGTCCGCCCCCATCGGGACGCCGTAGACGTCCACCCGCCGACCCGTGGTCGGTGAGACGCCCTCGGCCTCCAGCGCGAGTACCGTACGGTCCACGCCGAGCCCGAAGCCGATCCCGGAGAGGTCCTGGCCACCGAGCTGCGCCATCAGCCCGTCGTACCGTCCGCCCCCGCCGATGCCCGACTGCGCCCCCAGGCCGTCGTGGACGAACTCGAAACAGGTCTTCGTGTAGTAGTCGAGGCCGCGGACCAGGCGGGGGTTGAGTGTGTACTCCACCCCCATGTCGTCGAGTGTGCCCGTGACGGTCTCGAAGTGCTCGCGGGCGGAGGCCGAGAGGTGGTCCGGCATCAGCGGGGCGTCCGCCATCATCTCGCGGACCTCGGGGCGCTTGTCGTCGAGCACGCGCAACGGGTTGATCTCCGCCCGGCGCCGCGTCTCCTCGTCCAACGGCAACGAGAACAGGAACTCCTGGAGCTTCGCCCGGTACTGCGGCCGGCAGGTGTCGTCGCCCAACGTCGACAGCTCAAGGCGGAAGCCGGAGAGCCCCAGGGCGCGGTAGCACCGGTCGGCCAGGGCGACAACCTCGGCGTCCAACGCCGGGTCGTCCACGCCGATCGCCTCCACCCCGACCTGCTGCAGCTGACGGTAACGCCCCGCCTGCGGACGTTCGTAGCGGAAGAACGGCCCGGAGTAGGTCAACTTCACCGGCAGCTGTCCCCGGTCCAGGTTGTGCTCGATCACCGAGCGCATCACGCCCGCCGTGCCCTCCGGCCGCAGGGTGACCGACCGCCCACCCCGGTCCTCGAAGGTGTACATCTCCTTCGAGACCACGTCCGTGGACTCCCCCACCCCACGGGCGAACAACGCGGTCTCCTCGAACACCGGCAGTTCGATGTGCCCGTACCCGGACTTGTGGATGACCTCCTCGAAGGTGCTGCGTACAGCATGGAACGCCGCCGATGCCGGCGGGACGTAGTCCGGCACCCCCTTGGGGCCGGCGAACCTCTGGACCTGTCCGGTGGAACCGGTGCTGTTCGTGTCACTCACGGGGGTCAACTATAGCGGCCCCGCAGGACGCTCACACCACGCCCTGCAGGAAGCCGTTCTGCGCCTTCTCCGTGCCCACCGTCGTCGCGGGGCCGTGCCCGGGCACCACCGTGTCCCCGTCGTCGAATGTCGACACCAGCCGCCGCAAGCTCTCCACCATCTCCGCCGGGTCGGAGAACGGCAGGTCGGTACGGCCCACCCCGCCACGGAAGAGCACGTCGCCGCCGAGCACCAGGCCGCGACCGTCCACCTCGCCGCGGAACATCACCGACCCCGGGGAGTGCCCCGGCATGTGGTGGGCGGTGAAGTCCACGCCGCAGATCGTCAGGACGTCACCGTCCTGTACCGGGGTCGGCGTGTCCGGCGTCGCCATGGAAGCCACGTCATGGGCGTCCCCCGTCGGTCCCATCGCGTCGAGTACCTCACGCTGCAGGAAGACACTGTCCGCCGGGTCCATGTGCGAGCTGACCCCGTAGGCGGCCTGCACCGCCGGAAGGTCGCGGACGTGGTCGATGTGCCCGTGGGTGAGCACGATGCGCGTCACCTGCAGTCCCTTGGCCTCCACGGCCTCCGCGACGAGGGACTCCGCGCCCATACCCGGGTCGACGACTGTCGCCTCCGTGCCGTCATGCAACAGGAGGCAGTTCGTCTCGAAGGGGCCGGTGGGCAGTACTTCCACAGTGAGGTTCGCCATGGCAGCCACCCTACCGAGAACACCGGGCGCCCGAACGCGGGGCCGGACGCGGGGCCGGTCGTGCGGCCGACCGTGGCGTCGGTGGTGGAGTACGGGGCGCCGGGGTGGAACAATGGGACCGTTGATCTACGACCGTCCCCGAGGGAAAGGCCACGGAGCTTTGTCCGACAACTCCTCCCGCCGCGATGCGGCACTCAAGAATCTCGACAAGGAACTGAAGTCGCGGGCCCGCCGCGAGAAGATGCGTCCCCTCGGGGTCACCCTGGCCACCCTGGTGGTTCTCGTCGGCCTCGTCGGCGGCATCTACTTCGCCGCGACCCGCGGCGGCGACGAGTCTGAGGACCTCGCCGACGGGACCACGCCCGAGGCCCCCACCACCCCCGAGGAGCCCGAGGGCCCCGAGGAGTGCGCCTACAACGAGACCGGTGACGCAGCCAGGGAGGTCTCCGTCCCCAGCGCCGACGATCTCCGTGAGGACGGCACCACGGGCGTCACCCTGGCCACCAACAAGGGCGACATCGGAATCACCCTCGACCACGCCCAGGCCCCCTGCGCCGCCAACAGCTTCGAGCACCTGGCCTCGGAGGACTTCTTCAACGACACCGTCTGCCACCGAGTCGTGGCCAACGAGGGCATGAAGATCCTGCAGTGCGGTGACCCCGCCGGCCAGGGCACCGGCGGTCCCGGGTACTCCTTCCCCGACGAGTACCCGGTCTGGGACAAGGACGGCAACAAGGTCGAGGAGGAGGGACTGTACAAGCGCGGCGTGCTGGCGATGGCGAACAGCGGGGCCAACACGAACGGCTCGCAGTTCTTCCTCGTCGACGACGAGACCCAGCTGCCCAACGACTACACCATCTTCGGCACCATCTCCGAGGACGGCCTGGACACCCTGGACTCCATCATCGAGGAGAACGAGGGCGAGAACCAGGACAACAACGGCGACGGGGCTCCCGTCGACGAGGTCCGTATCGAGACCGCTACCGTCGACGCCTGATCCCCCTTGGCCGCCTTCCGCAGGACGGTGGCCGTCAGCGTTCCGGCACCCCCGGCCTGTGCTCAGCCACCGGTCGTCACGCGGTAGACGTCGTAGACGCCCTCCACGTTACGCAGCTGGTTCATCAGGTAGCCCAGCTGCTTGGTGTCCGAGACCTCGAAGGTGAACCGGCACATCGCCACCCTGTCCTCCGCCACATGCGTGCTCGTCGCGATGATCGGCACCTTCTGCTCACTGACCACGCGGGTCACCTCACTGAGCAGGCCGGTGCGGTCCAGACCCTCGATCTGCAGGGTGACCACGAAGACCGCGTCGCGGACGTCGGAGGCCCAGGCGACGTCGATGAGCCTGTCCGGCTCGGAGTGCAGCTTCTCCGCGTTGGTGCAGTCGGTACGGTGCACCGACACACCGCCGCCCTTGGTGATGAAGCCGAAGATCTCGTCACCTGGCACGGGGGTGCAGCACTTCGCCAGCTTCGCCGAGAAGTCGGAGTTGCCTTGCACCAGCACACCCGAACCGTCTCCGCGGCCGGACTGCACGGACTGCTGCGGGGTGGTCCGACGCACCGTGGGCGCGGGGGTCACCGGTGAATCGTCCTCGTCGGCGTCACCCTGGTAGATGTCCTGCAGCATGTGCACGACGTGGCCGGCGGTGACACCGCCCTTGCCGATCGCGTCATAGAGGTCGTCGACGGAGTCCCGGGTCAGCTGGGTCGCGACGGTGCGCAGGGCGGAGGCGGTGACCAGCCGCCGCAACGGGATTCCGGTGCGCTGGGCTTCCGCGGCCAGCGCATCCTTGCCCTTCTCCAGGGTCTCCTCGCGGCGCTCCTTATTGAACCAGGCGCGGATCCGGTTACGTGCCCGCGGCGAGACGACGAACTTCTCCCAGTCCTTCGACGGCCCGGCGGTCGAGTCCTTCGAGGTGAAGATCTCCACCTTGTCGCCCGTCTTCAACGGGGACTCCAGGGCCACCAGCTTGCCGTTCACCTTCGCGCCGATGCACCGGTGCCCCACCTCGGTGTGCACGGCGTAGGCGAAGTCCACCGGGGTGGCGTCGGTCGGCAGGGTCACCGCGTCGCCGCGGGGGGTGAAGACGAAGATCTGGTTGGTCGACAGGTCGTAGCGCAGTGAATCGAGGAACTCGTTGGGGTCCGCGGCCTCCTTCTGCCAGTCCAGCAGCTGACGCATCCAGGCCATCTGGTCGACCTCGGCGGCGTCCCCCTTGTGCGAGCCCTTGGTCTCCTTGTACCGCCAGTGTGCCGCGATCCCGTACTCGGCCTGGTAGTGCATCTCGTGGGTGCGGATCTGCACCTCAAGGACCTTCGCGTCCGGCCCGATGACGGTGGTGTGCAGTGACCGGTAGACGTCGAACCGGGGCTGGGAGATGTAGTCCTTGAACCGGCCGGGCATCGGCTGGAACTGGGAGTGGACGGCACCGACGGCGGCGTAGCAGTCACGGATCTCGTCGACGAGGATGCGGATCCCCACCAGATCGAAGATCTCGTCGAAGTCGCGGCCACGCACGATCATCTTCTGGTAGATCGACCAGTAGTGCTTCGGGCGGCCCACCACCTCGGCGGTGATGTGCGACTCACGCAGGGTGGACTGGATCTCGTTGATGACCTTCGCCAGGTACTGGTCGCGCTTCGGGGCGCGGTCGGCGACGAGCCGGACGATCTCCTCGTACTTCTTCGGGTAGAGGATCGCGAAGGACAGGTCCTCTAGCTCCCACTTGATCGTCGCCATACCCAGCCGGTGTGCCAGCGGGGCGATGACCTCGAGCGTCTGCCGCGCCTTCTTCGCCTGCTTCTCGGGCGGCAGGAAGCGCATCGTACGCATGTTGTGCAGCCGGTCGGCGACCTTGATCACCAGCACGCGGGGGTCGTGGGCCATGGCCACGATCATCTTGCGGATCGTCTCCGCCTCCGCGGCGGAACCGAGCGCGACCTTGTCCAGCTTGGTCACCCCGTCGACCAGGAGCGTGACCTCTGCGCCGAAGTCGCGGGTGAGGTCGTCCAGCGAGTAGTCGGTGTCCTCCACCGTGTCGTGCAGGAGGGCCGCGACCAGCGTGGTGGTGTCCATGCCGATCTCCGCGGCGATGGTGGCCACCGCCAGCGGGTGGGTGATGTACGGTTCCCCTGACTTCCGGGTGACCCCGGCGTGCAGACGTTCAGCGGTGGTGTACGCCTGATTCAGGATCTCGACGTCCGCCTTCGGGTGGTAACGCCGGTGCACGGCGATCAGGGGCCCGAGGACCGGGTTGATCCTGCTCTTGCCGGTGAGGCTGCGCGCAATTCGCGCGGCCATCCACAGCGAGTTCTTCTCGTTCGTCATGCCTCACCGTTTCCCTACTGTGTGCAGCGTGTGAACGACAAGCCTACTGCCCGCGGGAAACCACGTACAACGGTAGGTCCCCCAAACGTTTCGCCCCCTCAAGTTCCTGCACCTCCAGGGCCACCGCCACACCGGCGATCAGTGCGCCCGCGTTCTCCAGCAGCGACCGCGCCGCGACCAGCGTCCCGCCGGTGGCGAGGACGTCGTCGACGAGCAGGACCCGCCGGCCGTGCAGGTCGAGCCCCTCCGAAGGGATCTCCAGCGCGGCGGTGCCGTACTCCAGGTCGTACTCCTGACGGATCACCGGCGGCGGCAGCTTGCCCGCCTTTCGCAGGGCGAGGACACCGACACCGAGTTCCAGGGCCACCGCAGAACCGAGGAGGAACC
This sequence comes from Corynebacterium sp., assembly GCF_022712195.1. Classification (GTDB taxonomy): domain Bacteria; phylum Actinomycetota; class Actinomycetes; order Mycobacteriales; family Mycobacteriaceae; genus Corynebacterium. The sequence goes on along the minus strand of NZ_JALAGY010000004.1, from coordinate 19,828 downwards.
CACGCGCGTCCAGTCCCGCGACGACGTCGACGTCGAAGTCGCGGCAGACCTCCGCCATTTCGGTGACGATGGTGCGGAAGGCCGCGCCGTCCGCCAGCACCGGTGTGAGGTCCTGGAACACGATCCCGTCACTCGGGAAGTCGGCCACCAGACGTGTCTTCGCTGCCAGGGCGGTCCTCGCGTCAGGGTAGTCACTCATCGTCCCGGTCCTCTTCTCTGCTCGTCGTCGGTACCGACGTCGTGGGGAAGTCCGGCGAAGCCCACCGGTCCATGTTCCAGCTCATCCCGGTCTCGCCGGGGTTGTCGACGACATTCGACAGCCCCTGGTCCACCGCCACCGACCGTGGTTCGGCGGTGAGCGGCACCGTCGTCGCCACGTCGGCCAGCGTGTGTTCCGCGTCGCGCAGCTGCCGGGCCGTCGCGGTTCCCGAGGCACCGGAGGACGCGGGGAGCGACACCTCCGGGTTCTGTCCGAACGCCGACCGGGTCTCCAGAAGCACGTCGTAGTCGGAACCGAGTTCGCCGAGGTCGTCGACTCCCAGCGGCACCGGCTCCACCGTCACCCCGGCCTTCGCGCAGGAGTCGACGAGGGTGTCGACCATGGCGGAGTACCGGGCGACGTCGGCGAAGTAGCCGACCCGCACGGTGGTTCCGCCGAGACGGTCGGCCGTCGGCCCTGTGTCGGTGTTGTTGTTGCGTGCGGCGACGTCGCCGAGATTCTCGCCCACCTGGGAGCCGGGGGCCACGATACGGAACGGTGCCTCGTCGACGGAGATACCCGACTCGGACTTCACCGCCTCCGCCATCGCGCGACGGTCCACGCACCGGGCGAAGGCCTGCCTGTCCTCCCTGGACCCGAAGACCCCGGAGTCCGACAGTGTCAGGCTGTCGACACGTGTCCCGGAGTCCCGGGTCACGGCGAAACGGCCCGAGACATCGTCGGAGTCGGACAGGTCCGGGGCTGTCTCGTCGGTACCGGCCCGGATACCCTCGCCGTCACCGGAGCCGTCCCCGTCCGGGCTCTCCGACTCCCCCGTCGACGGGGCCGACGGTTCGGCGGCCCCCGTCTCGGACGGGGCTTCAGCGGTGTCCGACCCCGGGTCGGCCTCCGCAGTATGGGAGGCGGCGAGGCCCGCGCCGACCGGATCGGTCTCCGGCGGGACGTCGGCGACATAGAGCTGGTAGTCGGCGGCGAGCTTCTCGAAGTCCGGCCCCTCGATCCCGGCGCCGGGACCCGACCACATCACGACCTCGTCGAGACCGGGCCGCACGCCGCTCCATTCCGGGTTCACCGACAGCACCAGCGACCCGTCCTCCCCACGGGAGGCCACCCGGAACGGACCGTAGGTGGGGACCTCCGCCGGATCGTTCTCGGCGACGGTGAAGGTGGAGGACCACTCCCGCCCCAGATCCGCCAGCTGGCCGGGGTCACCGGAGTCGATCGCGCCGACCACGTCGTCCACACCCGCACGTTGACCGACCGTGTGTGAGGGAAGGACCTCGCCGACACTGAACAGTTCGCGGTAACGGCTGCCCATCCCCCGGTCGAACTCGATACTGAAGTCACGCTCACCGGCGTCGCAGGTGACGTCCTTCACCCGCGCCGTCAGGCCGAGGTCGGAGGAGAACAGGTCCGGGTGCTTCGCGGCGACCCAGGTGAGCAGGAAGTCGTCACAGACCACCGGCGCCCCGTCCGAGTAGGTGGCGGTGTCACTGATGCGGTAGTTGACGACGTCACCGTTGTCGCGCGACGGCGTGGCCGTCACCAGGTCGGTGTTCGGCAGAAGCCGCCCGTCCGGCCCGGTGAGGTAGGCGCCCGGGTAGAGCCGGGCGGACACCTTCGCCGCATCCGTCGCCGCACCGACGGTGCTCGCGGCGTTCAGGGTGACGATCGGCCGCGGGAGCGCGTACCCGAACAGCGGGTCCGACGCGTCCTCCACGCCGTGGTCGGAGGTGCAGGCGACCAGCACGGAGGTGAGGGCTGCCACTGTGAGCAGGGCCGCCGGTCGGCGGAGTGCACGCGTCATCGTTGTCTGACTTCCTCTACATGCCGGGCCGCCAGGTGCGGCCCCTGTCCCAGTCATTTCCGCCGGCGGCGCCGTCGGGTCCGTCACCGTTGCCACGGAAACGCGGCGGCAGGGTCACCGTGCGCTGCCGCGCGCCGGTCCCGTCCGTGTCTCCGGTTTCTCCGTTCCCGGCGCCGGCAGGACCGTCACCGTCGCCTGCGTCGACGGCCGCGTCATCGGAACCGCGCCCTGCGGCGAGCTCACGGGCGCGGGCCACCTTACGGTCGTGCTCGACCATCTTCTTCTGCCGGCTCTTCAAGGTGACGAGCAGCGGTGCGGAGAAGTAGATCGAACTGAAGGTACCGGCGATCACGCCGACGAACTGGACCAGCGCCAGATCCTTCAGCGTGCCCACTCCCATCAGCCAGACGGCCACGACCAGCAGTGAGGCGATCGGCACCACGGAAAACAGCGAAGTGTTCAACGACCTCATCACGGTCTGGTTGATAGCCAGGTTCACCTGCTCGCCGTAGGTGGAGCGGGTCGAACTGAACACGTCCTGGGTGTTCTCGTGGACCTTGTCGAACACGATCACCGTGTCGTACAGCGAGTAGGCCAGGATCGTCAGCAGGCCGATGATCGTCGCCGGGGACACCTCGAATCCGACCAGGGAGTAGATCCCGGCGACGAAGATTCCGTCCAGGATCAGGCTGACGATCGCGGAGATCGCCATGTCCCGCTCCATCCGGATCGTGATGTACACGAAGACGATGACCAGGAAGACCACCATGCCGATGATCATCCGCTGAGTCACCGACTGCCCCCACGACTCGGAGACCGTGGAGTCGCTGATGGCGTCGGGGCTCGGCTGACCTGAGTGGTCGGACGGTTGGAACTCCTCGTAGAGAGCCACCCGGGCTTCACGGATCTGCTCGTCCGAGAGCCGCTCGGAGGCGACCTCGATGCTCCGGCTGTTGCCGGAACCGACGGTCTGCACGGACTGCGGGGTGACACCGGTGGCGTCCTCGACGACCTGGGTCACCGAAGACTCGGTCGCACCGTTGGCCGGTGGCATGGTCATCTTCGTGCCGCCCTCCAGGTCGATGCCCAGGGTGAATCCCTTCAGGGCGATCACCAGGAAGCACAGCAGGGTCAGCAGGGCGTAGATCCAGTACCACTTGCGGCGCTTGGCCACGAAGCCGAAGCCGGCTTCGCCGTTGTACACCTTCTCGAAGAAGCCGGCGGGCTTGGGAGCGGTCGTCGCGTTCATGCTCACTGGTCCTTTCCGTTCTCAGTTGAGGACGCAGGGCCGTCCTGCGGGGTGCCGTCCGGGCCGGGGTCGGTCCCTCCGGAGGTGGACGCCATTGCCCCGGTTTCCTCCCCGGCTTCTCCCCCGGTCTGGTCGGCGGACTGTCCGGCATGGAGTTCGCCGGCGCGGCGGCGTTCCGCCGAGCGGAAGGCCGAGTGCAGACCGTTGAGCTTCGGCGAGGCGAACTTCTCGGAGCGGGACATAAGGATCACCAGCGGTGCGGTGACCAGGAAGGCGATGACGACGTCGAAGACGGTCGACAGGCCCAGGGTGAAGGCGAAGCCCTTCACGTCGCCGACGGCGACGAAGTACAGGACCAGCGAAGCGACGATCGAGACCACGTTTCCGGTGATGATCGTCGTACGCGCCCGCTTCCAGGCGCGCGGCACCGCCGACCGGAAACTGTGGCCCTGCTGGATGACGTCCTTTATTCGTTCGAAGTAGACCACGAAGGAGTCCGCCGTGGTACCGATGCCGATGATCAGGCCGGCGATGCCCGCCAGGTCGAGGCTGTAGCCGATCCAACGGCCGAGCAGCACGAGGGCACCGTAGATCAGCACACCCGAGGCCACCAGGGAGAACACGGCGACCACACCGAACCCGCGGTAGTAGATCAGCGACCAGACAGCCACCAGCACCAGGCCGACCAGACCGGCGATCAGACCGGCCTGCAGAGAGGCGGTACCCATCGTCGGAGAGATCGTCTCGGCGGTACCGCCCTGCTCACCGTTCTCACCGGTGAAACTGAGCGGCAGCGCACCGTAGCGCAGGTTGTTGGCGAGGTCGGAGGCCTCACTCTCGGTGAAGTCACCGGTGATCTCGGAGTCACGGCCCGGAGGCGTCGGGTTCTGCATCACCGGTGCGGACAGCACCTGGCTGTCGAGGGTGATCGCCACCTGCTTCTGCGCGTACTCCTGGCCGATGCGCTGCCAGGTCTCGCCACCCGGGGTGGCTTCACCGGTCTTGAACCGGAAGGTGATCTTGATCTGACCGGACTGGGAGTCCAGCCCGCCGAAGATCTGCGAGTTCGTGTCGATCATGTCGCCGGTCAGACGCGTGCCGTGCTCCTCGTCCTCCTGGCCGTTGAGCAGCGGTGCCGGTTCCAGCAGGATCGGCTGACCCTCACTGCAGCTGACCAGGGGCTTGGCCGGGTCATCTGCACCGGCCAGCGGATCGGTGTCAGCGGAACAGGTCATGAGGAAGGACGCGGCGATCTGGGTGTTCGTGTCCTCGGACTGGCGGTCCTCGCGCAGGACGTCGGTGATCTCCTTCCGACGGTCCGCCTCCTCGATCGAGTTCGCCGGATCCTCGGGCGCCTTCGCGCTGACCTTGAGGTCGCCGGGGGCGGGCATCCCCATCTGCTCCAGCGTCGACGAAGCGGTGTCGAGCTTCTCGTCGGCCTCCTCGGCGGTGAGGATGCCGGTGCTCACCCACTTGTCCGCCATCTTCGTGAGCACGTCCTCGAGGCCGTCCTCGGGCATGCCCCCCTCCATCACGGGACGGAAGAGGAGCTGGGAGGTCTGGCCAAGGCTGCGTGCCTCTGAGGAGTCCTCGCCGGGAACGGTGATCACCAGCGAGTCACCGTCGGAGACGACCTGGGCACCGGTGACGCCCATGCCGTTGACGCGGTTCTCCAGGATCCGGCGGGCCTGGTTGAGCTGGTCACTGGTGGGCTGCTCTCCCTGAGGCACCAGGGTCACCCTGGTACCTCCCTGGAGGTCGATGCCCAGCTTCGGCGTGGGACTCTTGTCTCCCGTGAGGAATACGAGGCCGTAGATGATGACCACGGCGGCGACGAAGAGCAGCAGCGCCTTCTTGGGCCACGTTCTGGCACGCGCGGCCGTTGAGCCCTGTGAACTCACTCGGGTTACTCCTGAAGTCTCGGGGATGTCGGCGATGTGGACATGAGAAAAGAACCACCGCCGTGTCGACGAATGAGTCTAGACCCTCTGTCTGTCAAAGAGGGTCCCGGCGGTGCACTGTGGGGACGAACATGCTGCGGACGGACGCCGCCGCGGTGTCAGGACTTCGGCGTGTCACCGTTGTCGCGGTCCTCGGAGTCGTCGTCGTGACGGTCCTCGAACGGTGCCACGGTGTCGAAGTCCTCGAAGGTGGACTCCTCGACCTGCGACCCGTCGTCCCGGTTGTCGCCGGTGTTCTCGGCGTACCCGGAAGGCTCGGAAGCTTCGGAGGCCTCGGAGGCCTCGGGGTGTTCGGCCTCAGGGGTCTCCACGAGCTTCAGCACGGCACTGCGGTCCCAGGTGGTGGTGACCCCCGGCGCAACCTCCACGTCGACGGTGGTGGTGCCGACCTCGGAGATCCGTGCGTGGATCCCGGAGGTCATCTGCACGATCATCCCGGGCTCCAGCTGCGCCTGGAAGGACTTGATCTCGTTGATCTGCTTCGACTGCTTGCGCATCGACAGGACAGGCAGACCGAGAAAAACCAGGACGATGAGAATGAGAAGGATGAATTCCATGCCGCCAGTCTGCCATACAGGGCTTTTGTCACCTGTCAGCCGGTTGCTCCAACCCGAGGTGACGCCACGCCGCCGGTGTCGCCGTGCGCCCACGGGGCGTGCGCGACACCATGCCGGCACGGACGAGGTAGGGCTCGCAGACCTCCTCCACGGTGGTGGACTCCTCCCCCACCGCGACGGCGAGGGTGTTGACCCCCACCGGCCCACCGTTGTGCCCGCGGATGAGGGCGTCGAGCACCGCACGGTCGAGCCGGTCGAGACCGAGTTCGTCGACGTCGAAGATCTCCAGCGCCGAGCGTGCGACAGCCACGGTGATGATGCCGTCGGCCTCCACCTCGGCGTAGTCCCTGACACGCCTGAGTAGCCGGTTGGCGATACGGGGCGTCCCTCGGGACCGCGAGGCGATCTCCACGGCGGCGTCGTCGGTGACCGTGACCCCCAGGATCCCCGCCGCACGGGTGACCACCCGGGTGAGGTCAGGGGTGTCGTAGAACTCCATCTGCGCGGTGAAACCGAAACGGTCGCGGAGGGGGCCGGTGAGCATCCCCGCCCGCGTGGTGGCGCCGACGAGGGTGAACTGGGGCAGCTCGATGGGGATCGACGTCGCCCCCGGGCCCTTGCCGACGATGACGTCGATACGGAAATCCTCCATCGCCATGTAGAGCATCTCCTCGGCAGGCCGGGCCATCCGGTGGATCTCGTCGATGAACAGCACGTCGCCCTCGATGAGGTTGGACAGCATCGCCGCCAGGTCGCCGGCGCGTTCGAGGGCAGGACCCGAGGTCATCCGCACCGAGGAACCGAGTTCCTGGGCGATGATCATCGCCATCGTCGTCTTCCCCAGGCCAGGTGGGCCGGCGAGCAGGACGTGGTCCGGTGCCACCCCGCGGGCCTTGGCACCTCCGAGGACCAGGTCCAACTGGCTGCGGACCTTGGGCTGGCCGATGAACTCACGCAGCGACCGGGGGCGCAGTGAGAGCTCGGCGTCTCCCTCGCCGGGCTGCGGGGACGGTGACAGGTCTCCGCCAGGCAGGCCCTGCGATGCCGCCGGGCGGGTCGGAGATGTCGCTCCGGTGTCGAATTCGGTGCGCTCGATGTCGCTCACGGTGCCCTCGTCCTCCCCTACCGTCGTCCGCCGAGTCGTGCCAGTGCCTGGCGCAACAGGGTGGCGGTGTCGAGCCCGCCGGTGTCTCCTAGTTCACGCAGTGCACCCTCGGCGTCACGTTCGGTGAAGCCGAGTCCGGTCAACGCCTCGACGACCTGGCGGCCGGTACCCCCTGCGGCGTCGTCGACGGACCCGGTGTCCTGGCCGGGGGCGGGTGAACCGTCCGGAGCGCCGGCGTAGCCGTCCAGCTTGCCCTTGAGGTCCACCGCCATACGTTCCGCGAGCCGTTTGCCCACGCCGGGGGCCCGCTGCAGGGCCTTCACGTCACCGTCGGCCACCGCCCGGGAGAGTTCCGCAGGGGTGAGCACGGACATGACCCCCATCGCCAGTCGGGCACCTACCCCGGAGACCGACTGGAGCAGGCCGAATACCTCGCGTGACGCGACGTCGGGGAAGGCGAACAGTGTCTGCGAGTCCTCGCGGACCACCATCGTGGTCAGCACGGACACCTCCTCACCCCGCGGCAACGTCGCCAACGTCGGCGCCGTCGCCTGGCACAGGTACCCGACACCGGCGCACTCGATCACCACGGAATCGAGTCCCTTGTCGATGACGGTACCTCTCAACGAAGCGATCACTGTGCACTCTTCCTCTCTGATACCTCTGTCACCAGCGCCGAGAACGGCGCACGCCAGCAGTGGCACACCGCCAGCGCCAGCGCGTCGGCGGCGTCCGCCGGCCTAGGTGGTTCCGACAACCCGAGGATACGGGTGATCATGCTCGTCATCTGACGCTTGTCCGCCCGTCCGTTGCCGGACACGGCCTTCTTCACTTCGCTGGGGGTGTACTGGTGGACCGGAAGGTCGCGCCGCGCCGCGCTGAGCATCAACACCCCGACCGCGTGTGCGGTGTTCATCACCGTGGACACATTGCCCCGTTCGAAGACCCGTTCAATGGCCACGACGTCCGGACGGTAGTCGTCCATCCAGCTCTCCACCGCGTCCGACAGACGGCGCAGCCGCACCGGGAGAGCCTCCTCCGCCGGTGTCCGCACCACTCCGACGGCGACGGGTACCACCGACCGGCCCTGCCCGGAACGCACCACCGACAGTCCACACCGGGTGAGACCCGGGTCGATGCCCATCACCAGGGAACCGTCGGTGCGAGATCGTGTTGCCACCGTCCGGTACCTCCTCACCTTCCGCCGCCTGTCTCCGCTGTTCGCCGCCGGTACCGCGGTACAGGCTCTGCAGTGCACGAATATAGCACACATGTGCGAACGGGCCGGCAAGGCGCACCCGCCGCCGGCGTAGTGGACTTAGTAGTTACGTATCCGGTTCAGGTAGCATCACCCTTCGATGACACCTCTGAAAATATACCGGACCACCGCCATTGTCGAAGCCGTGACCTGGGGACTCCTGATCCTCGGGATGATTCTCAAGTACACCGGCGTCACCGAGGCCGGCGTCACCGCCGCCGGACCCGTCCACGGCCTCGCCTTCCTGGCGTTCGTCGTGGTGACCGTATTGGTGTGGGTCAACAACCGGTGGAGTGCCGGGCAGGGCCTGCTCGGACTGTTCTCCGCCGTGATCCCCTTCGCCACCGTCCCCTTCGAGAAGGCCGTCGCCCGTCGGGGTGGCCTCGACGGCCCCTGGCGCACAGAGGCAGCGGCGGACGCCCCGCTGAAGGACCGACTGCTCGCCGTCCTGGTGGGACGTCCCTACGCCTCCGCCGGCACACTCACGGTGCTGGTTCTCGTCGTCTTCGGCGCGCTCCTCGTCGTCGGCCCGCCATTCGGCTGAGCCGACTCCCCCTCCTCCCGGAAGGGGACGACCGCTCAGGCGTCGAGTTCGGCGAGGACCTCCTCGGAGAGGTCCATGTTGGTGAAGACGTTCTGCACGTCATCAGACTCCTCGAGCGCGTCGATGAGACGGAAGATCTTCTTCGCCCCTTCCGCGTCCAACGGCACCTCCACATCGGCCCGGTAGTCCGGGTCGGCGGAGTCGTACTCGATACCGTTCTCGACCAGCGCTTCGCGCACCGTGGTCAGGTCGGAGAGCTCGCAGACGACCTCGAACTTCTCACCGAGGTCGTTGACCTCCTCGGCGCCCGCCTCAAGCACCGCCATGAGGACGTCGTCCTCGGTGTTTCCCCCCTTGTCCAGCAGGATGACACCCTTGCGGTCGAACAGGTAGGACACCGAGCCCGCGTCGGCCATGTTGCCGCCGTTCTTGTTCATGGCGGTGCGCACGTCGGTGGTCGCACGGTTTCGGTTGTCGGTCAGGCACTCGATCAGCACCGCGACACCGTTGGGCCCGTAACCCTCGTAGACGATGGTCTCCCAGTCTGCGCCACCGGCCTCTTCACCGGAACCGCGCTTGCGGGCACGCTCGATGTTGTCGTTGGGCACCGAGGCCTTCTTGGCCTTCTTGATCATGTCATCGAGGGTCGGGTTGGCCGCCGGGTCCCCACCGCCGGTCCGTGCCGCGACCTCGATGTACTTGATCAGCTTCGCGAACTCCTTGCCCCGCTTGGCGTCATTCGCAGCTTTCTTGTGCTTGGTTGTCGCCCATTTCGAGTGGCCGCTCATCGTCTACCTGATCTCCCTTTGTCGGGTGCTTGACGAACCCATGATAGTGCACCGGGACGATTCGGCGGTCCACCGCACCGCGTCAGGAGCGAATTGTGCGGTGCGCGGCCACCATCCGGAGAAAGAGACGGTGCAGCCGGTCGTCACCGGTGAGCTCCGGGTGGAAGGACAGACCCAGCACCTGCCCCTGGCGCACCGCCACGACCGCGCCGTCAGCCGGACCACCGTCGGCCACCCTGGCGAGCACCTCCACCCCGGGCCCGACCCGCTCCACCCACGGCGCACGGATGAAGACCGCGTGGACCGGAACGTCCCCGGCGTCGCCTTCGTCGCCTTCGTCATTTTCGTCACTGAGCCCGGCGACAACGAGGTCCGTCTCGAAGGAGTCGACCTGGCGTCCGAAGGCGTTGCGTCGCACGGTGACGTCCAGCGCCCGGAGGCAGTGGGCGTCGGCCCTTGTGTCGAGTACCTCAGAGGCGAGCAGGATCAGCCCGGCACAGGTGCCGAAGCACGGCAGGCCGTCCCGGACAAGGGTCCGTAGAGGGTCCAGCATCCCGCCGAGCTCCAGGAGCTTCGACATGGTGGTGGACTCACCACCCGGGAAGACGAGGCCGTCGAGCCCGTCGAGATGTTCTCGCCGACGGACCAGACGGGTCCGCGCCCCGCCGCCCTCCAGCATCCGGACGTGCTCGGCCACACCGCCCTGTAGAGCCAGGACTCCGATCAGTGGATTCCCGGTCACCTACTGCCCCTGCAGATCCGTCTTGATGGGCACCGACTGCCGGCCCTCGGCCAGGGTCCTGGTCAGGCCCTCCTGGGTCACCGAGGCCACCAGGTCTCCGGCCTGGTTGAAGATCCGCCCGGTGGTCAACGCCCGGCCGCCGTGGGCGGACGGCGAAGACTGGTCGTAGAGCAGCCACTCGTCCGCGCGGAACGGACGCATGAACCACATGGCGTGGTCCAGCGACGCCTCCTGAACCGGCTCGTTCTCGTGCGGGACGAGCGCGGACCCCAGCAGCGTCATGTCCGACATGTACGCCAGCGTGCAGATGTGGAACTTCTCGTCGTCAGGCAACGGCACCTTGGACTTGAACCAGACCACCTGTTGCGAGGCCGCCCCGGGGCTCTTCTCCCACATGTCCGGCGGGACGATCCGGATGTCCCAGTCCTCCCAGTCCTTGGCGAAGGCCCGCCCGAGTGTGCGTCCACGACCCTTCGCCGGGTCGATCTCCTCCGGCGGCGGGACCTTGCGCACGAGATCGGAGTGCTCCGGACCCTCGTCATCGCGGACGTGGAAACTCGCCTGCATGATGAACAGTGTCCGACCGTCCTGGACGGCGCGCACCGAACGCACCCGGAAGGAGCGGCCGTTACGTACCTCATCGACGAGGTACACCGTGGGACGGTCCGAGTTCCCCGGCCCGACGAAGTAGCCGTGCAGGGAATGCACGCGGTACTCGGGCCCCACCGTCCTGGTCGCGGCGACCAACGACTGTGCGGCGACCTGGCCGCCGAACGTCCGTGACAGCGCAGACGGAATCACCTGCCCCCGGAAGATCCCCGGCTCGATCTGTTCCAGGTCGAGCACGTCGGTGATCCGGGGCCGGCGTCCGTTGAGCGCCTGCCCATCAGCACCGGATGACATCTACCAGCCCCGCTCTGCCAGACGGTGCGGCTCCGGGATCTCGTCGACGTTGAGCCCCACCATGGCCTCGCCGAGGCCACGGGACACCGAGGCCACAGTGGCCGCGTCCTCGTAGTTCAGGGTCGCCTGCACGATCGCGCGGGCACGCTTCTCCGGGTCACCGGACTTGAAGATCCCGGAACCGACGAAGACACCCTCGGCGCCGAGCTGCATCATCATCGCGGCGTCCGCCGGGGTGGCGATGCCACCGGCGGTGAACAGCACCACCGGAAGCTTGCCGTTCTCGGCGACCTCGCGGACCAGCTCGTAGGGGGCCTGCAGTTCCTTGGCCGCCACGTACAGCTCATCAGGGGCCATGGAGGTCAGCCGGTTGATCTCGGCACGGATGGTGCGCATGTGGGTCACGGCGTTCGACACGTCACCGGTGCCGGCCTCACCCTTCGAGCGGATCATCGCGGCACCCTCGTTGATGCGGCGCAGGGCCTCACCCAGGTTCGTCGCACCGCAGACGAAGGGGACGGTGAAGTCGAACTTGTCGATGTGGTTGGTGTAGTCCGCCGGGGTCAGCACCTCGGACTCGTCGATGAAGTCCACGCCCAGGCTCTCCAGGACCTGCGCCTCGACGAAGTGGCCGATACGGGCCTTCGCCATGACCGGGATGGTCACGGCCTCGATGATGCCCTCGATCATGTCGGGGTCGGACATGCGGGACACGCCACCCTCGGCGCGGATGTCGGCAGGCACGCGCTCCAGGGCCATCACGGCGGTGGCGCCGGCGTCCTCGGCGATCTTCGCCTGCTCCGGAGTGACCACGTCCATGATCACTCCCCCCTTGAGCATGTCGGCGAGGCCGCGCTTCACGCGACCGGTTCCCCTGGCACCGACGGTGTCGGCACTGTTCTGCGTCATCATGACCTCTGATTCTCGAGTGATCTCGGTAGCCTAATGGTGATCACCGCGCATTCTACCGCGCGAGACAGACCATGCTGTCCACAGGGTCGCGGGTCCGGTTCAGACGGATCCGTCGCCCACCGACATCGCCTCGTAGTACGACGGCAACGGCGCCGACCCGGCCAGCCTGAAGGCCCGGACGACCGGGCGCTTACGCAGGTCACGGGTGTCCCCGACGGCGTCGTTGTAGAACCTCGCGGCGATGTCCACCTTCACCGACGCCTCGACGAAGGCCGGGTTGGTGAGGTCCTCGTCGCTGAGCTGCCGCAGGAGCACGTTCTCCGCGTCCGAACGGGCGTCCATGTCCGAGGCCCTCAGGGCCACGGCCGTGGTCCGTCCGGCCGCCCGCACCAGCTCGGGGTGGATCGCGGACACCACGGCCGACCGCGCCTGCAGGGCCCCCTCCAGGCTGAGTCGCGCCGCGTCGGTGCGGATGTGCAGCCGGTTGAGCCTGGAGGCCGTCAGTGACAGCCACAGCCCGAGAAGCGCGGCCAGCGCCACCACGATGACCAGGACCAGTGCCCACAGGGGGATCATGACCGCCTCACCTTCCGCCCCTCGGTGACCACGGTGTCGTAGACCCGTTCGACCTGGGTGGTCACCCGGTCCCAGTCGAAGTCCCTGCTGCGTTCGTGGCCGCGCCCCACGAGGAGCTCCCGGCCGGCGTCGTCGGTGAGGATGTCGGTGACCGCCCTCGCCAGGGCCCTGCGTGAACCGTTGGCGAACAGCCGGCCCGCGTACCCGTGGTCGGTGACGGCGGCGAAGGCGGGGATGTCACTGGCGACGACCGCCGCGCCGGCGGCCATCGCCTCCACCAGGACGATGCCGAAGCTCTCTCCCCCGGTGTTCGGCGCCACGTAGACGTCGGACGCGGCCAGGGCCGCAGCCTTGTCCGCCTCGCTGAGCCGGCCGAGGATGCGGACGGTCGCCCTCTGGGCGCCTGGATCCCCCACCCCCTCGACGTAGCTCACCCCGCTCTTGCGCAGCATCTGGGTCAGCTCGGCGATGTCGCCGCCACCGACCACCACGACCTCGACGTCCGGCACGTCCCTGACGATCGCCGGCAGTGCCCGCAGCAGCAGGGGGAGCCCCTTGCGCGACTCGGTGAACCGGCCGAGGAACATCACCCGGGGCCGGGACGGGTCGAGCTCCGGCATCGGTTCCGCCCCACGGTAGGCGCCTGTGTCCACGCCGTTCGGGATGAGAACGGGGTCGCCCGAGAGCATCTCCACCTGCCACCTCCGCGCCTCCTCGGACACGGCGATGCCGCCCTGGATCCGTTCCAGGAACGGTCGGAGCACAGGCAGGAAGATCCGCAGGATCAGCGACTCGCTCGCCGACGCGTGGTACGTCGCCACGATGGGCCCGTCGGCCTTCGCCAGGGTGATCATCGAGTAACTCGGGGAGTTCGGCTCGTGGATGTGCACCACGTCGAAGTCATGACGGTCGATCCAGTCCCCGAGATGGCGCCAGGTCGACGGGCCGAAGGCCAGGCGCGCCACGGACCCGTTGTAGGGAATGGGGATCGCCCCTCCACCGAGCTCCACGAACTCCGGGACGTCGGCGTCGCTGCCACCGGGTCCGATGAGGCTGACCTCGTGACCGCGGCGGATGAGCTCGGTGCACAGGTCGACGGCGTGGATCTGGACGCCACCGGGCTCGTCGAAGGAGTACGGGCAGACCATGCCGATCTTCATGAGGAACTCTTCCCCCGCCCCTGTCCACCGGGCCGCCCGGCGGGCTCCTCACGCGGTTCAGCGTCGGTGTCCAGCCCGAGACGCCGACGGCGCGACTCCGACAGGTCGGAGAACCACAGCGGCTGCAGCATGTGCCAGTCCACCGGGGCGGCGGCGATGTTGCGGGCGTAGATGTCGGCCTGCTGCTGGACGATGTCCTCCAGAGGCGCCGTGGTGTCGAGTTCCTCACTGAAGCTGGACCGCCAGCCGTCCCCGTCGAAGGAGGAGTGGTAGACCATCAGCGTCGCCCCCGTCTCCTGCGCCAGGCGTGCCGCGCCGGCGGGCATGGAGGTGCGCTCACCGAAGAACGAGACCTCGACGCCGCGCCCGGACAGGTCGCGTTCGCCCAGCAGGCAGACGACCCCACCGGCCTCGAGGACCTCACGCAGACGCGCGAACGGCGGGGCCTCACCACCGGAGAGCGGCAGTACCTCGAAACCGAGCGACTCCCGGTACTCCACGAAAGCCTCGAAGAGGCTCTCCGGCTTCAGCCGTTCCGCGACCGTGGTGAACTGTCCGGCGTGGTCGACGAGCCACACCCCCGCCATGTCCCAGTTACCGGAGTGCGGAAGGCTCAGCACGACGCCCCTGCCCCGGGCGATCGCCCGGTCGAGCCGCCGGACGTCGGCCTCGTCGAATCCGGCGTCGACCTTCGCCGCAAGCTCTGGCCCGGCCATGCCGGGCAGCTGGAAGGCCTCACGCCAGTACCGCATGTACGACCGCATGGAGTCGCGGACCAGCTCCCTGGTGACGTTCGCGTCACCGACGACACGCCCGAGGTTGGCCCGCAGCTGTTCGGGGCCACGCCCGCCGCCGGAGACCCGGTCCGCCAGCCAGGTGAACAACCGGTCGGCGGCACCGGCGGGCAGCCGGCGGGTCGCCGCCCACCCGAGCCGGTAGCCCAGGGCGCTCAGCCGCTCGGTGAGGGTGCCGGAGTCACTCATGGGCCCTGCCTTCCGCTTCCGTGGACTCTACGGTGTCGCCACCGTCGAAGCTCCTGGCACCGGTGGGCGGGGCGATGCGTTCCGAGGCGGCGTCAGACCGGGAGACGATCACCAGCCGCTCGAAGACGGTGTACACCGAGCCGACGGCGAGGATGATCAGCCCGGCACCCAGGATGTAGGGCACACCGAGCCCGGAGACACCCAGGGAGACCAGACCGATGATCAGCCGCTCCGGGCGTTCGATCAGACCACCGTCGACCTTGATCCGGGAGGCCTCGGCACGCGCCTTGACGTAGGAGGTCACCTGGCTGGCGATCATGATCACCAGCGCGGCGGCGAACAGCCCCTTGTAGGGCTCGTGGGAGTGCTGGAACGCCATCCACCAGGCGATGGCGCCGAAGAGCACTCCGTCGGTGATGCGGTCACAGGTGGCGTCGAGGGTGGCCCCGAACCGGGTGCCTCCGCCGAGCATCCTGGCCATCGTCCCGTCGATCATGTCGGTGGCGACGGTGATCCCCAGAAGGACCCCGGCGAGGAAATGGTGGCCGGTGGGGATCAGGGTGACGGCCAGGACCACGGCGACCGTCGTCGAGGTGACCGTCACGGTATTGGGGGTGACACCCCAGTTGACCAACCGTCGGGCGATCGGTTCGATGACCACCGCCGCCGGCCGGCGTCCACGAACGCTCAACATGTCTCAGGTCTCCTTGCCGTGCTTTCAGGCTTCATTGTCGCCGATATTCTCTCAGTTCGCCGTCAGTCGAGCTGTTGCCACGCCGTGGCGAGCAGTTCCCTGGTCTCACCCAGAAGCTGGATCAGAACCTTGGACCCGGACAGGACGGTCATGAAACTGGTGTCCCCCTGCCACCGAGGCACGATGTGCTGGTGCAGGTGGCCGGGCACGGAGCCCCCGGAGGCGCGTCCGAGGTTCATCCCCACGTTCAGCGCGTCCGGCCCGGAGACCGCCCGAAGAACGCGGATGGCCTTCTTCGTGAACTCAGCGAGTTCCCGGGTCTCGGAGTCGGTGAGGTCCTCGTACGACGCCACCTTCCGGTACGGCAGCACCATCATGTGCCCGGGGTTGTACGGGTAGAGGTTCAGTATGCAGAAGACCTCTTCCCCGCGCGCGACGATCAGCGCGTCCTCGTCGGACTTCGACGGCAGGTCGATGAACGGGTCGTCGGGGTCGGTGCCGCCGTCGCCGCCGGACGCACCGTCCGCCCCCTGCTCGCCGAGGTAGGCCGAACGGTACGGCGCCCACAGGCGGGCGAGACCGTCCGGGGAGACGTCAGCTGAGGTCGCCAATGTTCTCTCCACTCGGCTGCTCGTTACGACGTGCGCGGACCCAGTCGGTGATGATGCGGACCGCGTCCGCCCGGGGCACGCCGTTGACCTGACTGCCGTCGAGGAACCGGAAACTGACCGCACCTGCCTCGACGTCGCGTCCGCCGGCGAGCAGCATGAACGGGACCTTGCCGGTGGTGTGGTTGCGGATCTTCTTCTGCATACGGTCGTCGGAGGTGTCTACAGCTGCGCGCACACCCTGGCCACGCAGTTCGGCGACGATGTCCTCCAGGTAGCCCACGAACTCGTCGGCCACGGGGATGCCGGTGACCTGGTGAGGGGCGAGCCAGGCCGGGAATGCGCCCGCGTAGTGCTCCAGCAGCACGCCGAAGAACCGCTCGATCGACCCGAAGAGGGCCCGGTGGACCATGATCGGCTGCTTCTTCGTGCCGTCCGACGCGGTGTACTCCAGGTTGAAGCGCTCGGGCATGTTGAAGTCCAGCTGCACGGTGGACATCTGCCAGGTCCGGCCGATGGCGTCCCGCGCCTGGACGGAGATCTTGGGGCCGTAGAACGCCGCGCCCTCCGGGTCCGGGACCAGCTCCAGACCTGAACGGGTGGCCACCCGGCGCAGGGTCTCGGTGGACCGTTCCCAGATCTCGTCGGACCCCACCGACTTCTTCGGGTCGCGGGTGGAGAGCTCCAGGTAGAAGTCGTCCAGACCGTAGTCGCGCAGCAGGGAGATCACGAACTCCAGCACCGAGGTCAGCTCGTCCTCGAGCTGGTCCTCCGTGCAGTAGATGTGGGCGTCGTCCTGGGTGAAGCCACGGGCACGGGTCAGCCCCTGGATCACACCGGACTTCTCGTAGCGGTACACCGTGCCGAACTCGAACAGGCGCAGCGGCAGTTCACGGTAGGAGCGTCCCCGGGAATCGAAGACCAGGTTGTGCATCGGGCAGTTCATGGGCTTGAGGTAGTAGTCCTGCGGCTGCTTGGTGCAGTTGCCGTCCTCGTCCCATTCCCCGTCGGCCTGCATCGGGGGGAACATCGCGTCCTTGTAGAAGCCCAGGTGGCCGGACCGCTCGTAGAGGTCGTCCTTGGTGATGTGGGGGGTGTTGACGAAGGAGTAGCCGGCCTCGATGTGGCGACGGCGCGAGTGCTCCTCCATCTCCAGGCGGATGATGCCGCCGTCCGGGTGGAAGACGGGCAGACCGGAACCGAGGTCGTCCGGGAAACTGAACAGGTCAAGCTCCTGACCCAGACGGCGGTGGTCTCGCTTCTCCGCCTCCGCGAGCATGTGCTGGTACTCCTCCAGCGCCTCCTTCGACTCCCAGGCCGTTCCGTAGATGCGCTGCAGGTCCTCGCGGGACTGGTCACCACGCCAGTAGGCGGCCGAGGAACGGGTGAGCGCGAAGGCCGGGATGTACCGGGTGGTGGGGATGTGCGGGCCACGGCACAGGTCCGACCACTCGACCTCGCTGGTACGCGGGTTGACGTTGTCGTATGCGGTGAGTTCGCCGGAGCCGACCTCAGTCGCCTCGTCCGAGTCCGGGTCGACATTGCCCTTGTCCTGGATCAGCTCGAGCTTGAAGGGTTCCGCGGCAAGTTCGTCGGCCGCGGCCTCCGCCGACCCGTAGACACGCCGTTCGAAGCGCTGGCCGGACTTGATGATCTTCTTCATGCGCTTCTCGAGGGTCTTGAGGTCCTCCGGCGTGAACGGTTCGTCGACCTGGAAGTCGTAGTAGAAGCCGTTCTCGATCGCCGGCCCGATGCCGAGCCGGGTGCCGGGGAACTCCTTCTGGACGGCCTGCGCGAGGACGTGGGCGCAGGAGTGCCGGATCACGGCACGGCCGTCCTCGGTGTTCGCGGCGACAGCAGTGACCTGGGTGTCGGTCTCCGGGACGTACGCCAGGTCCCTCAGGGACCCCTCGCTGTCCTTGACGCAGACGATCGCGTCGACGCCCTTGTTGGGCAGTCCCAACGGACGCATCGCGGCCCCTGCCGATTCCCCGGCGGGGACGGTGAAGGTCACAGGCGCCTGCGCGGCGGATTCCTGTGCGGCGTCCAGTGCTGATTCACTCACGGGTGGTGTGCTCCTTACACGGAAGATGATGACGGTCACATACCTGGTGACAGTCAGAAGTCGAGCACTACCTTACCTGCCGCCGGACCGTCGGCGGCCACCCGGTGGGCACGGGGCGTCAGGAATCGTCGGACGACAGGTTCCGGAACCGGGCGACCGCGAGCACCAGTGCACCCAGGACCACGATCACACCGGCGATCGCCATGACGGGTGTCGCCCACGACGGCAACCCCTGTCCGTCGCCGGACTCCCCTTCCGCCGGAGCCTCACCGGTCACGGCACCTCCGGTGGAGCCGCCTGCGGCTCCCGCGCCGGTGTCCAGGGTGAAGGTGTAGCTGCCGCGCGTGGCGTGTCCGTCGGAGGAGGTGATCTGGTAGCCGACCGTGTACTCGCCGTCCGGCATGTCGAGGTCGTCGGGGAGGCCCAGGGTCAGCATGTGGCCGTCGATCTCGGGCTCGTCGCTGACCAGCACGTCCCCGTCCTGTGACAGTGCCACGGTGTTGAATTCCTCACGCGGGATACCGGAGAACTCGAGCTCGATCGAGTCCGGCGCCTCACTGACCGTGCTGTCCTGCTCCGGGGTGGACCCGACCATCGCGTCGTGGGCCGCCGCCTCCGGCAGCCCGGGGGAGGCTCCCCCACCGATGATCACCGGGGCGCCTGCCAGGGCCAGTGCCACGGCCGGCGCGAGGACGAGGCCGCGTCCACCTGCGCCTCGCGGGGAGGCCGGTCGGAGCAGACGACGGGAAGGGAGGCGGAACATTGCGGTCCTTTCACTCGACGGGCACCCGGGCTGACGTGTCCGCGGGCGCAGAACCCCAGCCTAACCGGGCGAATGCCCGGAACACCCTCCGCTGTACGGCACCACCCCCGGGCATGCACGACGCCCCCGGAGTCACTGTGCGGTGCACGGCGACGCCGGGGGCGTGGATGTGGTCCCAGCTGGGATCGAACCAGCGACCTTTCCGGTGTGAACGGAACGCTCTTCCACTGAGCTATGGGACCTCGGTGGAACGAGAGGTAATCTATCACCCCGCGCACCGGTGTGCGCAACTTGGCACGTCACAGTGGGAAATCTGGGCGCCCGACGGCACCGGAAGGACGGGGTGTCGCCGTCTCGCCGGTCTCTCCCGACTTCCCCGGCCCGCTACTCAGTTCCCCACCCTCCACGACATGACTCCCCGACCCCTCGAACCTGACGACGACCCCGACGGCGGCACTGTCGGACAGGTGAATGACAACGGTGGGGTTCACCGCACCTGGCCCGATCCACTCTTCTGCCCGTCTACCTGGGTGTTTGTGCGCGGAGACCGAAACCTATAGAGTTCTGGGTCGCACCGGTACTACACGGTGCTTGCGGATGTAGCGCAGTTGGTAGCGCATAACCTTGCCAAGGTTAGGGTCGCGAGTTCGAGTCTCGTCATCCGCTCTGGTCCTCGTTTTCTCCTTCCGGGTCCCAACCGGTAGGGTCGGGACCTGCACGAGGCGGAGACGCCACGGTGGAATGGCTGAGTGGCTTAGGCAACGGTCTGCAAAACCGTGTACACGGGTTCGATTCCCGTTTCCACCTCGCACCACGCGCGTTTAGCTCAGCGGGAGAGCGCTTCCCTGACACGGAAGAGGTCACTGGTTCGATCCCAGTATCGCGCACGGACAGTCCCCCACGGGGCTGCTCAACAGCAGGACAATGCGGATG
>NZ_JALAGY010000038.1 GCF_022712195.1 Corynebacterium sp. | reverse complement strand
GTACGAAACAATTCGGGGGCCGGGAGGAGGGGCCGTGTCCCGGTGGGGGAGTCTGATGGGGGTGCCGTGGCGGCAAGGCGGTGCGATGGCGGGGAATCGAGCAAAAAGCCAGGTCACACGGCTCCGGTGAGGGGCGTCGCGAATTACGTCACTCGAATGTTGTGTAATTGTTGACATCCGGGCTTAGGTCTCGCTAACCTCATGGATGTGTCGAAGGCTAGTCACCTCGACGCACTGCAGTTGTGGATCAGCCGCAACGGCAGGTGGAACCCAGGGTTCAGCCCGAGTACCGCACAGTCCGGCTTCCTCTTCTCACCGGACACCGCGCGGCCGGGCTGCGGCACCTCCAACGCGCTGCCCTGGACTGCAGTCCGCCTGCCGACGTGGCGCAGCGGAGATACCCCGCGCAGCCGGACTCGTCACCCGGTGGTCGCACTCTCCACGAGGGCCCCGCCCTTCCGGTTCGTCACCCGGGAGGACGGGGCCCTCAACTCTTTCCCGCCGTTCTCCGGAGAAGACGGTCCAGAAGATTCAGTCGTCCGAGGTGGCGGCGCCCGGTCGGTTCTGCGCCAGCGAGCTGCGTGCACTGCGCAGCCACTCCGGCTGGTTCTCCAGCAGTTCCTTGATGTCTGCGGTGGTCAACGGCTTGTCCATGTCGTTGGCCTTGAGTGCGGTGATGGTGATGCCGAGCTTGCGGGCGACCTCCGGTCGCGGGTGCGGCCCCTCGCGGCGCAGGTCCTGCAGCCACTGCGGGGGATCGGACTGCAGCGCGACGAACTCGTCGTGGCTCACCGTGCCCTCCCGGAACTCCTGGGGGGTGGCAGGCAGGTAGATGTTCAGCTTCTTCGCCGCCGTCTGGGGTTTCATACGGTCACTCATGTCTGCCGAGTCTATCTGGTCCACGGTCGGGGTCTACGATTGTCGGCATGCGCTACCTCAAAGTGGTCTTCGCCACCGGAGTCGTCCCCGGAAAATGGTTCGGGAGGTTCGACGAACGTATGGACGGCTGGAAGGCCGCGTCGGCGGTGACGGACGACCCGCTGGCCCACGTCCTGGGCGGGACCGCGGACATCGGTCTCGTCCGCCTGCCCGGCGACTGGGAGGGCATGCCGGAGAGCAACGTCGACGCCGCGGCGATGGAGGCGC
This sequence comes from Corynebacterium sp., assembly GCF_022712195.1. GTDB lineage: Bacteria > Actinomycetota > Actinomycetes > Mycobacteriales > Mycobacteriaceae > Corynebacterium. Next base: position 8,396 of record NZ_JALAGY010000038.1, on the reverse strand, counting down.
TGGACGTCCACCGGGTGGTGCTCTACGAGGAGACCCCGGGGGTGGCGGCGCCGAAGGAGCACGCACTGGAGGCGGTGGGGGAGAACGAGGCCGTGACGCTGGAGGACCTCGCCGACGAGACCGTGCTCTACCGCGGGGTGGATCCGGCGGCGGTGAGGGAGAACCTTGAGGTCGTCGCCGCGAACGTCGGGGTGGTCGTGGCTCCCCGGCCGTTGCTGCGTGCGGTGAACCGGCGTGGGGTCGTGCACCGGTCCCTGGCGGGGGTGGGCGGCACCTCGGTGGCACTGGTCTGGCGACGCGACCGTGACGACGACGTGATCCAGCAGTTCGTCGGTATCTGCCGGGGTCGGCGGGCCTCCAGTTCACGCTGACGCCACCGGCGAGTTCATTCAGACTTCATCTCACAACCATGTGATCTACACGTGCGCTTCCTAGCCTCGGGGGCATGACGAGACCCACCACCGCCACCTCATCCCAGACGTCCCTGACCTCCCGGTCTTCCCGAGTTCCGGCCCCGCACGCACAGGACGCCACCACCGTCCGGACCTACGTCGTCGACACCTCGGTCCTGCTGTCGGACCCGTGGGCACTGCTGAAGTTCGCCGAGCACCACGTGGTCCTGCCCATCGTCGTCGTCGGGGAGCTGGAGGCCAAGCGGCAGCACCCGGAACTCGGCTGGTTCGCCCGCCAGGCGCTGGGACTCCTGGAGGATCTGCGCCGGGCCAGCGGACGGCTCGACCGGGAGATCGAGGTCACCCCGGACGGAGGGACCCTGCGAGTGGAGCTCAACCACGTCGACCAGTCCGTCCTCCCCGCAGGTCTGCGGGCCCGGCCTGACGACGGCGCGGACAACGACCGCAGGATCCTCGCCTCCGCCCTCAACCTGCGCGCCGAGGGCAATGACGTCACCCTGGTCACCAAGGACGTCCCCCTGCGGGTGAAGGCCGGAGCCGTCGGCCTGGACGCCGACGAGTACCGGGCGCAGGACGTCGTCCTCACCAGCTACGAGGGGATGGTCACCGCCGAGGTCGGGACCGGGCTGATCGACCGGATCTTCACCGAGGGGGTCGCGGACGCCACCGGTGAGATCGACGGTGTCGTGGACCTGCCGGTGCACTGCGGGGTGCAGTTGACCTCCGGCAGCCAGTCCGCACTGGCCAGGGTGACCTCCCACGGAGTGCTCCGCCAGGTGCCGCAGGACCTGGAGGCGTTCGGGCTGCGGGGACGCAGCGCCCGCCAGCGGGTCGCGCTCGACATCCTGCTCGACGAGGAGGTCGGCATCGTCTCCCTCGGCGGTTCCGCCGGGACCGGCAAGTCGGCCCTGGCGTTGTGCGCCGGCCTGGAGGCGGTGCTGGAACGGCAGAGCCACCGCCGTATCGTCGTCTTCCGTCCGTTGCACGCCGTGGGCGGACAGGACCTCGGGTACCTCCCCGGGGACGGGGTGGAGAAGATGAATCCGTGGGCCCAGGCGGTCTACGACACCCTGGACGGCCTGGTCAGCGGCAACGTCCTCGACGAGATCGACGACCGCGGGCTGCTCGAGGTCCTGCCGCTGACGCACATCCGCGGCCGCAGCATCCACGACAGTTTCGTCATCGTCGACGAGGCCCAGTCCCTGGAGCGCAACGTCCTGCTCACGGTGCTGTCCCGGCTGGGCCGCAACTCCCGGGTGGTGCTCACCCACGACGTCGCACAGCGCGACAACCTGCGCGTCGGGCGGCACGACGGCATCCAGGCCGTGGTCGAGAAGCTCAAGGGCAACCCGCTGTTCGCGCACGTCACCCTGACCCGTTCCGAGCGTTCCGCCGTCGCTGAACTCGTGACGAGTCTGCTTGAAAAAGGGTGATGTGCTGCTGTGCTGCGTCGCAGACAGCGGCACGTTTACAATGCCTTCCATGACATTCACGATTCGTCCTATGCGGGAGGACGACTACGCCCAGGTGGCGCGTATCCAGCAGTCCGGCATGAACACCGGCCACGCCACCTATGAGGGGGAACCGCTGTGCTGGGACGACTTCATGGAGCACAAGATCGCCGGGCTGACGTTCGTCGCCGACGAGGACGGCGACGTGCTCGGGTGGGTGTCGGCGTCCCGGGCGTCCCGTCGGGCGGTGTTCGACGGAGTGCTGGAGGACTCGGTGTACATCGCGCCGGACGCCGCCGGCCGGGGAGTGGCCGGTGCGCTGCTGGACCACCTGATCGCCGAGGCGACGGACGCGGGCTACTGGGCGATCCACTCCACGGTGTTCCCGGAGAACCGGGGCTCGTTGAAGCTGCACCTGTCGCGCGGGTTCACCGAGATCGGCGTGGCGCACACGATGGCCCGGATGAACTACGGCCCGATGGAGGGCCGGTGGCGGGACATCCTCCTGCTGGAGAAGATCCTCGAGGGAGGGCCCGCGTACCCGGAGTACCGGGCACGGGTCAAGGACTGACCGGAGCCGTTACTCGACGGTGTCCTTGAGCTTGTCCTGGCGGGTGAACACCAGCACGACACCGGCGATGACGGCCAGGGGGATCAGCACGGTGAAGATCGGCACCAGGGCGTCGTTGTAGCTGGTGATCACGGCCTCATGCAGGGCGCCGGGCAGGTGGCTGACGACGTCCGGGGTGATGCTGTGCGACCCGCTGTCGGAGAAGGAGTCGGCGTAGCCGGCGGCGTCGGGGCCCATCTCCTGCAGTGCGGCGGGGACACGATCGCCCATCATCGTCTGCAGGCGCGAGGTGAACACCGAGCCCACCACCGCGGAGCCCACCGACATGCCGATCTGGCGGAAGAAGTTGTTCGACGCGGTCGCGGTGCCGACCATGCTGACCGGGAAGGCGTTCTGCACGATCAGCACGAGGATCTGCATGGCGCAGCCCAGGCCGAACCCGAAGACGAACAGGACCAGGCCGAGGTGCAGGAGGCTGTCGTGGGTCTCCAGGCCTCCCAGTAGGAACAGGCCGACGGCGGTGATGAACATGCCCACCACCGGGTACCACTTGTAGTTGCCCGTCCGGCTGACGATGATGCCGACGACGATCGAGGTCGGCATCATGCCGAGGATCATCGGGATCATCATCAGGCCGGCCTTCGTCGGCGACATGCCGTGGACCATCTGGATGTAGGTCGGCATGTAGGACAGGGTGCCCAGCATGACCACACCGATGACGAGTCCGGCCAGGGTGCACAGCACGAAGTTGCGGTTGACGAACAGGGTCATCGGGATGAGCGGTTCCTTGGCGCGCAGTTCCGCGACGACGAACAGCACGGCGCACACCACGGTGGCCACGATCAGGCCGATGATGGTGGCCGAGCCCCACTCGTAGTCCTTGCCTCCCCAGCTGAGGAAGAGGATCAGACAGGTGGCGAAGCCGGCCATGAAGACGGTGCCCCAGACGTCCAGCCGGGCGTGTCCGCCGCCGCGGGCGGGCAGGTGCATGGCGAAGGCGGCGATGACGATGGCGACCAGCGCCAGCGGGACGTTGAACCAGAGCGCCCACCGCCAGCCCGGGCCGTCCGTGAAGAACCCGCCGAGCAGCGGCCCCAGGACGGAGGACAGCCCGAACACGGAGCCCATCAGCCCCATGTACTTGCCGCGCTGACGGGCGGGGATGATGTCGGCGATGATCGCCTGGGAGAGCACCATCATGCCGCCGCCGCCGAGCCCCTGGATGGCGCGGGCGACGATGATGATCCAGATGTTCTGCCCCAGGGCACCGACGACGGAGCCGATGAGGTACATGGTCAGGGCGAAGATGAACAGCGGCTTGCGGCCGATCTGGTCGCCGAGCTTGCCGTAGATCGGAAGGCCGATCGTCTGCGCGAGCAGGAAGGCGGTGATCACCCAGCTCATCTGGTCGACGCCGCCGAGCTCACCGACCACGGTCGGCAGTGCGGTGGCGAAGATGGTCTGGCCCAGCGACACCAGCAACATGCCGAGCATGAGGCTGGCGAAGACCAGGGGAATGTTGTTCTTCGAGGCGGTGGTGTCCTCAGGCGGGGTCGGCGACGACCCGGGTTTCTGGACTGTGGTCATGAAGGATCTCTTCTCGTGCTTTCTTGCGTGGGGATCGGACGGTGGAGGGGGTGTCAGTCCCAGCCGTGGGAGTAGTTGGCCGCGAGGGTGGTCATGTGCCGGCCGGCGTGGGTGAGGACCTCCCACTTGGTCAGCTCCGGCTGCTCGCGGTGGAGCAGGCCTCCGGTGGCCAGCGCGGTACGGATCAGGCCGGTCAACTGCAGTGACTCCTGGTGCACCGAGACATCGGGGAGGTGCCGGTGCTCGGGGAAGCGGGTGAGGAACGAGGTGATGGCGGCGAGGATGTCGCCGGCCAGGGCGTCGAACCGTCGCATTCCCGCGGCGCTGAGCTCCGGGGTCTCCAGGACGATCCGGCGCCTGCGTTCCCGGATCCTCAGGCTGGTGTCCCGGTCCGGGGACAGTCGCAGTGAGGAGTCCGGGTCGTTGTCCACGACCTTGCCGATGTAGTCCAGGATGTCACGGATGATGTTGGAGGAGTCCGTGGAGGCGAAGGCCTCCAGGTCGTCCGGGGGGATCGGGGGAACTCCCCGTCCTGCGGCGACCTGGTCCTTGGAGTCGAAGTAGTTGAAGAACGTCCGACGGCTCACCTCGGCCTTCTCACAGATCTCGTCGATGGTGACCTGGTGGAATCCACGTTCCAGGATGAGGTCCGTGGCGCAGTCCTCGATGCGCAGCCGGGTCTCCCGGCGTTTACGCTCGCGGAGACCGCACTCGTCGGCGCTCTGGGTGGATTCGTTCCGTGTCTCAGTCACCAGACATGTCTACACCCGGTAAAAAGTTGCACGCAATGCAAAAATAACATTAACCCCCTTATAGGGGTGGTTCACCGCACGGGAGTCTGCTGGTGGTGCCGCAGAACGAGAGGAGAATCACCCGCACCGTGCCGGACCCACAGCGAGCTCCGCACCGTGGTGCCGTAGGGGCCTGAAGCGCGCGAACGGACCAGCACCGAGCCGCCGCCCACCGACTCGGTCACCATGTCGGTGACCTCGAGCCGGTCGAAACCACGCAGGGGCGCCATTGACGCCAGGAACGCCGCACGATCCAGGACCGCCCCGGCGCCGTCGACGACGCAGAGGTCCGGGTGCAGCAGCGCTTCGGCGACATCCCGGTTGCCGCGCACCTCGTCGGTGTACAGCGCGAGCTCCCGTGCCGCGGCGTCGTTCGCGTCTGTGTCCGGTGCGGTGTCTACGCCCGTGTCTACGCCGGCGTCGGACGGGACGTTGGGGGACGGGACGTCGGGGGAGGGGCTCCGCCCGGAGTCCCCTGCGCCGGAGGTCCCGCCGTGCCCGGACACACCGTCGAGCCCCGGGCCGGTCTCCGGGGTGCGGCCCGCCGAGTACGCGGTGGCCGCGGCATTGGCGTGCTTGTCGGCGGCCTCGTTCAGCGGGTGCCCGGCATGCCCCTTCACCCACTCGAAGTCGACGTCCCGGCCCTGCATCGCGGCGTCGATTGCCTGCATCAGTTCCACGTTCTGGACCGGTTTGCCGTCCCGCTTCTTCCAGCCCTTGCGCTTCCAGCCCGCCATCCACTTCGTCACCGAGTTGATCACGTACTGGGAATCGCACAGCACCAGCAGGTGCTCGTCGGCGGTGGCGGGGTCGGCCGCAGTGGATTCCAGCAGGTCGAGGACGGCCTTGAGCTCACCCATGTTGTTGGTCCCGTGGGGCCATCCCCCGGCACGCCAGTTGTCGTCGTCGATGTACCAGGCCCAGCCGGCGGGGCCGGGGTTTCCGAGGGCGGAGCCGTCAGCGGCAGCGGTGATCGTCATGGCTTGTATCGTCGCACACCCGGGAGGGCGGGAACGCCGCAGGGCGCCGCGGCGGTGGAACGCCACGGCGCCCTGCGGCGCGTAAACCGGGGGACCGGCGGGGGTCAGTCGCGGTCGGTGTTGGCCATCGCCAGCACGTCGAGGCGCTTGTCCAGCTCCTCCTCCGACAGGGTGCCGGGGACGTACCCGAGGTCGATCACGGTCTGGCGGATGGTCTTGCCCTCGGCCAGTGCGGTCTTGGCGACCTTCGCGGCGGCCTCGTAGCCGATCGCGGAGTTCAGCGGGGTCACGATGGACGGCGAGGACTCCGCCAGGGTGCGCATGCGCTCGGCGTTCGGCTCGATGCCGTCGACCAGGCGCTCGGCGAACACCCGGGAGGTGTTGGCCAGCAGCTTGGCGGACTCCAGCACGTTGCGGGCCATCATCGGGATGAACACGTTGAGCTCGAAGTGTCCCTGGGCGCCGCCGAAGGCGATGGCGGCGTCGTTGCCGATCACCTGCGCGGCGACCTGGGTGGCGGTCTCGCACAGCACCGGGTTGACCTTGCCCGGCATGATCGAGGAGCCCGGCTGCAGGTCGGGCAGGTGGATCTCGGCGAAACCGGTCAGCGGGCCGGAGCCCATCATCCGGATGTCGTTGGCGATCTTGTTCAGCGACACGGCGATGGTGCGCATCGCGCCGGAGAACTCCACGAGGGCGTCGCGGGCGGCCTGGGCCTCGAAGTGGTTCTCGGCCTCGGTCAGCTGCTCGACACCGGTGAGCTTCTTGAGCTCCTCGGTGACCTTCGCGCCGAAGTCCGCGGAGGTGTTCAGGCCGGTGCCGGTGGCGGTGCCGCCGATGGCCAGTTCACCCAGGCGGGGCAGGGTGGCCTCCACCCGGTCGATGCCCAGCTCGATCTGGCGGGCGTAGCCGCCGAACTCCTGGCCCAGGGTGACGGGCACGGCGTCCATCAGGTGGGTACGGCCGGACTTGACCTCGTTCTTCCACTCCTTGGCCTTGGTGGCCAGGGAGGTGTGCAGCACCTTCAGTGCCGGGATCAGGTCGGTGACCGCGGCCTCGGTGGCTGCGACGTGGGTGGCGGTGGGGAAGGTGTCGTTGGACGACTGGCCCATGTTCACGTCGTCGTTCGGGTGGACCTCGACGCCGTTCTGCTTGGCCAGTGAGGCGATGACCTCGTTGGTGTTCATGTTCGACGACGTGCCGGAGCCCGTCTGGAAGACGTCGATCGGGAACTCGTCGTTGTAGGTTCCCTCGGCGATGGCCTTGCCGGCGGCGATGATCGCGTCGGCCTTCTCGCCGTCCAGAGCACCGGCGTCCTTGTTGACCTGGGCGCAGGCAGCCTTCAGCAGACCCATGGCGCGGATCTGCGCGGCCTCCAGCGGACGGTCGGAGATCGGGAAGTTCTCCACGGCACGCTGGGTCTGGGCCCGCCACAGGGCGTTGACCGGGACCTTGACCTCGCCCATGGTGTCGTGCTCGATGCGGAATTCCTGCTCACTCATGATGAACTGTCGTGTCCTTCCTGATTATTGTGTCGACTGACATATGAGGGTACCCGCACCATGAAGGGGGCGGGACCCGGCGGGGGTGGGACCGGCGTCAGATGTAGTCCTGGACCGAGTAGTCCTTGAGCTTCTGCAGCTGGTGGGTGGCCTCGATGTTGCGGATGGTGCCCGAACGCGACCGCATGACCAGGGAACGGGTGGTCGCGCCACCGGCCCGGTAGCTCACCCCGCGCAGCATGTCGCCGTTGGTGACGCCGGTGGCCACGAAGTAGCAGTTGTCCGAGGAGACCAGGTCGTTGGTTCCGAGCACGGTGTCCAGGGCCAGGCCGGCGTCGACGGCCTTCTGCCGCTCCGCGTCGTCGGTGGGGGCCAGGATGCCCTGGATCTCGCCGCCCATGCACTTCATCGCGCAGGCGGTGATGATGCCCTCCGGCGTTCCTCCGGTCCCCATCATCAGGTCCACGGCGTGGCTCTCACCGGCGGCCGCCACGGCACCGGCGACGTCGCCGTCCCCGATCAGCCGGACCTTCGCGCCGGCGGCGCGGATCTCCGCGATGAGGTCGGTGTGGCGGGGCCGGTCCAGAACGACGACGGTGACGTCGGACGGGTGGACCCCCTTGGCCTTCGCCACAGCGTTGATGTTGTGCGCGGCGGGGGCCTGGATGTCGATGGCGCCGGCGGCTTCCGGACCGACGGCGATCTTCTTCATGTAGAACACGGCGGAGGGGTCGTACATCGAACCACGCTCGGCGGCGGCGAGAACGGAGATGGCGTTGGGACGGCCCTCGGCCATCAGGGTGGTGCCGTCGACCGGGTCGACGGCGATGTCCACGGCGGGACCCTCACCGGTGCCGACCTCTTCCCCGTTGAACAGCATCGGGGCCTCGTCCTTCTCGCCCTCACCGATGATCACGGTGCCGTTCATCTGCACGGTGTTGATCATGCGCCGCATGGCGTCGACGGCGGCGCCGTCACCGGCCTCCTTCTTGCCACGGCCCACCCACTTGCCGGACGCCAGCGCCGCCGCTTCGGTGACGCGGACGAGTTCCATGGCGAGGTTGCGGTCCGGGGAGGAGGCGGGCAGTGCCTCGGGAGGGG
>NZ_JALAGY010000037.1 GCF_022712195.1 Corynebacterium sp. | reverse complement strand
GGGGTTGGGCGTCCGCTACTCGCGGGCATCAGGGGCGGGCAGGTCAGGCGGGTACGCACCCCGCCGACCGCACTCGCTCGGCCAGGGCGTGGATGACGTCGGCGACACGCACACGCGCGAGGTAGGCCCGCTCTCGGATCTCCACGCGTGCGTGCTCAGGCAGTGCCGCGCGCACGAACACCACCTCCCGCGGGGCAGAGGTAGACAGGTCGGCGGGGGTCAGTTCGCCGACCGTGTCAGCGATCAGGGTCTCGACGCGGACTCCGCGGGCGGCGGCTGACGCGGTGAGCGTCTCCCAGTCGCTGCGGTCGACGCGGGCGCTCCATCGCGGCGCGGGGGTGCTGGGGATCATCACGGCTCCATCTCAGTGGGGTGGCGGGTCTCGGACACCGATGACCGTCGGCGCGCTGGCTCGGCACACACACCGTGCCGGGCGCGGGGTTGCCAGCCGGATGGACGCGCACGAGGTCATGCCTCGGTAGTCGACCCTCATCCACGGCGAGCCACAGTCACGTGCTCAACTCCGACAGCAGCACAAACCTCTCAGCACCTCAAGCACCTACACGAGCACTACTAACCCTTCCTCCTTTATCCCTTCACACCCCTCTTCCTCTTACTTCTACTTCCATCCTTTTCTCATCCTCTACTCCTCAAAACCCTCTACCAAAACCCCTTACATACACACACCACTAATTCATTACAGGCACTTGCACCTGGGGGTGCAGGCCCGGCGTCGCCTCGCCTTGGGGTCGCCACGGCCGCCCCGACAGGTAGGTGGTGCGTGGACAAAAAACCGGCACGGTGACCACGCATCCACCGACCCTAAGGAGCACCCCCCTTTTGCTTTCGATCAGCACCATCAAGGCCGGCCAGGCCGCCGCGATGAGCGACTACTACGCAGAAAAAGTTCGCTCCGGCGAGCTGACCCTCGAAGAGGCCGCCGAGCGAGAAGTCGCGGAGCGGGCCGATGAAATCGCCGCGGAGCGCGGCATCCCAGACGCTGAGGCCCGGCTCCTCGCGCAGCACGAGCGCCGCATGAAGGACGGGCTCGCGGCCACCAAGGGCGCCGGCGCGTACTACAAGGCCGACGCCTCCAAGCCCCGCCTCGTATGGGTCCGGGGCTCCCATGCTCACGGCAGCCGGGTCACCGACGAGGAGCTGCTTGCGCACCTCCAGGGACGGACCCCCGATGGCGAGAGGACCCTCGTGGACCCGCCCCCTCAGCGTCTGGACAAGATCGCGCGTCTCCTCGGGCTGCCCGAGGGGGCGCTAATGGGCGGGGACACGCTCGATGCAGTCCGCGCGGGCCGGCACCCGGAGACCGGCGAGGAGCTGACCGGTGAAGTGCGCCAGCTGATCGACCGCTACTGGGCACCCACCGATCAGCCGTCGCGGGGCAAGCGAGACGCGGTCACGACGTATGACCTGACCTTCTCGGCCCCCAAGGGGGTATCGGTTTTGATGGGCTTCGGCGATGCGGAGCTGCGTGAGCTGATCATCAGCCTCCACGAGGAGGCCGTGGACGCCAGCCTGAGCTACGCCGAGGAAGCCGGGGTTTTCGCTGTGGCTCGCGGGCATGCGCGCGCTGAGTCAATCGCGGCGACCCCACTCGGGGCGATGCGGAAGACAGAGCTCGCGAGTCGCGCCGGCGACCCTCAGCTCCACTCGCACCTGCTGGTCTCAGCGGCGGCCCGTGGGGCAGACGGCCGCATCACCCTCCTCGATGGTCAGTCGGTCTTCCATGCCAGCCGGGTCCTCCGCGCGCGCTACGAGGCCGAGCTCGCGACCCGACTGCAGGAGCACCTGGGCATCACCGTCGCCATGTCCGAGGAGTCGGGCGTACGCGAGGTCGTCGGCATGGACGCCGGCGTCCTCGATCAGTACTCGAAGCGATCCGCGCAGGTCGCCGAGAAGCTGGAGGAGCTCCAGCGCGCCGACAAGCTCCTGGTGGCGCGCGTGGAGGCGGACCTCTCGGCCTACGAGGAGATGGCGGCGAGGCGATCGGCAGGCGTCGACCTCGACGCCGATCAGGCCAAGATGGCCGCAGACTACGCGACGTACCAGTCGATCCTGCGGCAGTGGGCCAGCGGGAAAACGGCCTCCCACGCCCACCAGCGTGCCGTGCTGGAGTCGCGCGACGGTAAGCCGGAGCTGCCGGAGGTCGATCAGCTCCGCGAGTGGGCCACAGCCCCGGACCGCCCCGACGTGACCCAGCTTCTCGCCCACGCACAGCAGCAGGGGAAGGCTGCCCGCCAGCAACCCACGGTGGACTCCGTCGTCGCCGCCGCCCTCGCACACGCGACGCGGGACGCCTCGGTCATCAAGCTGAAGGACTTGAGGGCTGCTCTCCACGACGTGTGGCCCACCGGATGGGGGATGGATCGCGTCGCAGAGGTGGAGGCCGCGCTTATGGCCAGCGAGGAGCTGCTCCAGCTCACGGACCGTGTGGAGCTCCAGGCTGGCGCATGGACGAAGGGGATCGGGACCGAGTACACCACCCGCACCGCTGTCGCCCAGGAGCAGCGCATCGAGGCGATGGCCGCCGCGCTGGCCCACTCGGCTGGCGGCCCGCGCCTGGACCCGCGGCGCCTCGCGGACTGGGCCGAGCGGTACACCCTGACCCCGGAGCAGGAGGCTTTTCTCGCTGCCGCCGGGCGGGGGACGAAGCTCACGGTGGCTGAAGCGCCGGCCGGCGCCGGCAAGACGCACATGCTCAGCCCGCTTGTCGCGGCGTACCAGGAGGCGGGGTATGAGGTCGTCGGGGTGTCGACCAAGGCGGACACGGCGGCGGCGCTGGGCGAGGCGGGCGTGAACCGACACGCCTCGCTGGCGCGGCTTGAGATGTGGGCGGAAGCGGGGGCCTGGCAGGCAGGCATGAGCAGCGCCATGGCCCTGGAGGGTGAGGCCGCGCGGACGGCGGTCCGCCAGGCTGAGACGCCAGAGCAGCGGCAGGCGGCGGAGGCCGCGCTCGCTGCGTGGGAGCAGCGTGCCGCGGACGAGCCCCGAAGGAGGCAGGGCGAGGCCGCGCGGTTGCAGCGTGACTGGGCTGCGTTCAAGACGTCCCCGCCGGCAGACGCAGGCGAGCGACAGAGGGCGTTCGAGGCTCTCTCGAAGCGGTCCGAGGAGCTTCAGGCGCGGACCCCGAAGTCGTGGGAGGAGGCTGACAAGGTGGTCCTGATGGTCGATGAGGCGGCGATGACGAACAACGAGCAGATGGAGAAAGTGCTGAGGCTGGCGGGTCAGCGGGGGTGGTCGGTGGTGATGACCGGTGACAGCCGGCAGCTCCAGGGCATCGGAAGGTCGACTGCATTCAGTCTGGTCGCGGATGCCGCCGGCCGGATGGACATAAGCGAGACCTACCGCGCTCGGGACGCGCAGGAGAGGGAGCTGCAGGTCGCATGGCACGATGCGGAGTCCCTGGTCGAGGGAGCGGACGCCGAGAAGGCCACCGCAGCCGACGCCATGATCGACTACTGGCGCGACCGTGGACGGCTTCACCTCCCCACGTCCGAGGCACTGGAGGCGGCGGCGGTGGCGCGGCCGGACGCCCGAGACCCGTACGCGGAGGCGGCCATCGAGGAGATCGCGGCGGCGTACGTCGATCATGAGCTGGCGCACCCCGACCAAACCCGCTTGGCGCTGGCGCGTACCAACGCGCAGGTCAACCGGCTGGCTGAGGCGATCCAGCGGGAGCAGATCCGCCGCGGCGTCATCGACCCGACGACGCCTGCAGCAACTCTCCGGGACCAGAAGAGAGGCTTCGAGCAGCAAATCAGGGCCGGCGAGACGATTCGCATCACGAAAAACATTCGGGGGACCCAGATCCGCAATGGCCAGGTGGGGACGGTGCGTGCCGTAAATCCGGACGGCTCGGTCAAGGTGTCGCTCCCGACGGGTGTCGGCGGTGCCATGAAGACAGAGGTCATCCGGCCCTCGCACCTGGCGTCCGGACACGCAGCACTTGGCTGCGCGTCGACCGGCCACGGGGCCCAGGGGCGCACGGTCGAGCGGGCTTGGGTCGTCGCGGACGGCGCAGCCGACCGCGAGTGGCTCTACCCAGCCATGACGCGGGCCAAGAGTGGGACCGACCTCCACTGGATCTCTGAGAGCCCGGAGAGGGCTGAAGCCGACCTCGCGCGCTCGATGCTCACAACCGGAGCCGACGCCTCTGCACTGCAGGTCGCGCGGACGCACCCCACGCCGGCCCAGCAGGCCGAGGCTGAGAAGTGGCTGCGGGCGCACGGTCGAGCGGTGACCCCGGAGACGATCGTCGAGCGGGCTTCGTACGTGCAGGCAGCGGAGGCCGCCAAGCGCGAGCAGCAGCGCGCTGAGCTGCGCGTCGCGCAGGCGTCGTCCGCCGAGGCCGTGAGGATGATCCGGCAGCAGCGCGAGCAGCAGGTCCGCCGCCAGCAGGCCCAGCAGCGCCAGGGGCGCGGAGTGGCCGCGTAGCCCAAGAGAAGGGGGCCCCCCCGAACGCGGGGGCCCCAAAGCGGTTAGGCGGCCCCCCGGGCGCCGTGTCCGTCGCCGCGCCCCCCCCACCCCCCCCCGGCCCCCCCCCCCCCCGCCCCCCCCGCCCCTGGGGCTGGGTGGGCCCGCGACCCCAACTACCCCGCCCCCCCCGTCCGGGGGGGCCCCCTTCTGCTGTTCGTCGTCACGCGACTCCGTACGCGGCCAGATGGGCCCGCACGGCACTTTCGGTGGGTCGGCTACCGGGGGTCAGGGCGGTCATGTGAATCCGCCCATCCGTCGCATCTCCAGGGCCATCCCCCAGGTCGAGAGGCTCTGTGATGAGGAAGCGGCTGGCCAGCAGCGCGCTGACGGCGTGGATGGTATCCATGGAGCTCACGATTGCCACGAGCCCTCCGGTGCTGCGCTCCTCGACGAAGATGGTCCCGCGATGACCGCCGCGAGGATCCCACTCGGGGAGCTCGTCTGGGTCAGTGATGGCGTGGCGTCGGCCGTCGGCTGTAATGGCAGTAATCTCCATGGAAAAGGCTTTCATCAGGTGGAGAGTGGTTACCCACTACCGTGCCTGCTCGCGTCAGCGAGGAAAGCCACTCCCGCCCCGTGGGCGGCGGGCCGGGTACGCGGTCCGGCGTGGGGCGCCCGGGTGCGCGTGGTAGGCGGCAGCGAATCGGGCCAGCTGAGCGGCCGTCAGCTCCTCGGGGCCGCTGATCTCGACGAGGGCGTCGATCAGGGCGCGGCCGGTGGACGTGGTCGGGGTATCGGGCATGCCCCGACCGTACCCGTCCCCGGCGCTCTCAGACGCACTCCACGAGCCGCGGCCAGCCACGCGACCAACTTGTCGCGTGGCCCCGGTTCAGCTGCATCTCGCTGACTGAAGGCGTCTGAGGCCGACACAGGGGGCGTAGCACTCTTGCTACGCCCCGGAAAATGACCCTCCGTTCGCAACGGGAGGTCACCCTTGCGTCAGCTGGGCGATCGTTTGGACATCGCGGGATGGGTCTTGGGCACCTGAGTACACAGTTAGCTCGTGGTAGTCAGGGTCATCAATTTCAAGAGAGTGTAGAGGTGCTTCTCGAAGTCTGACCACAATGTGACCATCTCGGAGCAGGTCAATGCTCTTGATGCGGTCGACGGGGCCTTTGTCCTTGTGCCAGTATGCGCCGTCGTATTCGATCACCAGGGATCTCCCGTCGGCCAGCGAAACACGGATGTCTACCGACCACGAGGAGTGGTTGGTGAACGCAGGTGAGTGAATCCGCGGCCCCGACTGAGCTTCGCCCCAGTACGCACGAGCGGCCTCGACGTACTGCAGCTCAATCATCGACTTGCCTGCTGTCCGGCATTCGGGACACTGGGAGCCGTTGACGCGAACTGCCGGCATCGCCGACCACGTGTGCGCGGGGTTTCGTCGGCAAACCCACAGGGGAGGCTCTACCAGCTGGCTGGTATTAGGTCGAACATGCCATGGTGAAAGCGCGTTCTCGGAGGACCACTCATCCGCGATTTCGGGGTAGTGGAAAGCCAGCGAGTCGAGAATTGTCCTGCACTCGGGACACCGTAGTCGCTCGTACTTATCTCGCTCCCGGGGCGTTGCTTGAAACTCATGGCCGCACACAGGGTCGCGCCACCACACAACTCGACGTGAATTGGGCGAGATGGTCGACAATTTAAGCTTTTCATTCTTGGTTGGGTGCCACTGGCTGGCGATCTCTGGTGTCAGACGCGTGGACAAAGGGTCTTCCGCAGCTTCCTTAGCACGCCGCTTTCGCGTTTCCGCTGCCTTGCATGCTGAGCAACCCCCCGAAAAGCCAGCTCAACGGCTGGCGGGTGTTGCGATGCCCACTGGGGCATCGGAAACGGTAACCGGACCCGCCCGTAAAGGCATCGACCTGGACTGTCTCAGGAGAGATGTCTTCATCCCAGGCGTCCAGCAGTTCTGGGACGTCGGCGATGGTTAACCCCTCGTAGGCAGCCCGCTTCGCCTTCCATTCCTCCGCCGCGTCCTCCCGGCACGTGGGACATGGTGAGGAATGGCTGCCAGTTACGTCCGAGATTCGCCGTTGGAAGGAGTGATCTGCGGGGCAGCGCCACCAGGCTTCTTTTCGTCCTTTGAGCTTCGCGGTTTCCCACAACTCTGGCGGGTTGCGGTCGTGGTCCCACCAGTCTGCGTACCGACTGTCGGAGTTCTTTAGGAGGTTCGCTCCGGCTGTCTTCTTAGTCCCGGCGGTTGCCGTTTTTGTGTTCCGGCTGCAGGTGCAGCCCCAACCGAGGTCCCCTGGCCGCTGGGCCTCGACGCGTCCGCACCGGTTGCAGCGTGTACCATGCGGATCTTCGTCGAGGCTGGGTTCCGTCAGTGGACCAAGGTACGTGAAACCATTGGCCTCTGCCATCTGCTGAATGTGGTGGAGATCGACTGGACGATTCCCTGAGTGCTTACGGGCACCCTTCGCCCACTTGGTCCAGTAACAGGCACGACAGGCCTGTTCCGAGTGTTTGCGGCGCTCGAGCACGTACTCGAACCGGTAGTGGCCCTCGAAACTACAGTGATTGCAGCGTGTGAGGAGGTATTCTCCGGGTTTGGTAAAATTGTCGAGAAGAGTGAGCCCGACTTCCTCGTAAAGGTCACGCAGGTGCTCGTCACACCAAGTCGGGCGAGTGCGTGTCCTAAATGCCCCGGTTCTTTCACAGCCATCAGCTGCGCAGGTCGTCATCGTCTTTCTCCGCTCGTAGTCCGAGTTTCTTAACTTCTTCTTCAATCCTATTCGTGGCTACGGTTCAAAACCCTTGTCGGGCAATGAATCTGTGGCTGCCCAGCCGTATCGGCTGAGGGTGAACGCCTCGTTGGCGTGGCCGGCCTGCTGGGTAACGAGAGGTACCGGTACGCCGCGGGAGAGCCACTGGGAGACCGCGTAGTGCCTCAGGTGATGGTGGGACCAGCCGCGGCGGGTGGTGCCTTTGTACCCGGGCCACACGTGTAGGACGTCCGAAACGTAGTCGTAGAGCGGCGAAACGTACCTACCTGTGAGGTTGGTTGGGGACTGGTATGTGCCGTGGGGGATCTGGGTCGCGTATGGCCAGCGGGCTGGGAAAGCAACTCCGGGGCCGCGGTTACGGGCCGGGTTGCGCGTCGGGAATAGCAGCGCGTCCCAGAAAACTCGCACGTCGCGGCCGGATTCGATCCACATTTCGCGCAGGCGGTCGTGCAGTAGGTAGGCGATTGGGGTGAATCCCGACTTCCAAAGGAGAAGCGCGTCGACCTCGGTCATGTCCCAGAGGCTGCCGTCGCGAGCTGTAGCGTCGAAGACATCGAATTCAGCCGAGTGGAGGATGCCATTATGCGGATCTGCGAGGAGATCCCGCAGCGGGCGTTGAGCATCTCGATCCCACGCGGGGTAGAGGAGGGGGGAAAGATAAACCCGTCGTGTTTTACCCATCTTCGGGGCAGTGACGGCCATGCGCCCGCCGTCCGGGGAGACCTGTTCGACGACATCGACAGCGCCGCGGTATCCGCGCATCAGCAGGGGATTCATGCCTTCGAGAGGTGTGGGCGTGTATCCGTCATTGACCTCTCGCAGGAGCACCCCGTGCATGGCCTCCTCCAGGTTGCGTGCGGTGTTTTGGTCCAGGTGGAGGCCGAATAGGTGCCGCGTGCGCAGCGCCAGGGCTTCCCCGATACGCAGGCCGCCCGCAGCGCCGAGGGCAGTCAGTAGGGCGATTTGGCGGAATCGGGACGCGAGCTCCGCCGTCTCCACGGTGCGCCGGCCGATCGGGTTCTTGTAGTGGTCCGGGATGCCGCGTCGCATGCTGCTGATGAGGGAGAGCGGTGCGCCGAGCTGGAGCTTTTCGCGGACGAACCAGAGTGATCCGGGGTCGTCCGTAAGAGCATTGCCGGTGTGCTCTCCGGTCACCGGGTCGACGTGCTCACCGGGGCGGGAGAGCGCGGGGTGCAGCTGGCATGTCGAGTAGCACGTGTCGATGACGCCGGAGACCCACTCTGATGTCGGGATTTGGGTGCGCTCGACCTCCCGTGGCGCGTCCTCTGAGGCGCTGCCGGGGAGTCGGATGGCCTCGGAGTAGCGGTCGCCTGGACGGCCGGTCCAGCGCTCTACCAAGTCGAACGTGGCCCGGACGATGGTCCGGACCCGCTTGGCCTGGTCACGGCTGAGGCCGTCAGCGAGCCTGCGGAGATCCTCGGGGCGCACGGCGGTGACCGGCAGGTCCCAGAGGCTGCTGAGTGCCTTGGCGCGGTACCGGTACGCAGTGGTGGTGCGACTGACCCAGCGATGCTGATTGTCGGTGATCCACGTCTCGACGGCTTCGCCGACGGTGGGAGGCGCGACGCTGGCGGGGTCGTCACCCCAATCGCCGAGGGCCTCAGCGGCTTTCTGGACGACGATGTCCTTGGTAGCGCCGGTCCGGTTCTTCGGCTTGCCGGTGACGGGGTCGCGCCAGACCACCTGCCACCGGCCACCGGGCGTCGACGGCGCGTAGAGTCGGGCCCGGCCGCCGAGGATCGGAGTGGATTTCTTGCGTGGAGGCATGACCAGAAGATTAGCGAAATGTGCGAAACCCCGTCCAGAGCAGGGGCAAGGAGGTGGTCGACGTGTGCCTGGTGGAGTTCAAGTTCAACGTCTAGCGCGTAGGAGGGGTCCGTCGTGGGGAGGGGAGACGGGCCCGGCGCCATCACTGCTGGCGATGTATTCTGAGGAAAACCACTGTCGCGGTGAGGGGAACATGATGCGGGAACTGACCTACTACGTCGCAGTCAGCCTGGACGGATACATCGCCGGTCCCGGCGGTGAGTTCGACGCCTTCCTCGCTACCGGCGATCACATGGAGCCGATCTGGTCCCGCTACCGCGGCACGGCTCCCACGGAACTGGCCGAGGCGGCCGGGCTTTCGGTCGATGACGGGCCGTTCGACACGGTTCTCATGGGTAGGAACACATACGCGGTCGGGCTGCCGCACCTGACGAACCCTTACCGGCACCTGCGTCAGATCGTCTTCACCAGCGCGCCGTCGCAGCGGCCGGAGGGAAGCGACGATGTCGAGTTCACCGCGGAGGATCCGACGGCGGTGGTGCGTGAGCTCAAGCAGGAGGACGGGCGGGGCATCTGGCTGTGTGGTGGTGGGACACTCGCCGCATCGCTCATCGAGGACATCGACCGACTGGCGCTGAAGATCAACCCCGTCGTGCTGGGAGAGGGGATCCCGGTGTTCGGTTCTGCCGCCTACTCACCGAGGGCATGGAGGCGAACCCGGACTCAGTCCTTCGAGTCGGGCGTGATCTTCGCAGAGTACGCCCGCGCCTGATCCGGCGCTGATCTGCGGAATCCAAGGGGAAGTGGTGTTCACGTCCACCGTCTGACCGTGACCTCGGAGTCGGCCGTGCGATGCGCCGTAGCAGGGGCGACTGTGCGGCGTAGTGGCCTGCAGTGCCCGGGGGAAGCCGCCGTGGCCTCGGCAATGTCATAAGTCACTTTCTCGCGCAATCCGGGTGAACTATGGTTGAATTCCTGAAGTTCAAAGGATGAATCTTCTGCCGGCCCCACGCGTGGCCGCAGTGTGAGCGACCCGCACGACATGTGCTCTGCGTCGGAAAGGTGAGATGTCCCATTGTCTGGAGCTGTTAAGTCCAAGGCCAAACGGGTTGGCTCAGTCGTGGGGCGCGTGGCTGTCTACCTGCTGATCTGGCTGGCCCTCACTCTGTTCATCGTCGGCATCGGCATCCACATGTTCTGGGGTGCCATCACCGTCGACCAGATGATGATGAACCTGGTGTCCATGCAGGCCGACGGCGGCGGTGGTGACCTCGTCTGGCTCGGCATCCTCGCCTTCGGCGTGCTGCCGGTCGTCCTGACCCTGGCGATCGCCTACGGGCACTACCGTTTCCTGCGTCGACGCGGCGGCGAGAAGGACGACCATGTCCCCGCGGGCCGTGGCTGGGTCAAACGCACCGTGTCCGTGGTGCTGGTCGCGGGCGTCGTGGTCAGCGGTACCGCCATGTTCGGGTCCTCGGTCCACGTCGGTGCGTACATCAAGGCCGCCAACTCCGACTACACCATCGACCAGTACTACAAGCCGCCGCAGGTGACCTCAGCCGAGAACTCCCGCAACGTGGTGATGATCTACCTCGAGTCCGGCGAGGCGACACTGTCGGACACCACCCTGTTCGAGAAGGACCCCTTCGTCCCGCTCAAGGACGTCACCCGCCAGGAGGACGGCTGGCAGAACGTGGGGAACTTCCAGCAGTACGAGGGGGGCGGCTGGACCATGGCCGGCATCTCCGGCACCCAGTGCGGTGTCCCGTTGAAGGGGAACGGCCTGGTCACCGGGAAGTCCGGGTTGAACTCCCTCGGCGGAGACGTCGCGAGCTACCTGGGCGGGCTGACCTGTGTCGGCGACGTCCTCAAGGAGCAGGGCTACCGTAACGTGTTCATGGGCGGGGCCAACGGGTCCTTCGCCGCCAAGGACCAGTACCTCACCACCCACGGCTACGACGAGCAGTACGACCTGGACGACTGGCGGGCCAAGGGGGAGCCGGACGACCAGTTCCGCGGCGACTGGGGTCTCAGCGATAAGCGGCTGATGGCCAACGCGAAGGAGAAGGTGGATTCCCTGCATGAGGAGTCCGCGAGGACGGGCACCCCGTTCAACCTGTCCATGCTGACCGTCGACACCCATGAGCCGGTCCACATCTACGACTACTGCGACGTGGACACCGAGAGCGAGGTCACCTCCATGTTCTCCTGCTCGCTGACCCAGGTCGCCGACTTCGTCGGCTACATGGAGCAGCAGGGCTACCTGGAGGACACGGCCGTGGTCGTCATGGGTGACCACCTCAAGCACATGGGCTCCAACAACGCCTTCGGCGAGGAGCTCGGCGACCACCCGAACCGGACGATCTTCAACCGGTTCTGGATCCCGGGCGACGAGAAGTCGACCTCGTCGATGCGGTCCGGTGTCGACCAGCTGAACATGATGCCGACGATCCTCGAGGCGGCCGGGATCGAGCTGAAGGACCGGCAGGCGGGCCTGGGGGTCTCGGCGTTCTCGCCGACCATCCCGGAGAGTTCCGCGCAGAACCTGGAGCCGGACATTTACGCGCAGCTGCTGGAATCGCGGTCCCAGGAGTTCTACAGCGAGGCATGGGAAGGCGAGGAGCTGTAGCTGATGGGGGACAGGTCGCCGGAGGCCGGGGAGCCTGAGACCGCCGAGGCGCTGATGCGTTCCAGGTTCGACGCCTTCCGGCGTGGGGACGCCACCTGGCTGCTGCGCACGTGGCACCCCTCCACCCGGCCCGAGGAGCTCGACCTCTCCGACAACCCCCGCTGGCGCGGTCTCCAGGTCGTCGACACCGTCGCCGGCGGGCCGGAGGACTCCACCGGGGTCGTGGAGTTCCGGGCGACCTATCTTCCGGCGGACCAGGGGGCAGGTCCGGGGTCAACTTCGGGGACCGGTGTGGCGGAGGTGATGGAGGAGCGGTCGCGGTTCGTCCGTGAGGACGGACGCTGGTTCTACCTCGACGGAGAGGTGCGCTGACCGCGCGCCCCACCGCTTTCCTGTGGAAGTGTGTGCTGATCTCACCGGAAATGCTCATAATTCCGGCCGTCGGATGTACTAGGCTCGATGACCAATGAAGCTGATTAGCTATAACCTGCATAAGCACAACGCGGTCACTGAGCTCCTCCCCCTGGCGGGAGCGCACGTCCCGGACGCCATCTGCGTCCAGGAGGCCGACACCGGACGGTTGCCGGCCCGCCTCGGGTCCCTGGAACTCGTCCACGCCACCACGCAGAACCGTCTCGGCCTGGCGGTCTACCTGCGCGCCGACCGGTTCGACGTCAGGGACCTCCAGGTCACCGCCCTGGAGAAGTCCTTCCACGACCGGGTCATGAAGCCGGCCTCCGAACGACTCGTCACAGTGCGTGCACATGACGGCAAGCACGGCCACGACGTGGTCATCGCCTCCTTCCACGCAGCCCCGCTGACGGCCACGAACGCGCTGCGACGCCAGCAGATCCGCACGTCCTTCGACGCGCTCGGCGAGATCGGGGCGGGTGTGCCGTCGGTCATGGTCGGCGACTTCAACTACCCGTTGTTCCAGAGCGGGCTGCGCCGGCACGTCGACTCCCACGGTTTCGACATGGCACGGAGCGACGGGGCGACGTACTCGCGCTACGGCGTGCTGAAGGGGAACTACGACTTCGCCGTGTCGCGTGGTTTCGGCCGCTCGCGGGTCGATGTTCTGCCGCAGGGGCGCTCCGACCACCTGCCGATCATTGTGCAGGCCAGCATGGGCCGTACCCGGCAGTCCGGAGCTGCGCTGAGGCCTGAGCTGCGTCCCGGGTTGAGTCCCGCGCTCACCGCCTGAACCACCGGCGGCTTACGCCCACGACGGGTGCCGGGGATAGGGTATCCCCCGGACACCGGACAACCACGGGTCGAGAGGGCAGACACATGGGCAACCACAGGACGAACGACGGCAGGATCAGCAGGCGCGCCCGCAGCAAGCAGCGCGCCGCGGGGCTGACCCCCGCCCCTCCCGGTGCACCGCCGGTGGTGACCTACGTCGACGACGGGGCCGTCAGCCGCGTGCCGGAGGGCACCACGGTGGCTGAGGCGACAGCCTCGGCGGCGGACCGGCCCGACCGCATGGTGGTGCTGCAGTACCCCACCCCGGGCAGGGAGGGAATCGGCGAGCTGGCCGAGGCCTGGGACCTGCACCCGCTGCTCGTGGAGGACCTGGTGAACGCCCGGCAGCGTCCCAAGCTGGAGCGCTACGATGATGTACTGTTCATCGTCGCCCGCTCAGCCCGGTACAACGACGCGGCGGAGGACGTCGCGTTCTCCGAGTTCCACATTCTCGTCCGCCACGGATGCGTCGCCGTGTTGTGCCAGGACGGCCGGTGGGTCGACGGCACAGACAGCGCCGGGGTGTCCGCAGCGGACGGTGCCGGTCCCGGGCGCCGGACCCTGCTCGCAGACCCGGACGTCCTGAAGCTCGGTCCGGAGGCCGTGGTCTACAGGATCCTCGACGCGATCGTCGACGGCTACCCGCCGGTGCTCCGGGGCATCGCCATCGACAAGGAGCAGATCGAGCGTCAGGTCTTCAGCGGCGACGCCGCGGTCGCCGAACGCATCTACCGGCTGAGCCAGGAGGTCATCGACGTCCAGCAGACCATCGCCTCGATGACCGAGGTGCTCGACGCGCTCCGCGCAGGCTTCGTGAAGTACGACATCCCCGAGGATCTGCGCTCCTACCTGGACGACGTCGCCGACCACCTCACCCGTGCCGGGACTCTCGCCGCCGACCAGCGCGACGCCCTGGCGCAGATCCTCAACGTCAACGCCACTCTCGTCGCGCAGCGCCAGAACGAGGACATGAAGAAGATCTCCGGGTGGGCGGCCATCCTCTTTGCCCCGACGCTCGTCGGCGCGATCTACGGGATGAACTTCGACGACATGCCCGAACTGCACTGGGCCTTCGGCTACCCGATGGCGCTGGGCATGATGTTCGGCGTCGCGCTGCTGCTGTACATCTTCTTCCGCCGCAGTGACTGGATGTAGGGTGACGGGCATGACGGACGTGACAGGAGCGACCGGAACCGGCCGAGCGGAACTGCGCGAATGCCGCGGACCGGGGGAGTACTCGCGACTGGTGGAGATCTGGCGGTCCGCCGTCGACGCCACCCACGACTTCCTGGCGGAGGCGGACCGCGACAGCATCGAGGAGGCCCTGCCGGGGGACTACTTCCCGCAGGTCCGGTTGACCGTCGCCGACGTCGACGGACGTCCGGTCGGATTCGCGGGGACGGCGGACGGCAATCTCGAGATGCTGTTCGTCCACGCCGAGGCGCGGGGGAAGGGCGTCGGTACGCTGCTGTTGCACGATGCCGTCGAGAAACAGGGCGTGAGCCGCGTCGACGTCAACGAGCAGAACCGCCAGGCGGTGGACTTCTACCTGCGCCGCGGATTCGCGGTCACCTCACGGGACGAGCTCGACGAGGCAGGACGCCCCTACCCGGTGCTCCACATGGCCCGGTAGGTGCGGCCGGATCCGTGCGCCAGACGGGTCACCGGGGGCGACGCGTCGTCCGACGCACGGCCGTGACCGCGCCGACGACGACGGATCCGACGAGGAGACCGGTGACCGCGGAGCACAGGGTCTCCACCAGCCACCGAACCACGGCGCCGGCACCCGAGAGCTGCTCCACCAGGTGGTGGACGGCACCGTAGGGTGCGTGCCATCCGAGTTCGTCGACGCCGACGAGGAGGATGTGACCACCGACCCACAGCATCGCCGCGGTGCCCACCACCGACAGGACGGTCAGGATGCGGGGCATCAGGGCCACCAGCCCCCGTCCGAGCCGCCGGACGGCCTGCGCCCGGTCGCGGGCGGGGTCGGCGAGGGCGAGTCCGACGTCGTCCATCTTCACCAGGAGCCCCACGACCCCGTACACCACGAAGGTGATCAGCAGGGCGACGCCGACCAGGATCGCCGCGCGCTCAGGCAGCCCCCGTCCGGTCAGCTCGTTGAGGGAGAGCACCATGATCTCGGCGGACAGGATGAAGTCCGTGCGCACCGCGCCCTTGACCAGTGAGTCCTCGTCGTCGGGGGAGGAGGCCTCCCCGTCCGCCCCGACGGCCCCGGCGTTGCCGTGGTGACCGTCACCGGCGTGTCCACCGCGGCGTGCGGCGAGGGCGTGCCAGATCTTCTCGGCCCCCTCGAAGGCCAGGTAGGTTCCACCGACCATGAGGACCGGGGTCAGCGCCCACGGTGCCAGCCAGCTGAGCAGGAGGATCACCGGCAGGATCACGATGATCTTGTTGACCAGCGAACCCTTGGTGATCCGCCAGATGATCGGCAGTTCGCGTGCGGGGCTCACACCCTGGACGAAACCCGGTGTCACCGCAGCGTCGTCGACGACGACCGCGGCGGCCTTCGTGCTTGTCGACGCGGCGGCCTGGGCGACGTCGCGGCTGCTCGCGGCAGCCTTGCGTGCGATGAGGGCGACGTCGTCGAGCAGTGCGATCAGGCCACCGGCCATGGGGTGCTCCGTACTGTGGTCAGGGGACGGGGGTCAGAGATTTTCCCATCCTAGAGCATCCCGGGGCAGAACCCCGGCCGTCCGGCAGCACACGGTCGATGTCGTGGCCTCAGGGGGGGGTGGAAGGTCCCCGCCCCGGGGAGGGAGGGCTGGCCGGCGTCCGGGAACATCGCGGAGTTCGTCACCCGGATGCCCATCGCGACCTGTCCACTGCCCGTCTTCGCCACGACGTTCATCGGCGTGGGGTCCAGATAGGTCGGGCACGGCTTCACCGTGACCTCACCGCCCTTGCCGGAGGTGAGGTTGAGGTAGTTGACGGTGACGTGGGAACTGGCCGCGCTTCCGGAGCAGATGTCGGGGGAAGCGGGTGCGGAGAAGTCCACCTCCCCGGAGTTGCCGGTGGAGCGGGCGACGACGGAGGCGAAGTACGGCCCGGGGACGACGAGGCCACTGACGTGGAGGCCCAGCGCAGGGATCTGGTAGACAGCCAGAGGGCGGCTGTCCTGGGCGTGGGCGGGGCCGGCCAGGCCGACGGTCAGGGCCGTGGATGCGGCCAGTGCGGCGGCGCCGGCGAGGATCCGCCGGGTGAGAGTGCGTGGGGAGGACATGGTGCATCACTTCCAGGGTCTGCGGGAGTCCGGTTATCGTTCACTCACAGAAACAATCGGTGATGCGGGGCCGCCGTTACTCCTCGGAGGTGGGGCCTGGTGTGGTGCGGTCGCGGTCGGTGCGCATGTCTGTGTGCAGGTCTGTGCGCAGGTCCGGGTTCAGGGTGGTGAGCGCGGTGAGCGCCTCGAGCTGGTCGACCAGGCAAGCACGGCTGAGGCCGGCGGTGGGGGAGTCAGGGGAGTACCCGGAGACCATCCCTCCCACTTCGGAGCGGAACAGGCGGTCCTCCAGGACACACCGGCGGTGCAGGACGACTCCGGCCCACAGGTACAGCAGTGACACCGACGCGCTGACGACGGTCCCGGTCAGCAGCAACGCGGCGACCACCTGCAGCATCAGGTGCAGGAACCCGGACACGGGGACCGTGCTGAGCAGGTAGCCTGCGGCGGTCAGCAGACCTGCCACGGCGAGGACAGCGACAGTCCAGGCCACGGCGGACCGGGGCGACTGGGCCTTGTCCTCGTTGACCGCGATCATCATGTCGATGCGCCGGAGATCCTCGGTGTTCGCCCTCAGGGCGGCCCTGTCAGCCGCCCTGTCAGCGGTCCTGTCGGCGGCCCGGCGGAGGAGTGCACGTCGGCGTGCGGTGACCTCGGGGAGCCCGGACGGGCGCAGTGGGCCTTCTCCACGGGACCTGGCGTACATGGATCGAACTGTACATGGTGTCCCGCTTCCTCACCGGGCAGGGAGAACCCACGGCCGGCCCGACCACTCTCACCCGGCGAGGAACTCCATCCACCGCGGCCAGTCGGCACCGGTCTGGATGGCCCCGGCCTCGTACGAGGCGCGCAGCTTGTCGATCTTGCGCTCGGTGTTGGAGATCCGCATGTGCTCCGGGAAGAACAGGAGCGCCCGGCCCTGCTCCTCCAGCTCGAGAAGGCGGCGCTTGGTGGCGTTGTAACGGGCGGGGCGGGTGATCACGGCCTCGGCCACGGCAGGGGTGTCACGCAGGACGCGGCGCACCGCGCCGGGGTACTTCACCTCGGGCTTGACGTAGTCGCGCGGGCGGGTGCAGATCACCAGGAACCTCCCGAAACCGTCGTTCTCCGCGGCTTCCAGGAGGATCCCGCCGGAGGAGCCCAGCGCCCCGTCGACATAGGGCTCACCGTCGACCTCGGGGGTCTTCATCAGCACCGGCATCGTCGAGGACGCGCGCACCCGCTTCATCAGTGACGGCAGGTCGGTGAGGTCGTCGCGACCCCAGTAGACCGTCTCACCGGTGCCGGCGTGCATGGCGCCGATGCGGAACGGCGTCGCGTCGGCGGAGAAGGTCTCCCAGTCGAAGGGGAACTCGTTGCCGGGCAGACCGGAGGTCTCGTAGATGTACTCGGCGTTGAAGTAGCCGTCCCCGCGGAGGAAGGAGCTGATCCCGCCCGTGCCGGGGGCGGCGCCGAACTCCACGAAGCTCTTCCGTGAGCGTTCCGCGTCGTGTGACAGGAAGTTCACCGTGTGTGAGGCTCCTGCGGAGATCCCGCCGACCCAGCCGAAGCGGACCTGCTGTTCGATCAGCTCGGACACACAGGCGGCGGTGTAGCTGTTGCGCATGCCGCCGCCCTCGAAGATCAGGGCGACGTCGGACGCCACGACCGGTGCGGGGCCGGAGGGGCTCACCACTCGATTCTCCGCAGCGCCTCGCGGGGGTCCTCGTTGCCGGCGTTGAACCGGATCGTCCGGGCCGAGGTCTGGGGGCACTCCAGGGCGGCGACGATCGTCTGGGCGACGGTCTCACGGGGCACCTCGGTGGCGTCGGTGCGGCCGTCGCCCTCGGGGAGGATCTCGATGCCGCCGCGGTCGCGGTCGTCGGTGAGTCGGCTCGGTGCGATGATCGTCCAGTCCAGTTCGGAGTCGCGCAGGTGCTGGTCGGCGGCGGCCTTCGACTCCGCGTACGGGTAGAAGCTGCTGTCCTCCGGGATGCAGTGGTCCAGGTATGACCCCGACCAGGAGACCATGATGAACCGGCTGACCCCGACCTCTTCTGCGGCGTTGATGGTGCGGATCGCCGCGTCCCGGTCCACCGCCCAGGTTCGCTCCGGGTCCCCGCCGCCGGCCCCGGCCGCCCAGATCACCGTGTCGTGCCCCTCGAGGAGCTCTGCGATGGCATCGGTGCTCATGGTCTCGATGTCCGCCACGACGGGGGTCGCACCGGTTTCGCGGACGTCGTTGAACTGGTCGCGGGAACGGATTACCGACGTCACGGTACTTCCCGACTCGACGAGCATCGGTGCGGTCAGCATGGCAACCTTCCCGTGGCCGCCGATGATGACGATGTCGTACATGGTGTGGATGCCTTTCATCGAGGTCGTTGTGTCCTGAGTGTGGCCCCAGCCTAGCGGGGAACGAGAGGTCCCACCGCCCCGGCACCGACACAGACGTGGGAACCGGGTGGGCCGTCGACCTCCACCAGGAACGTGCCCCCGCCGCCGGACAGCCCGACCCACCTGGTCACGAGGTCGGTGCCCACGTCGACACCCACGGTCCGGGCACGCCACCGGGCCTCGTCCTCGAGGCCGTTGGGGGTGGAGAGCCTGACGGTGACGGGCTGGTCGGCGGTGGCGGTGAACTCCCAGGTCCAGTCGCCGAAGGGCAGGGCAGGTTCCACGGGGACGACCGTGGGGCGGCCGGCCTCCACCCGGACACCGCAGTCGGGGGAGTCACCCTGGGCGCTGCGGGCGATGTCGAGGACCTCGGCGTCGACGATTCTCCCGTCCGGCGTCACGATGCGCGGCTGCGTGGTGACCGGGCCGACGCCGTCCCCGCCGTGCAGGCTCCCGCCGACCGAACCGACGGTGTTGTAGGGTGACATCAGCGGGGTGAGGACCTCCAACGGGGTGTTCTGATCCGGCAACGGGACACCGGAGTCCCGGGCCTGCGCCACCGCCTCCCGCAGTCCGGCGAGGTAGCCGGCGGTCTGGTCGTCGGACCACTCGGCCACCCAGGTCACCGTCGACGCCGTCGAACTGGCGATGAACAGCAGGCAGGCCGTTCCCGCGAGCACCCGGCGCGCTGCGGGGGCCCCGGCGGTCCCCCGGGAATCCCGGGGGAGCGTCCCGGTTGCAGCAGCGACGAGCAGCAGGACGGTGACCGACCACCAGTCGGCGTAGTAGTGCATTCCGCGGGCCAGCAGGTCCGTGGAGCCCTCGCCGGTGCGGCCCTGGCGCAGCAGCAGCAGGACCACGGCCAGGTAACCGACGGACAGCGCTACGGCGAGGAGGCCGGCGGTGAACCGACGCCGGAGGGAAACGAGGTAGACCACCACGAGACCGGCCACCACCACCGCCGCGGCCACCTGCACCGGGCCGGCGGTGGTGGAGAACGCGGGCGAAGGGTCCCACCGGTCCCAGCTCCAGGGGCCGCCGAGGACACCGGGCACCACCGAGGACCCCAGGGCAGTGGCGATCCCGTCGAGCCCCGGCGACGGCGTGCCGCTGCCGCGCTCGACGAGGTACAGGTAGAGACCGGCCCAGAACGCCGTCAGCGCCACAGGTACGACGCCGACGGTCCACGGGACACGTGGCGCGACCCGCCCGTCGGGCACACCGCGGCCGGCCGCCCGCAGCACCAGGGCCACCGCCACCGTCGCCGGCACCACCGTGAGGACCTTCTCCGTCATGACCAGACCGGCCAGCAGGACGGCGCCGGCCGCGAGAGAACGGGCCAGTACGGTGCCCAGTGGCGCCCGCGCCGGGGCGGAGAGGACGATCAGGCCGACACCGGCGGCGGTGACCTGCCAGGCAAGTGCGTTGACCCCGGCGGACCACCAGCCGGAGGCCGTCCCCAGGAACGGGGAGAACATCAGCGCGGTGAAGGCGGTGACCCGGACCGTCCGCCGGTCGGTGAGTCGGCTGAGCAGGCGCCACCACAGCAGTGCGGCCAGCGCCGTCGTCGCCAGTGTGACCACGGCGGGCAGCCACCACTGCAACGGTGCGACCGAGTCGGCCAGGATCTGCAGGGCCGCCGATCCCGGCATGAGGTGGCCGTCGTAGGGCACCCAGAGTCCGGTGTCCCGGAACCGGGCGGGGATGACCAGGTCGTCCCAGTAGAAGGTCCGTTGGCTCAGCTGCCATCCCCGCAGGGCGAGAATGGCGAGCGTGACGAGGAGCGGAGCGGCTGCGCGTCTCACGTGCCGGTGGTGAGTGGTTGGACGGTCAACAGTTCGACGGAGTCGTCGGTGCAGGCGGTGACGTCGCCGAGACCGTCGGCACCGTCGGCACCGTCGGCGAAGTCGAGCACGGTGGTGTCGGTCTCCTCGGGGACGATGACCTGGAGCCCGGACGCGGGGACTGGTCCGCACGCCTGCTCGTCGTAGTTCTCGGCCCGGCTGATCTTCACGACGGTGCTCGCCGTGTCGCCGGGGGCCAGTTCGACAGGACCTCCCGGTGCGTTGTCCTCGCGGACGGCGGGGGCGCCGACCGGGGCGCCGGCCTCGTCGACCAGCGCCACCCCAGGGAACCCGGCGAGGGTGCAGGCCCCGGAGGAGGAGTTGGTGAAGTCGACGTCCACCAGGAGACTGCCCGCCGCGCCCTGGCTCTGGCCGAGCGTGATGTCGAGGGCGTCGGTGGCGCACCGGGAGGCGTCGCCGCCGGTGGCGGTGGGCTGACCGGGGTCGGGTCGGTCCGCGGTGGTGGGTGCCGCCGACTCGCCGGTGGAGGCGGTGTCCTGGACGGGGGTGCCGGCTCCACCGTTGGCGTCGGTGGCTCCGTCCCCGTCGGAACATGCGCTCAGGACGGACACGGCGAGGACGACGGACGCGCCGACGGCGCCCACCGTCCCCGCCCGGCGGAACCGGGAGCCGCCGACCGCGCTGGTGGCGGTATCTGTGCTGTTCGGGGTGCCCTGCGGCTGCTGAGTAACCATGGCCCCCAGTGTAGGCTGAATCACATCATCGGGTTCGGCGTAGCCCGGTACAGGCGCATCGTCGACGGGTATCGTCCGGTGCGAGCACTTCCAACGATTTTCCCCAGGAGACTGAACGTTCATGGCTTTCAACCCTGATTTTGACCTCTTCCAGCTGCCGGACGAGTACCGCGAGCTCCGTGACAGCATCCGCGGCCTGTCGGAGCAGGAGATCGCTCCGTACGCCGCCGCCGTCGACGAGGACGAGCGCTTCCCGGAGGAGGCGCTGAAGGCGCTCAACGACAGTGGCTTCAACGCGATCCACGTCGGTGAGGCCTACGGCGGGCAGGGTGGCGACTCGTTGGCCGCGGTGATCGTCATCGAGGAGGTCGCCCGCGTGTGCGGTGCCTCCTCGCTGATCCCGGCGGTGAACAAGCTCGGCACGATGGGGCTGATCCTGTCCGGCTCCGAGGAGCTCAAGCAGAAGGTGCTGCCGGACATCGCCAACGGTGCCATGGCGTCCTACGCCCTGACCGAGCGGGAGGCGGGCTCGGACGCCGGCGGCATGAAGACCAAGGCCGTCCGTGACGGTGACGAGTGGGTTCTCAACGGGTCCAAGTGCTTCATCACCAACGGTGGGCGTTCCACCTGGTACACCGTGATGGCGGTGACCGACCCGGAGGCCGGCGCGAACGGCATCTCGGCGTTCATGGTGCACAAGGACGACCCCGGGTTCCGGGTCGGCGGTCTGGAGCACAAGCTGGGCATCAAGGGATCCCCCACGGCGGAGCTGTACTTCGAGGACTGCCGCATCCCGGGCGACCGGATCATCGGCGAGGAGGGCACCGGGTTCAAGACGGCGCTGGCCACCCTGGACCACACCCGTCCGACGATCGGTGCACAGGCCCTGGGTATCGCGCAGGGCGCCTTCGACGCCGCCGTGGAGTACGTCAAGGAGCGCAAGCAGTTCGGCAAGCCCATCGCGGCGTTCCAGAGCACCCAGTTCATGCTCGCCGACATGAAGATGAAGATCGACGCCGCACGGCTGATGATCTACACCGCGGCGTCCAACGCCGAGCGTGGCGAGGCTGAGGGCGGCGAGAAGCTGGGGCTGATGGCCGCCGGCTCCAAGACCTTCGCCTCGGACATCGCGATGCAGGTCACCACCGACGCGGTGCAGCTTCTGGGCGGCTACGGCTACACCCGCGACTTCCCGGTCGAGCGGATGATGCGCGACGCGAAGATCACCCAGATCTACGAGGGCACCAACCAGGTCTGCCGCATGGTGATGGGCCGCCAGATCCTGAAGTAGCCCGCGTGCCGTCGCCGTGTCGTCCTCCTGGGAGGGGTCGGCAGTGTCGGCGCACACAGTTAACCCCCGGCCCTGTGGGTCGGAGGTTGACTGCTGACGTTTCAAGAGGAGAATGCTCAGCTGCCGTATACGAGGTGTCCTTCCGGTCGCTTCCGTGCCTGCCGGCCACCTGTGCGGTGGCTCTGACATTCAATCTACGGCCGGGTTCTTGGAGGACCCTGGCAGTGACCTGCGGCGTCAGTGGAAGTTCACGTAGTGCTCACGCAGGGGTCACGGGTCTTCCGGGGCGGCGTACTCGACACCTGTGGCCCAGGTGAGCGGGTGCCCCCGGGACCGCAGCCAGTCCTCCACTCCGCCGGCGTCGAGCATGCCGTCGATGAGCCGTTGGGAGGATCCCAGGGCCCGTGTGGCCGTGGGGACGTCGAGGTATCCGGCGGTGAGCGCGTCGCCGAGCTCCTCGAGGTCGAGTACCTCCCACCGGCCCCCGGTGTAGGTGACCAGGTCCACGTAGAGGTCGGTGGTGCGCCAGTGGGGTCCGGCGTCCTCGACGAGGGCGATGTCGACGTAGAGGTCCTGGCCGGGGAACCGGCCGCCGTGGCCCTCCCGGAAATGGAACCGGTTGACCCGCAGGTCGAGGTCGGGGATCAGCCAGCTCTCGAGATAGCCGAACCGCGGGTGGTCCGCCTGCCGGGCCATGTAGAGCATGCCGTCACGCTGTTCCCAGCGCTCCACCCGCCGGCGGAAACCCTTCGGGTCGGTGTTGACGCGTTCCGGGACGTCGAAGGTCTCGGTCTTGGGTCGGTGCAGGCCGCTCATGGGGCAGTGGGGTCAGCGGACGTTGAAGATCCCGGCGGTCGGCAGGAAGGTGCAGTTGCCCTGGGCGCCCTCTTCGTCGGTGGTCACGCCGCCTTCCAGCAGTGCCAGGACGTGGCCGGGGCCGGTGTCCGCCAGGCCGTTGACGGTGGCGGGCCCCTCGGGGTTGATGCCGCCGTAGCCGAGTTCGGTCTGGCCGATCCGGCCGTTGTTGATGTTGACCCAGTGCACGCGCATGCCGGTCTTCTGGTGCTCGGCGACAGGACCGGTGCCCAGGGCGGTGAAGACGAAGGAGACGTGGCCGCGGGGGACGCCGGGCAGGGGGAGTTCGGCGGGACCGGGGACGCCCATCGCCATGCCGACGGCGTTGCTGGTGCCGCCGATGCAGTTCTGCGCGAGCGTGGGCCAGCCGAACTGGGTGAATCCGGGACCGTTCTCCGGGATGCCGACGCCGGGCTCGCCGTCCCCGCGGAAGAAGCCGACGACGCGCTTGAGGATGCCGCTGACGTTCTCGGGGACGTCCGGGTTGTTGGCGAAGTCCTCGATCTGCCTGAGCAGTTCGGGGGAGGGGCGCCCGAGGTTGTCGATCGGCAGGTCCGGCAGTCCGGGCAGCACGGGTGCGGAGTGGGCGGCGGGCGCCGCTGCCAGGGACGCGCCGGTGGAGACGGCGACCGCGGTGAGCACGGCGGTGCAGGCCCGGACGACGCGGCGGGTCGGTCGTCCGGTCCGGGCGGGGCGCGTGGTTCGGGTGAACTGGGAAAGCACTGTCGGCCTCTCGGTGGTGGTGAATCGTGTCGTCAATCAGAACGCCACGAGCGCATCAAACGTCACATTCGCCCCAACAGTAACATGAGTAACATACGGGGCCAAGGTTCTCTTTGGGGTACCATACCAGTGAGAGGCGTTCACCCGGCAAGAATTGCGCCGATGAGAAAAAATGGCCATCAGTCGAGTAACCTGGAACGTCGTCGTCCCCCGAGGGGCCTGAGAGAGGCCCCGGGTCCCCGACCACGACTGACTCCCAATTAGGAAGCTGAAGGATCTGTGTCACTGACTGAATTCCGTAATGTCGCCATCGTCGCCCACGTTGACCACGGCAAGACCACCCTCGTCGACGCCATGCTGCGTCAGTCCGGGGTGTTCGATGCCCACGGCGAGGTCGAGGACCGTGTCATGGATTCGGGGGACCTGGAGAAGGAAAAGGGCATCACCATCCTGGCCAAGAACACGGCGATCCGCCGTGCGGGCAAGGGCAAGGACGGCGGTGACCTGGTCATCAACGTCATCGACACTCCCGGTCACGCGGACTTCGGTGGCGAGGTCGAGCGTGCCCTGTCGATGGTCGACGGAGTCGTCCTGCTGGTCGCCGCCTCCGAGGGGCCGCTGCCCCAGACCCGTTTCGTGCTGGGTAAGGCCCTCGAGGCCAAGATGCCGGTGATGATCTGCGTCAACAAGACCGACCGGCCCGACGCCCGTATCGACGAGGTCGTCACCGAGGCACAGGACCTGCTGCTCGAGCTCGCCTCGGCCCTCGACGACGAGGAGGCCGCGGCCGCCGCCGAGACACTGCTGGACCTGCCCGTGCTCTACGCCTCCGGCCGTGCAGGCAAGGCCTCGACCGAGAACCCGGGCAACGGCAACGTGCCGGACGCCGAGGACCTCCAGGCGCTGTTCGACGTCCTCTACGACGTGCTGCCCGAGCCCTCCGCCGACATCGACGCGCCGCTGCAGGCCCACGTGACCAACCTGGACTCCAGCTCATTCCTGGGCCGTATCGGTCTGATCCGCGTCTTCGCCGGCACGATCCGCAAGGGCCAGCAGGTCTCCTGGATCCACTACGACTCCGACGGGGTCGAGCACACCAAGACCGCCAAGATCGCCGAGCTGCTGCGTACCGTCGGTGTCTCCCGCGTCCCGGCCGACGAGGTCATCGCCGGTGACATCGCCGCGGTCTCGGGTATCGAGGACATCATGATCGGCGACACCCTCGCCGACCCCGAGCACCCCGTCGCCCTGCCGCGTATCACCGTCGACGAGCCCGCCATCTCGATGACCATCGGTGTGAACACCTCGCCGATGGCGGGCCGTGGCGGCGGCGACAAGCTCACCGCCCGTGTCGTCAAGGCGCGCCTGGACCAGGAGCTGATCGGCAACGTCTCGATCCGCGTCCTGCCCACCGAGCGTCCGGACGCCTGGGAGGTCCAGGGCCGTGGCGAGATGGCGCTGTCCGTGCTGGTGGAGACGATGCGCCGTGAAGGCTTCGAGCTGACCGTCGGTAAGCCGCAGGTCGTCACCCGTACCGTCGACGGCAAGCTCCAGGAGCCCTACGAGCACATGATCATCGACGTGCCGGAGGAGCACCTCGGTGCCGTCACCCAGCTCATGGCCGCCCGCAAGGGCCGCATGGAGGGCATGGACAACACCGGCACCGGCTGGATCCGGATGAACTTCACGGTCCCGTCCCGCGGCCTCATCGGCTTCCGCACCATCTTCATGACCGAGACCCGCGGGACCGGTATCGCCAACCACTACTCGGCCGGTTACGAGGAGTGGGCCGGCGAGATCAAGGGCCGTCCCAACGGTTCGCTGGTCTCCGACCGCACCGGTCAGATCACCGCCTACGCGCTGACCCAGTTGGCGGACCGCGGTGACTTCTTCGTCGAGCCCGGCACCCAGACCTACGAGGGCATGGTCGTCGGCCAGAACAACCGCGACGAGGACATGGACATCAACATCACCAAGGAGAAGAAGCTCACCAACATGCGCTCGGCCACCGCCGACGCCACGGTGACTCTCGCCAAGGCCCGTAACCTGACGCTCGACGAGGCCATGGAGTTCTGTGGCCAGGACGAGTGCGTCGAGGTCACCCCGGAGAACATCCGGGTGCGCAAGGTGATCCTCAGCGCCACGGAGCGTGCACGTGCGCTGTCGCGCATGAAGGCCCGCAACAAGTAGGTCGAACCCTCCAGCAGCCCGGATCATGAGGAGCCGTCGCCAGGTGAAGCAGTTCAACAGGTTCCGGCGGTGTCCGTCGTCCGCCATCGCGGTCGCCTCGGTCGCCACTGCCTGCGGCCTGGTGCTGTCGGCGTGTCAGGCTGATCCGGGCGACGCCCCCACCGTCGACGACGCCGAGGAGGCGGGCGAGGAGCAGCGGGGCAGCTCCGGCGGCCACGGGGACAACGGCTCCGCGGGTGTTCCCGAGGAACTGCGCACGATCTCGGTCGGGGTCGACCGGATACCGGCGGACCTCAACCCCCATCTGGTGGGCTCGCGGTCCATGCTGACCTCCACTGTGGCCGACCTGACCATGCCCAGTGCGTTCACCCTCGGCGAGGACGGACGCCGGACCGAGCTGAACTCCGACCTGCTGGACTCCGTCGACGTGCTGGCCGGTGAGGAAGACGCGCCCACCAAGGTCCGCTACACGCTCGCCCACGAGGCCCAGTGGTCGGACGGCTCACCGATCAGCGGCTCAGACTTCCACTACCTGTGGCAGCAGGTGATGACCATGCCCGGCACCACGGACAACGCCGGTTACGCCGACATCGGCGATCTTGCGGTGTCCGCCGGGGGAACCACGGTCACGGTCACGTTCTCCCGCCCCCAGCAGGACTGGCGGGACCTCTTCGCGCACCTGTTGCCCAGTCACATCTACGGGTCCGAGGGCCGCAACTTCACCACGGCCCTGGGCGCCCTGCCCGCGGCCTCCGGCGGTGTCTACACCGTGCGCCAGTTCGACCCGGGGCGGGGGAACCTCGTCCTGGAGCGCAACACCAGGTACTGGGGCTCCTCGCCGGCCCGGACCGACCGGGTGGTCTTCTCGGAGTCCGGGGACGTGGACACCTCGACCCAGATGCTGCGGGCCGGGCAGTTCCAGATGCTCACGACACGCAGTGGTGCCGTCACCGCCGAGGCCGTGGGCAGCCTTCCGGCCGTCGGTTCCACCACGGTGGACCTGGACACCCGGCTGGACCTGGTCCCGAACGTCGCCGCCGGACGCCTGGCGTCGGCCGAGGCCCGCAGGGCCCTGTTGTCCACCGTCGACGCCGACAAGGTGGCACGACTGGTCTCCGGGGACCCGGACGCCGTCGCGCCTGAGGGCGGGGCCGGCGCGTTCCGGGGGAGCGGGGAGTCCGACGGTGCCTCCGGCATCATCGGTGCGACACGGTCCAATCCCCTGCGGATCGCCGCCGACACGCTGGACGACGAGGCCGTCGAGGCCGCCCGTCGAGTCGTCGACCAGCTGGTCTCCGCTGGGGTCCCCGCGACGGTGGTCACACCGACGGCCTCCGACCTGTACTCGGCGTTCCTGCCCCGGGGCGACGTCGACGCGGTGGTGGCGTGGCAGGACCGGGAGCGTACCCGGACCGACCTGCGCAGCGGTTTCTCCTGCGACGAGGCGGACCGTCCGCAGCGCTCCCCGTCCCAGCAGCTCCCGACCGAGTCGGAGGTGTCCACGGAAGCGGAGAGCGGCCCGGACATCGAGACGGACACCGAGACGGACACCGCGACGGACACGGAGCCGGACACGACGGCCTCGGGCACGGAATCGGACGCGGCGTCTGACACGGCGACGGACGGGGAACCTGCGGCGCCGAACGCCCGGGCGTCCAACATCTCCGGTTTCTGCGACCCGGACCTGGACGAGCTCCTGCTCGGCGGTTCAGACAGTGAGATCAGCGACTACCTCTCCGGGCAGGCGCTGTCCCTGCCGCTGATCGGTGACCGGGTCGTGGTGGGCCGCTCGGCCGCGCTGGCCGGCCCTTCCGGGCGGATCGCCTCCTGGCCCGTGGGGGAGAGGTCGGGTCCCTTCGTCACCGTCGCGGAATGGTACCGCGTCGGTGACCGGGACGCCGACGGAGGTACCGAGACCGACACGACCGGGGAGAACGACGATGAATGACAAGTACGGGCACGGCGACCTCTCGAGACTGCGGATCGTCGCGGTCCACGCGCACCCCGACGACGAGTCGATCTGGGGTGGGCTGGCGCTGGCCAACTGGATCCGCCGCGGCGCCGAGGCGACCGTGGTGACCTGCACCCTCGGTGAGGAGGGCGAGGTCATCGGCGACAAGTACGCCAGCCTGGTCGCCGCGGAGAGGGACATGCTCGGCGGCTACCGTATCGCTGAACTGCAGCGTGCGCTCACCGAACTGGGTGCCGGGCGCCCGGTGTTCCTCGGCGGGGCGGGCAGGTGGCGTGACTCCGGCATGGCGGGGACCCCGGCGGCGGAGCATCCCCGGGCCTTCGTGAACTCGGGTGACACCGCCGTGGACCAGCTCGGCGCACTCTTCGACGAGCTGCGACCCCATGTCGTGGTCACCTACGGGCCTGACGGCGGGTACGGGCACCCCGACCACATCCGTGCCCACGAGATCACCCACCGTGCCGCCACGCGGGCGGTGGCGGAGGGCCGGTGGGCGCCGGCACGGATCTACTGGACCGCACAGGAACGCGAGCGTGTGGTGGCCGGGCTGGAGGAGCTCGCCGCCGCCGGCGGGCCGCCGGAGGGATGGCGTTTCCCGGAGCCCGGCGAATTGGCGACGGTGCCCGCCGGGGTGGTGGACGCCCGTGTCGAGGGCGACGACCGCGACGTCGACGCCAAGCGCCGTGCCATGGCAGCCCACGCGACGCAGTTGTGGGTCGCGGACGGCTCGGTATCCGACGTGAATGACCGGCCCCGCTACTCGGCCGGGCGTGTGGCCTTCTGCCTGTCCAACCTCATCGCGCAGCCCCTGCTCGACTCGGAGAGCTACACGCTGGGTCGGGAGTTCCCCGGGCAGGGCGGGTTGTCGCCGGAGACGGCGGACAGACTAGACTGTCTGTTTGCCGAAGGGAGGTGACCTGATGTCATCTGACGAGACGACTGCCGTGGATCCCGGTGCCGAGCCGCACTGGGGTGACCCGGAACGTTCGCAGGTCCGTCGGGACACCTCGCGTGCGGAGCGCGTCGCCGGCATCATCTGGCTCTGCGTCGGGGCGCTGGTGGCGATTCTGCTGTCGGCCCTGTACCTGGGCTCGAGGATCACCGTCGGTGATGTCTCCGTACCCTTCCCGTGGCCGGTACTCGCCGCCCCGTGGTTCAACCACGTGCTGGTGAAGACGGCCCTGCTGTGGACCGACGACCGGCGGATCGCCGCCGCCCCGTTGTGGGTGTGGCTGGCCGGATACGCGCTGCTGCTGTTCTGGCCGGTGCTCCCCGGGCTCGGGGGAGACACGGTCCTCCCCGGGACGGTGTGGGCCCTGCTGCTCCTCCCGCTGGGGGCGGCCGGCGGCGGTTGGGCATTACTGCGGTTGAAGTGAGAAGATCACAGCGGCGACGGAAGGTGACGGGCGGTGACGACCGTTGACGACCGTTGACCGGCGGCAACTGCGGTGCAGGTGGACTGCACAGTGACCGGCCGCCCCGGTGACCACGGGGCGGACGGTGGACAACTTGAGAACCCAGACAGTGACGAACTCCAGAAGGTGACAACCAGATGACCTACGTGATCGCGCAGCCGTGTGTGGACGTGATGGACCGGGCGTGCGTGGAAGAATGCCCCGTCGACTGCATCTACGAGGGCAAGCGGGCGCTGTACATTCACCCGGACGAATGCGTGGACTGCGGCGCCTGTGAGCCGGTCTGCCCGGTCGAGGCGATCTTCTACGAGGACGACCTCCCCGACGAGTGGGAGGACTACTTCGACTACAACGTCGCCTTCTTCGACGAGCTCGGCGACCCGGGTGGAGCGGCGAAGCTCGGCCCGCAGGACTTCGACGTGGAGGGGATCCGGAACCTCCCGCCGCAGAACCAGGACTGAGATCCCGTCCGGCCCCACTCCCGGCCCTGTGCCGGCGCTACCGTTGTTGAGGATGAACCCCATGCCCCGCCATACCCGTCGCACCCTGTCCACTGAACTCCCCGATTTCCCGTGGGACTCGCTGTCCGGTGCGAAGAAGGTGGCGTCGGAGCACCCGGAGGGGATCGTGGACCTGTCGGTGGGCACCCCGGTCGACGAGGTCGCCCCGTCGGTTCAGCTGGCGCTCGCCGAGAACGCCGCGGCACCGGGCTACCCGCAGACCGCGGGCACGCCCGAGCTGCGTCGGGCGATCGTCGCCGCACTGGGTCGACGCTTCGGCGTCACCGGGGTGGCGGAGGACGCCGTCCTGCCGGTGGTGGGCACCAAGGAGGCGATCGCCTGGCTGCCGTTCCTGCTCGGTGTGACGCCGGGGCAGACCGTGGTGATCCCGGAGCTGGCCTACCCGACCTACGAGGTGGGTGCCCGTCTCGCCGGGGCGACGGCCGTGCGCAGTGACTCGCTGGTGAAGCTGGGTCCGGACACACCGTCACTGATCTTCATCAACTCCCCGGCGAACCCGCACGGCAGGGTCCTGGGGGTCGACCACCTCCGCAAGGTCGTCGCCTATGCGCGGGACCGTGACGTCGTGGTCGTCTCCGACGAGTGCTACCTCGGCCTGGGATGGTCAGACGGGGAGTCCCCGGTGTCGGTCCTGGACCCCCGGGTCTGCGACGGGGACCACACCAACCTCGTCGCGGTGCACTCCCTGTCGAAGACCTCGAACCTGGCGTCCTACCGGTCCGGTTTCCTCGCCGGAGATCCGGCGCTGATCGCCGAGCTGCTCAGCGTGCGCAAGAACGCCGGCCTGATGATGCCGGGCCCGATCCAGGCGGCCAGTGTGGCCGCCCTCGACGACGACGACCAGGAGACCCTGCAGAAGGAGAGCTACCGTAGGCGTCGTGAAGTGCTGTCCGCCGCCGTGGAGGCCGCCGGCCTGCGCATCGACGACTCCGAGGGCGGGCTCTACCTGTGGGCGTCGGAGGGACGGTCCTGCCGTGAGACCGTCGACCGGCTCGCGCGACTGGGCATCCTCGTCGCACCCGGCGACTTCTACGGCCCGTCCGGCGCCGAGCATGTGCGCATCGGGCTGACGGCCACGGACATGCAGATCGTCACCGCCGCCAGACGGCTCGCCGGCGGGCTGGACTAGGTCCAGCCCACAGTTCCCGGCACTACGGCTGGGACGCCTGGAGCGGGGGGATCCGGGCCGCCCGCACTGCCGGTGCCAGCGCGGCGAGGACGCCGAGAGGAACCGAGGCCACCAGAACCCCCGCCACCAGCCCCCATGGCACGGCCAGGGTGGAGAGGCCCACGTCCGACAGGACTCCCAGGAGCGCCCACCCCGCCCCGAGTCCCAGGAGAGTGCCGAGTGCCGCGCCGTAGACCGTGGTCTGCAGCGACTCCACCACGACCATGCGGCGCACCTGGGCCCGGCCCATGCCGACCGCCCGGAGCATGCCGATCTCGCGGCGGCGTTCCACCACCGACAGTGCGAGGGTGTTGACCACCCCCATCACCGCCACGAGCACGGCCAGGGCGGTCAGTGCGTAGAGCGCCAGGACGATCCTCTCCACGAGCACCGACTGCTCCCCGGCGAACTCCGCAGGAGTCTGGACCGTGACCTCCGCACTGTCGCCGAGCAGACCGTCCAACCCTTCGGCGAGCTGTTCCTGTGACCGGGTGCCGTCACCGTCGACGAGCAGCGCCATCACCCGGTGACCGGTGCCGCCCTGGGCCCCAGGGGCCAGCCGCCAGAAGGCGCTGGCGCCGATGACGACGTCGCCGAGGATCCTGGAGTGGCCGTAGGTACCGGTCAGGGGCAGCTCGACCGCCCGCCCCTGTCCCTGTGCTGCGACAGGGACCGGATCGCCGATCTCCCAGCCGTGTGCGGCGGCGTAGGAGGACGACATGGTGATCCCGTCGTCGGTGCCGATGTCCAGGTCGCCACGCTTCTCGCCGACGTCCAGGACGTCCGACGGGTCCCCGTTGCTGACGGTCACCAGGGGCAGGCCCTGCTGCGGGTCGTCGCCGACGACGGCGAGGGCCTTGCCGAGGGTGAAGGTGGCGCCGACCCCGGGCTCCTCACGGACCTCGTCGACGGTGCTGCCGGGGACAGGTACGTCGACGGCGCCGCCGGGGGCGGCGACGACCAGGTCCGCGGAGACCTCGGTGTCGACGGCCTGACGCAGTGAGGCCACCGTCGACGCACCGGCCATGCCGGTCACGGTGACCAGGCACATCCCTAGGGTAAGTGCGAACGCCGTGCCGGCCGTCCGACGCGGTGCGCGGCGTGTGGTGCGTACCGCCAGCGCCCCGGCGGTACGGAAGGAACGCCCCAGGGGGAGGCTGAACAGTCGTCCCAGCGGCGGCAGCACGACCCGGGAGACGGCGGGGGAGACGAGGTACACCCCGGTCAGTGCCAGGAGGACCCCGGCGCCGCAGGCGGCGGCCCTGGCAGGGGTGCCCCATCCGGGGTCCAGTGCCGCAGCAGTAGCGGCAGCGGCACCGGTGAGGCCGGTCACCGCCCCGGACAGACTCCGGCGACGTAGTGCGGACCCTGTCCCCGTGGCGGCCGCGGGGGCGGTCCCGGCCGGTGGAACGGATGCGGCCCGACCGGCCGGTCCCCATGCGGCGAGGACCGTCGTCACCGTGCCGACGATCCAGGGCAGCAGGACCGCGGTGGCCAGCAGGGTGGGGTCGCCGGCGGGAACCTCCGCTGTGAGGGGACCGGTGTCGGGCACGAGCCGCGTACCTGCGGTCACCAGCCCGAGACCGGCGGCGACACCCAACGCCGAACCGAAGCCACCGGTGACCAGCGCCTCACACAGCACCGAGGTCGAGACCTGACGGGCGGACATCCCCAACGCCCGCAGCAGGGCGTAGTCGCGGAGGCGCTGACCCACGGTCATGGCGAAGGTGTTGGCGATGATGAACATCGCCACGACCAGGGCGATCACACCGAAGGCGCCGAGGATGTAGCGCAGGTACCCGACACCGGTGTCCAGGACGGCCGAGTCGGCCTCCTCCACCTCGGCGGCGGTGCGCACCGACAGTGCGGGGTGGTCGGGTGTGCCGGAGAGCTCCTCCTCCAGGGCCGTCGCCGCTGTCTCGGCGGCGGTGCCGGGTGTGGTGCGCAGCGCCAGCCCGGGTGGGCCGTCGGGGGCGAAGGTCTCCCGGTAGTCGCCGGTGTCCAGTGACAGTCCGATCGCCCCGGTGCCGTCATCGCTGCCGGCGGACAGGCCGCTGACGGTGAGGGTCAGCCCCTCGGCCGGTCCGGTGACGGTCACCGTGTCTCCGACGGAGAGTCCGGTGCTCTCGGCGGCGGAGGCGGTGAGCACGACCTCGCCGGGGGACGGCGGGGACCCGGCGACCAGCCGGGTCCCCGGGTCCAGGGCGTGGTCGGCGTCGTAGAAGGGTGTCGGACGTACGGGCATGCCGCCGGTGTCCACCGTCAGTCCGTCAGCGGACGGGCCACGGCTGAGGACCACGCTGCGGCGGTCGTCGACGGTGACACGGTCGACCAGTGGATGGTCGACGATCCGGTCCCGGACCCGGTCGGGGATCACGCGGTGGCCGTCGGCGGGGCGGACGACCACGTCGGCGTGACTGTAGTCGGAAGCGGTGAGCCTGTCGACGGACTCGCTGAGCGCCGAGGAGAGCAGGGCGGTCCCGGCGATGAAGGCGGTGGACAGGGCCACCGCGAGGATCGTGAGGACCAGCCGGGCCCGGTGGGCCCGGAGACCGCGGAGACTCAGGCGCAGGAGCGTCCGTGCCGCCCGGCTCATCGTGCGGCGGGCGGGGTGTGGACGGGGTGGGCAGGTGAGGCTGCGGGGTGTCCCATGGGAGGAGAGCTTTCTGGGGGAGAGAAGGAGAGGAGAGAGGGAGAGCGGAGAGGGGAGGCCGAGGCCGGCGGACCGGTCAGTTCTTGTGGAGGTCCTCGTTCAGCTCCACCGTGCCCGTGGTGCGGGCGACGGCCTCGACGGCACCGGTGACCGAGTTGCGGCGGAACAGCACGTTGGAGACCCCGGAGAGTTCGGAGGCCTTCACCGTGTCACCGTCGCGGGCGCCGACCGCCTCGGCGACGGCGCCGGAGACCACGGCCTTGGTGCCGAAAGTGACGTACAGGCCGGCCTCGACGACGCAGTCGTCGCCGAGGGAGATGCCCAGCCCGGAGTTCGCGCCGAGCAGGCAACGCCGGCCGACGGAGATCACGGCCTTGCCGCCACCGGACAGGGTACCCATGATCGAGGCGCCGCCGCCGACGTCGGAACCGTCACCGACGACGACGCCGCCGGAGATCCGGCCCTCGACCATCGAGGACCCCAGAGTGCCGGCGTTGAAGTTCACGAAGCCCTCGTGCATCACGGTGGTGCCCTCGGCGAGGTGGGCCCCTAGACGGACCCGGTCAGCGTCACCGATGCGCACGCCGGTGGGGACGACGTAGTCGACCATCCGGGGGAACTTGTCGACGGAGAGGACCGTCACCCGGCCACGTCGGCTCAGCCGGGCGCGCGTGGCCTCGAAACCCTCGACGGCACAGGGGCCGAAGTTCGTCCAGACGACATTGGCCAGCTTGCCGAAGATGCCGTCCAGGTTGCATCCGTGGGGGCGGAGCTCGCGACCGGAGATCAGGTGGAGACGCAGGTAGACGTCGGCGGTGTCGACGGGGGCGTCGTCCAGGTCGGTGATGACGGTGTGCACCACGGCGAGACGCACACCGCGGTCGGCGTCCTCACCCTCGAGGTGGGACAGGTCCGTGGGGGAGGACGGGGCCTCCCCGAGTCCGAACTCGGGGTACCACACGTCGAGGACGGTGTCGTCGGCGGTCAGGGTCGCAATTCCGGTTCCATACGCGGCAGTCATGGTGAGCCAGTCTACCTGCCGCACACCGGAGTGCCACGGGGGACGTGGCGGTCCGGCCTAGCCGTGGTTCCCGTTGCCCTCCGCCGCCACCGTGCGTGCGTGGTGGCGGGTGACGTACAGCCCCAGCAGGCTCATCGCGGTGAACGCCACGGCCACGGTGACCACCTGGTCACGGGCGGTCTCGTCGAACAGCATGAGCACGGCCAGGCCCACCAGCGCCACCAGTGTGACGATCGGCAAGGTGGGCCAGGCCCACATGCGCACCTTGAGGCTGCCCTCGGCCTCGAGCTGCGGACGGAGCTTCAGCTCGCTGAGCACGATGATGAACCAGATCACCAGCAGGCAGCCGCCGACGGCGTTGAAGAGGATGTTGATCAGGTTGTCCGGGCCCCACACCTGCAGACCCACCGAGATGAAGGCGAAGACCAGTGAGCAGATCACCGCGGCGGTCGGGACCTTCTGGGAGGAGACCCTCCGGAAGATCCGGGGCGCGTTGCCCTGGTGGGAGAAGGAGAAGGTCAGGCGGGAGGTCGCGTAGATCTGCGCGTTGAACGCAGAGAGCAGCGCCAGGACGATGATGACCTCCATGAACCCGACCACGCCGGGGATGTCGGCCATCGCCAGCACCCGGGTGAAGGGGGAGTCGGCGGCGCCCTGCGCGTCGTCGAGGGTGGTGAAGTTCAGCAGGGCGGTGATCACCAGCACCGAGCCGAGGTAGAACAGCGAGATACGCCAGACCACCGCACGCACCGCCGCGGTGATCGCCTCGCTGGGCTTCTCGGACTCGGCGGCGGCGATGGTGACGA
Organism: Corynebacterium sp.; assembly: GCF_022712195.1. Taxonomy (GTDB): domain Bacteria; phylum Actinomycetota; class Actinomycetes; order Mycobacteriales; family Mycobacteriaceae; genus Corynebacterium. The sequence continues at coordinate 52,424 of NZ_JALAGY010000037.1, read as the reverse complement.
TCTCGATGCCGCCGAAGGCGAAGGCCACGGCCAGCAGTCCCGCGGCAATGCCCGAGACACCGTTCGGGGCGAACGGGGAGAAGTTGTCCGCGCCGACCGGCTCGTGGCCGGGCAGCAGCCCGAAGATCAGCAGCGCACCCACGACGAGGAAGAAGATGATGACGGCGACCTTGACGAAGGAGAACCAGTACTCGAACTCGCCGAAGCCGCGGACCGCGAACAGGTTCACCACGGTGAACAGGATCACGCAGAGCAGGCCCGGGATCCACCCCTCGACCCCGAACCAGTTGCCCATGATGGCGCCGGCCCCGGTGATCTCCGCACCCATCACCATGATCAGCATGAACCAGTACAGCCAGCCTGTGGCGAATCCGGCCCAGGGGCCCAGCGCCATCTTCGCGTAGGTCGCGAAGGTGCCCGACGCCGGTCGTGCCGCGGCGAGTTCGCCGAGCATGCGCATGACGAAGACGACGATCACACCGGCGACGACGTAGGACAGCAGGACCGCCGGCCCCGCGGCCCTGATGCCCACACCGGTACCGAGGAAGAGACCCGCGCCGATGGCGGAACCCAGCCCCATCATCGTCAGGTGCCGGACCTTGAGGCTGTGTCCGAGATCCCGGTTACCGGCCTCGGTCGGTGCCGCACCCCGGGAACCTGCGGGGGTGTCGCTGTGCTGAGTGCTCATACTCCGGGATTCTCGCACACTCGTCCGGCGGCCGAGTCCATAGCCCACTAGAGTGAGTGCCACGATGATGAATCCCGCGTCCTCCACCCCGTCCTCCCCGTCCTCCCCGTCGTCCGGCACTGCTCCGGAGACCACCGCCGCGCCGACCGTGCCACTGACCACCGCCGACCTCTCGGCGGACCCGGTGGAGCTGACCCGCACACTGGTCGACGTCCCGAGCCGGTCGCATGAGGAGGAGGCCATCGCCGACGCTCTCCACACCGCGCTCGAGGGACTGCGCGCGGACCACCCGCACGTCACCGTCGACCGTCACGGCAACACCCTGGTGGCACGGACCCACCGTGGCCTGCCCACGCGGGTGATCCTCGCTGGTCACATCGACACCGTCCCGCCTGCCGGGAACCTGCCGTCGTCGCGGCGGCCGGACGAGGCGGGCCGCGACAGCATCCACGGTCTCGGGTCGGTGGACATGAAGTCCGGGGACGCCGTGTACATCCACGCCTTCGCGACCCTGGCCGGCGACCCCCGACTCGCCCACGACCTCACCCTGGTGCTCTACGAGGGTGAGGAGGTGGCGACCCGGTACAACGGTCTCGGCCACCTGGTGGAGTCACACCCGGACTGGCTCACCGGCGACGTGGCTCTGCTGGGGGAACCCTCCGGTGCCGTGATCGAGGCGGGCTGCCAGGGGACGCTGCGGGTGCGGGTGACCGCCCACGGCACCCGTGCCCACTCTGCCCGGGCCTGGCTCGGCGACAACGCTGTCCACCGGCTCTCCCCGGTGATCGCCAGGGTGGGTGCCTACCGTCCCCGCGACGTCGACATCGACGGCTGCCTCTACCGGGAGGGGCTCAACGTGGTCCACCTGGAGGCGGGGGTGGCGACGAACACCGTCCCGGACGAGGCCTGGATGTTCGTGAACTTCCGGTTCGCCCCGGACCGCACGGCCGAGGAGGCCCTCGACCACACCCTCGGGGTCCTGGGGGTCGGCATACCCGACGACCCGGTCGAGGGCTTCAGCGTCGAGGTCGACGACCTCGCCCCCGGAGCACTGCCGGGTCTCCATCAGCCTGCCGCGGCGGCACTGGTGGAGGCCACCGGGGGTAACGTCCGCGCCAAGTTCGGTTGGACGGACGTCTCCCGTTTCTCCTCCCTGGGGATCCCGGCGGTGAACTTCGGGCCCGGGGACCCGGGTCTGTGCCACACCCCGCAGGAGAACTGCCCGGTGGAGATGATCGAGACCGTGAGTGCCCAGTTGACCGACTACCTGACACGGAAGGCGCGGTGACGTGCAATGGCTGACAATGACCCCCGACCCTTCACCTACCAGGGGCCGGTGATGAGACGCGGCATCGACGGCGTGTACCCGGGCACCCCTTACCCGCGGTCCACCACGGACCAGCGGCTGCTGGACGAGCAGCCCAACACCGACTGGCTGCACGCCGACCCGTGGCGGGTGATGCGCATCCAGTCGGAGTTCGTCGAGGGGTTCGGTGCCTTGGCTGAACTGCCCAAGGCCGTCACCGTGTGGGGGTCCGCCCGGGTGAAGGAGGACCACCCCTACTACGAGATGGGTCGGGAGCTCGGCCAGCGGCTCAAGGAGGCCGGGTACGCGGTGATCACCGGGGGCGGCCCCGGGCTGATGGAGGCACCGAACCGGGGCGCCGCCGAGAGCGGCGGACTGTCCGTGGGGCTGGGCATCGAACTGCCCCACGAGCAGGGCCTGAACTCGTGGGTGAACCTCGGCCTGAACTTCCGCTACTTCTTCGTCCGCAAGACGATGTTCCTGAAGTACGCGCAGGCCTTCATCTGCCTGCCCGGGGGGTACGGCACGCTCGACGAGCTCTTCGAGGCCCTGGTGATGGTGCAGACCGGCAAGGTCCGGCAGTTCCCGATCGTCCTGCTGGGCTGCGACTTCTGGCGTGGCCTGGTCGACTGGATCACCACGCGTCTGGTCGAGGAGGGGATGGTCTCCGAGGGGGACCCGGACCTGTTCCTGCTCACCGATTCCCCGGAGGAGGCCGTCGCGTACTGTGTGGCAGCCCACCAGGGGCAGGTCGAGGAGCTCGAGGAGCGGCGCAGCCAGCTCCTCCGGGAGCTGGAGAACCTGGAGAAGCAGGCGGGACGGATGTCGGGCGGTGACGGCCCCGGCACCGCTGACGTGCCCGCTGACGGCGCCGGCAACCGGTAGTTCGGGTATTCTCGGCACCCATGTATCTGCTCATCACCGTCATCGCGTCACTGCTGGTGGGCCTCGTCCTGGTCTACCTGGTGCTGACGGTCTTCGACCGTGAGCCGCCGGCGCCGGGGCGCACCCGCGGGGCTCGGCGGGGCGCGGCACGGGGTGAGGGCGAGATGTCGGACGAGCCACAGGACGAGCCACAGGACGGGGTCACCGGTGGGCACCGTGAACAGCAGGAGAGGGCACAGTGAAGAAGATCCCGAATCTACCCCGTCCGGTACCCGAGATCACGGTGGGAGACACCGTGACCGGCAGTGACGTCATCGACTGCAGGGTCGTCCGTGCATCGGCCGGCGACACGGCCGCCGAACCCCGCGCGGACCTGGCCGACGACGGGGTGTGGGAGGTCCGGGTCCCGGACACGGCGTCCCCGTTGACGGACCTGGCGGAGCTCGCCGAGGAGCCCCGGCTCGCCGAGGACGGTTGGCGGGCGGCCGCGGCGGTACTGGTCCGCCGGCTCGGCGCACTCGTCGACGGCCACCCGGTACGGTCTAAGCGGCACACCGTGCAGATCCGGGTGCCGGAGGGCACCACCGTGCACAACCTGCGCAACCTCTGCCAGGGCGTCGTCCTGGGTGGTCGGCACCTGGTGGTCAGCAGGAAGGACCCCGCCACCGACGTGCGCTCGGTCCACCTCGACCTCAGTGACCTGACCGATGACGCCGTGGTCCAGCGCGCGGACGACGCCGTGCACCGGGGCCGTGTCCTGGGGGCTGCCACCGTGCTGGCCAGGGACATCAACGCCGTCCCCGTCCCGACGGCGACGTCGGTGTGGTGGCGGCGCAAGGCCAAGGCGGTCCTCGGTGACGTGCCGGGGACCCGGGTCAAGACCCACGGCCGGGGATGGCTGCAGCGCAAGGGCTTCGGCGGCATCCTGGCCACCGCCACCGCGGGAGCCGGGGTCAACGACCCCGCCGGCGAGGACGAGGTCGGTTTTGTCGAGATGTTCTGGGACCCGGCCGCCGCCGAGGGTGACCTCACCGACGACAGGCCGGACGTCCTGTTGGTCGGCGGGGCGCCGGTGCCGGCGGTGATCCGGGCCCTGGCGGAGCTGAAGGGGCCCCGCAAGGTCGTCGGACTGGTGCCGGTGCACGGTTACAGTCCACCCGTGTCCGTGCCGGGGCGGGCCCGGGCGGTCGTCGAGCACGTCGACGGGACCACCTCCCAGGTGCCGGCGGTGGGCAGCGCTGTCGCACGGGCGGAGATCTGCCGCCGACTGGCGCTGGCGGACGCCGTGGCCTGGGGCGTCCAGCGTCACCGGCCCCGACGGGTCGTGGTGGTGGGGCCGGTGTCCACGGCCTCGAAGACCGCGCTCGGTGAACTGACCGGAGCGGTCAGCGGTGACGAGCAGGCTGTCCGGCGCGTGACGTTGCGCGGGGCGAAGGTCGGGGAGCGGTGGTGGCCGCTGCCCGCACCGTCGTACCTGGAGAAGAACGTCAGTGCCCGGGACGCCGACCTCACGGTCGCCCCGGAGGGGCCCGGTGCACTGACCGCGGCGATGTACCTTCGCCGTTTCGCCGACGGCGTACCCTGCACGGTCCTGGACACGACGGGGCCGTCGTGGTCGGACTCCGTGCACGGTGACATGGGCCGGGGCAGCACGGGTTTCGCGGCCCGCACTCTTGTAGAGTGGTTCCGGAAGTAGCCGTCCCGGCTCTTCTTCGTTCCACTACCGAGGGGAGACCCCGCACCCGTGCTCTCTGATGTCATCGACCTTCTCGCCGACCCGGTGGACGGCACCCCGTTGCGCGCCGGTGACGACGCGTGGAAGACCCTGGTGTCCGAATCCGGTCACAACTACGACGTGGCGCGTCAGGGCTACGTCACCCTCGCCGGTGGTGCAGGCCTGCGCTACACCGGTGACGACGCCGAAATGATCCAGGCGCGGGAGACCTTCCTCTCCGGTGGGCACTTCGCCCGCTTCGTCGAGGCGATCACCGACCACGTGGGCAGGGCCCTCGACGACGCCGGTGTGGAGGACGACGCACGCCCGGCGATCGTGGAGATCGGGGCCGGTACCGGCTACTACCTCTCCCACACCCTCGACTCGATCGAGAACTCCCGTGGCGTGGGCATCGACGTGTCCGTGCCCGCGGCGAAGCGGCTGGCCTCGTGCCACCGCAACATCGGGGCGGTCGTCGCCGACGCATGGTCGCGTCTTCCGCTGCGCGACGGGGTGGTCGACGCGGTGACGGTGATCTTCGCCCCCCGTAACGCCGCCGAGTTCGCCCGGGTGCTGTCCCCGGAGGGACAGGTCGTCGTGCTCACCGCGGACGCGGGCCACCTGGCGGAACTCCGTGAACCTCTGGGCATCATCGATGTCGAGGAGGGCAAGGTGGAGCGGATGATCGCCCAGGCGTCGGGCCACCTGGTGCCGGTGGGGGAGCCGGAGAGCGTGGAGTTCGAGATGACGCTGGACCAGGCCTCGATCGCCGCCCAGATCGGCATGAGCCCCTCCGCGCGTCACATTCACCCGACCGTGCTGGCGGAGCGGATCGCCGCGCTGCCGGAGACGATGACGGTCACCGCCAGGGCGGCGATCACCCGCCTGCGTCGAGATCCCGGCCTGGGCTGAGGGGGGCAGGACCGGCCCGGGCCCACCGGCCGGGGCCACCGGCCGGGGCCACCCGCAGGGGGTCACTCGCCGGGGTCGATGCCCGCGGCGAGGTCCCGGTCGGCCAGGACCGCCTCCCGGATGAGCTTCTCCTGCTCGGCGGGGTCGTCAAGGTGGGCGAGCTGGCGCTGGAGCTGACGCCCCAGCGACTCCATCGCCGACAGGACCCGGGCCCCGCCGGTGGCCCGCACCGAGAACCTGTCGAAGGCGCGTGGGCCGGTGAGGGCCGTGGTCAGCGACACCAGGCCGCCGTCGGCGAAGACCTCGCAGACCGGGCCGTCGACGAAGATGGTCAGCGTGTCACTGTCCCCGTCGGTGAGCGGTGCGACCCGGGTGTCACCGTCCCTGGTCACCGACACCTCGCCGCCGGAGTGTGCGACGCTGACGAGTACACCGCCGTCCCTGTCCAGCAGGTCGACTGTGGCGGTCCCTGTCTCGACGTCGAGCTGGGCGGTGTAGACCGCGGCACGGTCGGTGTAGGACCGCACGGCGGTGGGAAGACCGATGACGTCCTGGTACAGGTGGCCGTCCCTCAGGCTGAGGAACCTCGGCACCGACAGGCAGTTGGCCCAGGTGGCAGGCTCGTCCGTGGAGTCGCTGTGGGGGTAGGCGCCGACGAGCCCGGAGAGGACCGGGCGGCTGCCGTGGACCAGCCGTGGCCGGGTGAAGTCGTGGCCGTGGTCGAGCAACTGGAAACTCGTCGAGGTCCGGAACGTGCTCCCCTCGAGCTGGCCGACGATGTAGCCGGTGGTCTCCCGGTCCCGGGGTGACGTGGCGTCGTCGCCGGCGTGACTGTCGCCGGCGCTGCCGTCGTCGGGGAAGGTGATGAACAGGACGTCCTGCTCCTCGCCGGTGCCCAGGTCGGTCATCCGGGTCAGACGGGGGGCGTACGGCCGACCCCGGGGAACGGATTCACCGGTGAACTCCAGGGCCCCGCGGACAGTCCAGGACTGCCGGTCGGCTGACTCCAGCACCACGATGCGGGCGTCGACGTCGTCGACCAGGTCCAGGGCGACCATGATCCACTCCTCGCCGCGTCGGACGACCGACGGCGTGGCCAGGTCGTGCACGGGGTGGGCGGAGTCGTCGATGTCCACCGGGCCGAGGCGTTCGACGAAGGGGGACACCACGCTGGGGTCGTCGGAGACCTCGGCGACGGCGGACCCGAGGTCGGCGATGCGCGCACGCTGGACGCTGAAGGACCTCTCGCCACGGTGACCGTGGGGCAGCGCGTTGGACCGCAGGGCAGAGGGGTCGACGTCGCCCACGGGGGTGGTGGTGACGAAGAACAGTTCGACTCCGTCGCCCAGAGGCACGGCCGACCCCGCCAGACAGTCGATCTCGTCGTCCCGTGGGACGAGGACGTCGTCGCACACGTCCCACCCGTAGGGGATGCTCGACGCGACCTGGTGGGCCCAGCGGGCCCCTGCATCGGGTCGAGGCCGGAACTGGTGGAAGACATGGAGGGAATCCCCCCGGCCCAGGGCTCCGGCAGGTGCCTCGAGGACGCCGACTTCCGCGGTGACGTGTAGTTCAGGTCTGTAGCGGTTCACGTCATCCCTGTATACCACCGTCACGGACCCCGGCGCCGCCGGTCGGCAGTGAATTCCAGTGACTTCCGGTGACTTCCGGTGATTTCCCGGCCGTCAGGCGCCGTGCTTGGTGATGACCGTGCATCCGGCACCCAGCGGCAGGCGGGCCACGGTGACGCCGTCGAGGGAACGCAGGTGCTCCTCGGCGTCGCCGGCGGCGCGGGTCTGCCGGTCGGTGTGGTCAGGGTCGGCCAGGGTGCCGTCGAGCAGTGAGTCCAGCAGGACCAGAACGCCGCCGGGGCGGAGGACGGGCAGGGCGGCGTCGATCGTGGCGGTGAGGTGCTCGGTCATCGACTGCGAGACGATGATGTCGTAGGCGTCGGTGGCCAGGCGTGAGACGCCGACCAGCGGGGCCGACGGCAGGAAGCGGTAGGCGTTCGACCGGATGCCGGCCAGGGAGAAGGCGTTGCGCGCCAGTGCCTGGTGCTGGACCTCCGGGTCGATGCAGGTGACGTGTCCGTTGTCGGGGAACCCGGCGAAGAGGTGCAGGCCGATCACCCCGAAGGCCGGGGACATCACCACCGCCGTGGGGGACGGGGTGGTGATCTGCGCCGCCAGAAAGGTGAGGAACTCACCGGTCATGGCGTCGGGGGTGAGCAGCCCGTACTCAGCAGCTGAATCGCGGGCAGCGTCGAGGGACTCGTCGGAGGCGGCTGTGCTGTTGACGTAGTCGCGGACGGCGTCGAGGGCGGAGCGGGATTCTGCGTTCACGGGTGTAACTGTAGGTGTGCTGAGCAGTTGATGTGGTGACCGCCCCCGGCGAGTCGGGAGGACAGCGCACTTTTGCCGTCCCACGTGGGAAAACTGTGCTTGATGTGGCGTGAGTGACACCTTTACACACGGCGGGCCGGCCGGGTATATTTTGAGGACGAAAGCCTCTGCTGCCGGGTACTCACAGCGAACCCGAAGCGCCCGGGCACACAAAGGTAATGGACGTGCGTCAGGATGGTAACCATGAACACCGCAGCAGCCCCCGGAACGGACGGGGTGACCGGCGCCTTCGACCGGGGCGAAGGCGCGATGCCGTCCTGGAGTGAACTCGTCGAGGAGCATGCGGACAGCGTCTACCGGCTGGCCTACCGGCTCAGCGGTGACCGGCAGGACGCCGAGGACCTCACCCAGGACACGTTCATGCGGGCGTTCCGGTCGCTGAAGTCCTACCGGCCGGGCACCTTCTCAGGGTGGTTGCACCGCATCACCACCAACCTCTTCCTCGACATGGTGCGGCACCGCGGGACCATCCGCATGGAGGCGCTGCCGGAGGACTACGACCGGGTCGAGGGCACCCGGGTCGGCCCGGAGGGCGCCTTCGAGATGAACAACCTCGACCCGGCCCTGGAGCGCGCCCTCGACGACCTCAGCCCGGAGTTCCGGGTCGCCGTGATCCTGTGCGACGGGCTCGACATGACCTACGAGGAGATCGCCGACACCCTCGGCCTGAAGATGGGTACGGTACGCTCGCGTATCCACCGCGCACGCACGCAGCTCCGGGCCAGTCTCGCCCGGTCCGCCGGTGAGCTCAGCTACGTTCCACAGTCCTAGCGCTATCATCGACGGTAGATGAGACGCGCGGCGTGCGAGTCGTCAAGGAGGTCCAGTCATGTCGGAAGTCGGGAAACTGTCGGATGTGGGACATCTGACTCCTGAGGTCGTCGCAGCACTGGTCGACGGGGAACTGACCCGCGGGGCGGAGCACCGGGCGAGGATCCACCTGGTGCACTGCGAGGAGTGCCGGGACGAGGTCCGGGAACAGCGCCAGGCGTCCGAACTGCTGCGCGGCAGTATCCCGATGGACCAGGTCCACGCCTCCGGCCGTCTGCTGAGCCGACTGGTCCAGATTCCAGACGCCTGCGCTACCGGGGAGAGCCCTGACCCGCAGCACGACTCCGTGGGGATCGACGGGTGCCGTCGCCCCGACAGCATCACCGGACGGATGGCCGCGGTGGCGCGCAAGGTGCAGCGACGGACCACCAGGGGGACGAAGGTGGCGAAGCCACAGGCGAAATCGTCGCGCCCGGACCGTGAGGGTTAGAATCAGTCCCGTCGGCAGTGTCGAGAGAAAGGCGTGACTGGTGTTCTCCAGCGTCGGGTGGGGCGAGGTCCTCGTCCTGATTGTCGTGGGCATTATCGTCGTCGGACCTGAACGGCTGCCCCGGTTGATCACCGACCTCAAGGCACTGCTCCTCGCGGCACGGAACGCCATCGCCAACGCCCGCCAGGAACTGGACCAGGACTTCGGCGAGGACTTCGAGGAGTTCCGTAAGCCACTGTCGCAGCTCAACAGCGTGCGTCAGATGGGCGCCCGCGGATTCATCACGAAGACCCTGCTGGACGACGACGACAGCTTCCTCACCGACCTGGAGTCCACGGCGAAGGACGTCACCGGCGCTGTCCGTGGGACCACCGCACAGATCTCCGGGTCGGCGCCGAAGAACCCGCCCCGGCCGAGCGAGGTGCCCTCGACATCGGACGGTGCCACCGCCGGCGCGGAGGGCCATGCCACGGGGGAGGAGCGGGTCGAACTTCCCCAGCAGGACGAGGTCGGCCAGTCGCGGGACTGGAGCTCCCCCGGCAACCTCGACGACACCCTGTAGGGCGCGGCGGTAGAGAGGGGCCGGGGCGGTCTACTGCCCGGCGACGCCGAGATTCAGCGGGCGACCTGCCAGCGACTGACGCCGGGTGGCCAGCTTCTCCGCGATCTCCCCCAGTGCCTTGCCGGCCGGGGAGTCCGGTTCAGACATGGCGATCGGGTTGCCGAGGTCCCCGCCGATGCGCAGGTTCGGGTCCAGTGGGATCTGCCCCATCAGGGGCACCTCGGCACCGGTGAGCTCACTGAGGTGGTCGGCCACGACCTGACCGCCACCGGCACCGAAGATCTCCATGCGGGTGCCGTCCGGCATGTCCATCCAGCTCATGTTCTCGATGACCCCGCCGATGCGCTGCCGGGTCTGCTGGGAGATGCTGCCGGCACGTTCGGCGACCTCCGCGGCCGCGGCCTGCGGGGTGGTCACGATGAGAAGCTCGGCGTTCGGGACCAGCTGGGCGACCGAGATCGCCACATCGCCGGTTCCCGGGGGAAGGTCGAGCAGCAGGATGTCCAGATCACCCCAGAACACGTCGGCGAGGAACTGCTGGATCGCCCGGTGCAGCATCGGTCCACGCCACACGACCGGTGAGTTGCCCTCGAGGAAGTGGCCGATGGACATGATCTTCACACCGTGGGCCTGCGGCGGGATGATCATGTCGTCCACCTGGTGGGGACGGTGGTCCGAACCCATCATGTGCGGCACCGAATGGCCGTAGATGTCCGCGTCGACCACACCGACCTGCAGGCCGCGTTTGGCCAGTGCGGTGGCGAGGTTGACCGTCACCGAGGACTTGCCGACGCCGCCCTTACCGGAGGCCACGGCGAAGACACGCGTCGTCGACTCCGGCTGGGCGAAGGGGATGACCGGCTCCGCGGCACTGCCACGCAGTCTGGTGCGCAGTTCCCGGCGTTGTTCGTCGCTCATCACGTCGGTGGTCACCGTGGCACGCGCGACGCCCTCCACGCCTTCGGCGGCCTCACGGGTGCGGGTCGTCAGGGTCGACTTCATGGGGCAGCCGGCGATGGTGAGGTAGATCTCCACCGCGACGTGGTCGCCGTCGACGTCGATCGACTTGACCATGCCCAGTTCGGTGATGGGCTTGTTGAGTTCCGGGTCCTCGACAGTGGCCAGGGCACTGCGAACCGCTGATTCAGTGACAGTAGACATTGCCCCCGATGATACGCCCACCCCAGTTCAGGGCCAATGTGCGGGCCACGGCAAGGGCCGGTCAGGGGCGGTCAGGGACGGTCAGGGACCCCTCCGTCGGTGCGGTCGTCGTTGCGCTGGTCCTCCAGCTTGTCCTCGATGCGACGGAGCATGTCGCCGAGGTCGTCGAGTTCGCGGCGGAGGTAGTCGCGGGTCACGTTCTCACCGACGGCGATACGCAGGCCGGCGAGTTCGCGGGCGAGGAACTCGGTGTCGGCCTTGGTCTCCTCGGCACGTCGGCGGTCCTCGTTGAGTGAGACCCTGTCCCGGTCGTCCTGGCGGTTCTGGGCCAGCAGGATCAACGGGGCGGCGTAGGCCGCCTGGGTGGAGAAGGCCAGGTTGAGCAGGATGAAGGGGTAAGGGTCCCAGTTCCACCAGAACCCGCCCACGTTGAGGCAGATCCAGACCACCACGATGACCGACTGCCACATGAGGTAGCGCCCGGTGCCGAGGAAGCGGGCGACCTTCTCCGCGCCCACTCCGACGGCGTCGTCGTTGTAGGCGATGAGCCGGCGTCGGGGACCGGTGGAGGGAGTGTCCAGTTCGGTCCTGGAGAAGTTGTCGGGCATGGTGCTCTCACTCTCGTCCGGTGGTCGGGGTGGATGGTCCGTTCACGGTGGTCCGGTTGCTCCGCCAGTCCTCGTCGCGCCAGTTCTCCGGCAGCAGGTGGTCGAGGAGGTCGTCGACGCCGACGACGCCGAGAAGGTGGCCGTCCTCGTCGAGCACCGGCGCCGAGACGAGATTGTAGGTGGCGAAGTACCGGGCGGCGGTCTCCTCGGTGTCCTCGGGGTGCAGCGCGGGCAGTTCGAGGTCCAGGATGCCGCCGACGAGGGACGACGGAGGCTCGCGCAGCAGCTTCTGCAGGTGCACGCATCCCAGGTAGCGCCCGGTCGGGGTGGCCTGGGGAGGGCGCACCACGAAGATCAGCGAGCTCAGGGAGAGCGGCACCTCGGGGTTGCGGGCGTGTGCCAGGGCCTCCGCCACCGTCGCCTGTGGGGTCAGGATGATGGCTTCCGAGGTCATCAGGGCGCCGACGGTGTCGGGGGTGAAGCTCATCAGGCGACGCACCGGTTCAGACTCCTCGGGGTCCATCAGCTCCAGCAGGACGTCGGCTTTGTCGCCGGGGAGCTCGCCGAGGAGGTCGGCGGCGTCGTCGGGGTCCATCTCCTCCAGGACCGTGGCGGCGCGTTCGATGTTGAGTTCCTCGACGATCTCCGTCTGCTCGTCGTCGGGCAGCTCGGCGATGACGTCGGCGAGACGTTCGTCGTCCAGTTCCGATGCGATGCGGATCCGACGCTCGGCGGACATGTCCCGCAGTGCGTGGGCGATGTCGGCGTTGCGCATGGTGGTGAACTCGGCGATGAGTTCGGCGTCCATGTCGCGGGGACCTGCGCCGGAGGCCGACAGGCCGTGGACGTGCATGAAAGGGATCACCGCGGGGGTGGAGCGACGTCCGAGCCTGCCCCGGGTGATCACCGCGACCCGGCTCAGCTCCCACTCGCGGCTGCGGGTACGTTCAAGCTCGACATCGGAGATCTCCACGGCGCGGCCAGCCAGGTGGCTGAACTCGGGGTCGTCGGTGTGCACCTTCGCCCCGATGAGGTCCTCCATCACCGTGAGCTCGCCGGCGCGGGAACGGAACGGCCGCAGGTTCACCGAACTGGTGTTGAGCGTGACCTCCTTGGGGTCGATGGAGGTGACCCGCCCCATGGGCAGGAAGATCCTGCGTTTACCGGCGACCTCGGCGACCAGCCCCAGTGCGACGGCACGTGTCGACCGGATCGTCAGGACGACGTCCCTGACGCGCCCCAGCGACTCGCCGTCCGCGCCGAGCAGGAGCATGCCGGCCAGACGTCCGGCGAAAACCCGTGTGGTGTTCATGGAACTAGAGATTACGGCACAGTATCCCGTGGGCGCGCTGTGAACCTGCGGTCCAGCACCGCCGGCGCTTCTTCCCGGGTGAGAGGTGGGGGTATCCTTAGGCGGATGGCGAGGTACTGGTGCACCCACGGGAGGAAACGATGTCACGACTGATCGCCGGCGGTCTGTGCGGGGTCGCGGTGATTCTGGCGTTGCTGGGCAGCCCGTTGTGGATTCCCCATGCGGTGGGTGGAGTCGTGGCGACGGCCGGAGCCCTGCTCTCGGACCGAGCGCGGCTGTGGGGTGTGGTGCCGTGGCTCGCGCTGGTGGTTGTCTACGCCGTGGCGTGGTGGTGACATGATGGTGGGGACAGGCCACGGTGACGGACGAGACAGGACGGACGGGAGATGGGTGTGAGCGGATTCCGGAGGGCGGCCACGGCGCTCTGCGCGGCCGCTGCGGTCGGGCTGACCGGCTGCACGGCGGCGGGGGTGACCGGCCCGGCGCAGCTGCGGATGGACGAGGAGACCGCCGGCCCGATCCGCCTGGGACTCACCGACGACCCCGTCCAGCAACGGCTGTCCGGCAAGTACGAGGACGCCTTCGCCGCGACGGGACGACCGGTGGAGTTCCGGGACATCGACAGTGCCGACCGGCTGGAACAGCTCCGTGCAGGGGACGTCAACGTGGTCCTCGGCTGCGTCGGCGAACTGCTGGACGTCCTGGACCCGGCGAAGGGCGACGAACTGCGTGGCCTGTACGCGGACGCACTCGACGAGGGCGCGGACCCCGGCCAGTGGCGGGACATCACCCACACCACGATGTTCTCGGCACTGCCGACCGACCTGCAGGCGAGTGACCCGGGGGAGGCGGTGGGCTGCGGTGACGACTCGCTGCCGCAGAACACGGTCGCGGTGTACCGCAAGACGGCACTGGAACGCTCGGACCGCCGAGCGTTGAACAACGTGGCCGGCGGGGTCTCCAGCGACGACCTGGCAGAGGAGAACGCAGGCTAGGTGCGGCTCCCCGACTTCCGGAGGCGGGGACAGCAGAAGCCCCGGTGGGGAGGGACACGAACCGTGTCACTTCCCACCGGGGCTTCCTTGCGCGGGTACTACTTCGCGAAAGCCTCGTTGAGCAGCTGTTCCTGCTCGAGCTTGTGGACCTTCGCCAGTCCGGTCGCCGTGGAGGACTGGGCCCGGCGGGACACCCGCTTGAGCTTCAGTCCCTCGATGCGCTCCGGCAGGTTCAGGGCGATGAACGGCCAGGGACCCTGGTTGGCGGGCTCGTCCTGCACCCAGCGGAACTCCGCGTTCGGGTAGCGGTCGAGGACCTCCCGGATGCGGTTGTGCGGCAGCGGGTGCAGCATCTCCACGCGGGCGATGGCGACGTCGTCGCGGCCGTCCTCCTGGCGCTTCTTCTCGAGGTCGTAGTAGATCTTGCCCGAGCAGAGAAGGACCGTCGTGATGTCCTCGTGCTTACCCTCGGTGTCCCGCAGCCGCGGATCGTCGAGCACGGAGCGGAAGCTCGTGACCTCGGTGAAGTCCTCGACCGAGGACGTCGCGGCCTTGTTGCGCAGCATCGACTTCGGGGTGAAGACCACCAGCGGACGACGCATCGTGCCCATGGCGTGGCGACGCAGCAGGTGGAAGTGGTTCGCAGGGGTGGACGGCTGGGCGATGGTCATCGACCCTTCGGCGGCCATCTGCAGGAACCGCTCGATGCGGGCGCTGGAGTGGTCCGGGCCCTGGCCCTCGTAACCGTGGGGCAGCAGCAGGATCACGCTCGAGAGCTGACCCCACTTGGCCTCGCCGGAGGCGACGTACTGGTCGATGATGGTCTGGGCGCCGTTGGCGAAGTCACCGAACTGCGCCTCCCAGGCCACCACGGCGTCGATGTTGCCCACGGAGTAGCCGTACTCGAAGCCGAGACCGGCGAACTCGGTCAGCGGGGAGTTGTAGGCGCGGAAGGAGCCGCCGTTGCCGGACTCCTCGGCGAGCTTCTCCAGCGGGCTGTAGGGCTCGGTGGTCTCGGAGTCGAAGAGCACGGCGTGGCGCTGGGTGAAGGTACCGCGCAGGGAATCCTCACCGGCGAGTCGTACGAGCCGGCCGTCCTGGGCGAGCGTGGAGAAGGCCAGGAGCTCGCCGAAGGCCCAGTCGATGCCGCCCTTACGGGTCATCTCCTGACGACGCTTGACCACCGGCTTGACGCGCTGGTGCACGTTGAAGCCCTCCGGGACGTCCGCGAAGGCGTCGCCGACGGCCTCGAGGACCTCACGGGAGATGGAGGTGTCCAGGCCCCGGGTCAGCGCCTGGGAACCGGCGATACCGGTCTGCTCTGCGGGGGTGGCGTCCTTCTCGGCCTGACGGACCTGGTTGAACACGGTCTCCAGCTGACCCTGGAAGTCGTCCGCGGCACGCTGGGCGTCCTCCTCGGACAGCTCACCACGGCCCACGAGGGTGTCGTGGTAGAGGGCACGCACGGTGGCGCGGTCCTGGATGCGGTCGTACATCTCCGGCTGGGTCATCGACGGGTCGTCGGACTCGTTGTGTCCGCGACGGCGGTAGCAGACGAGGTCGATGAAGACGTCCTTGCCGAAACGGCGGCGGTACTCGACGGCGAGACGGGCCACCCACACGACAGCTTCCGGGTCGTCGCCGTTGACGTGGAAGATCGGGGCGTCGAAGCCCTTGGCGAGGTCGGTGACGTAGTGGGTGGAACGGCCGGCGTCCGGGGTGGTGGTGAAACCGATCTGGTTGTTGACCACGACGTGGACGGTGCCGCCCACGGTGTAGCCGTCGAGCTTCGCGAGGTTGATGGTCTCCTGGACCACGCCCAGACCGGTGAACGCCGCGTCGCCGTGCATCAGGATCGGCATGATCGGGTACTCGTCGGCGTTGGGGGAGATGTCCTGGTGCGCCCGGGAGATACCCTCCATGACCGGGTTGACGGCCTCGAGGTGCGACGGGTTGGCCGTCAGGGTGATGTTGATGTCGTTGTCGCCGAACATCTGGGTGTACTGGCCCGTCTGGCCCAGGTGGTACTTCACGTCACCGGAACCGCCGGCGACGGTGGGCTCGATGTTGCCCTCGAACTCGGTGAAGACCTTCGAGTAGGGCTTACCGACGATGTTGGCCAGCACGTTCAGGCGCCCGCGGTGGGGCATGCCGATGACGACCTCCTCGAGACCCTGCTCGGCGGCGGAGTCCACGGCGGCGTCCAGCAGCGGGATGAGCGACTCGGCGCCCTCCAGCGAGAAGCGCTTCTGACCGATGTACTTGGTCTGCAGGAAGTTCTCGAACGCCTCGGCGGAGTTCAGGGTCTGCAGCAGGTACTTCTGCTCGGGGTTCGACAGCTTCGGCTGACCGGCCTCGATCTGCTCCTCGAGCCACTGACGTTCGTCGTGGTCGAGGATGTGGGTGTACTCGGAACCGACCTTGAGGGTGTAGGCACGGCGCAGGGTCGCGAGGACCTCGCGCAGCGTCATCTTCTCGCGGCCGGCGAAGCCACCGACGTTGAAGCTGCGGTCGTAGTCCCACAGGGTCAGGCCGTGGGTCTCGATTTCCAGGTCGGAGTGGTCGGGGACCGGCAGGCCGGGCTGGGTCCACTGCAGCGGGTCGATGTCGGCGATGAGGTGACCGCGGCTGCGGTAGGCCTCGATGAGCTGCATCACGCGGGTGGACTTGTCCACCCCGATGTTCGGCAGGTCCTGGCTCCAGCGCACCGGGGCGTAGGGCACCGACATCGCGGCGAACAGGTCGTCCCAGAACTCGTCGTTGATCAGCAGGCGGCTGATGTCGCGGAGGAACTCGCCGGACTCCGCACCCTGGATGATGCGGTGGTCGTAGGTCGAGGTCATGGTGACGAGCTTGCCGACACCCATCTCAGCGAGACGGTCCTCGGAGGCACCGGCGAACTCCGCCGGGTAGTCCATGGCACCGACACCGACGATGGTGCCCTGGCCGCGGGTGAGGCGGGGCACGGAGTGACGGGTGCCGATGCCGCCGGGGTTGGTCAGCTGGATGGTCACACCGCTGAAGTCGTCCATCGTCAGCTTGCCGACGCGGGCACGCTTGACGATGTCCTCGTAGGCGTCGACGAACTCGTCGAAGCTGAGGGTCTCACACTCACGGATGGCGGCGACGACGAGGTTACGGGCACCGTTCTTGCTGACCATGTCGATGGCCAGACCGAGATTGATGTGCTCGGGGGTCACGAGGACGGGCTTGCCGTCGACGACCTTGTAGCTGTTGTTCATCGAGGGGTGGGCCTGGACGGCCTTGACCATGGCCCAGCCGATGATGTGGGTGAAGCTGATCTTGCCCTTACCGCGCGAGAGCAGGTGGTCGTTGACCATCGCCCGGTTCTCGAACATCAGCTTGGCCGGCATGTCCCGCACGGTGGTGGCGGTGGGGATCTCCAGCGAGATGTCCATGTTCTTCGCGATGGACTTCTGCGCCCCCTTGAGCGGGTGCTCACCGGGGGTGGGTGCCTCGGCAGGTCCCTTCGGTGCCGGCGGAGCGACGCGTTCCGGAATCGGGTTGACCGATGCAGAAAGCGACTTCTTCGGGGCGACCGGTGCAGCCTTCGGTGCCGTCGTGGTCTTCTTCCCGCCGGCGTCGCCGGTGCCCTTGTTCACCTTGGCGGCGGACGGCGCCGTCGCGGCCTTGTCTGCGGCGGCGTTACCGCCGTTCCCGGAGGTCGTGGAGCTCGGGGATGATGTCCCCGGGGTGTGGTCAACCGTGTCCGGCCGCTTGTTGAAGAGTTCCCGCCACTCCGGATCGACGGACTGGGGGTCTTCCTTGAACTGCTGGTACATCTGGTCGACCAGCCATTCATTTTGGCCGAAATTGGTGCTGTTCACAGCAGGTCCTCGCCTCATTTCATGATGTGGTCAATCTCGACGCTCCACCCTACTACAACACCGCGGTCGGTGAACTCGTCGGGGTTGCGGCCGAAACCGGCAGATGAGGGTATGTTTTCAGTAACTTTCGCGCTGCAGTGTGACCGGGGTCCTGTTCGGTCGGCAAAATGAGTCTTCAGCGGCTCCGCCGAGACGCCGGAACTGGGCTAGCATGGTGGAGTTCCGGCAGGCGTGCCGCGTGAAACCTGCGCGTGCTGCACAACGTATGGACTAGGTACCTAGGAGGCACCCGCCATGGGGTTCTATGAGGATGTTGCAGAGTCCCTGGATTCGGAGGGGATCGAGTCCAGGGTCAACGACGGTACCCTTTTCGTCCCGGTCTCCACTGACCTGGAAATCCAGTTCGTGGAGATCGAGGACGGCGTGCCCGCCGGCATGTCCGCCGCGAATGTCTTCCTCGCGATGGCCGATGTGGCGGAGGACGACGAGGACTTCGAGGCGGCTCTCGTCGGGGTGGTGTTCTCGGTCGAGGACGCCGTCGCGACAGTCGCGCGCCACGTGGCCACCGACCTGGTGGTCGGGGTGATCCGGGACCTGATCGACGGTACCGACGCGAGGATCGTGGACCTGCAGTTCGAGCAGGACGCCAGCGACGCTCTCCGGGTCTCCGCCGAGATCGGGGAGAGTTCGGAGCTGGTGGTCACCCTCGACGGCGAGTCCGTGGAGCCGACCGCCCATGTCGAGTTCATCTCCCTCGGGGAGGGGTTCGAGGAGCTGATGGACCAGGCGATCTCGGAGGTGTGGGACGACGAGTCCCTCGCCGAGGAGTACTCGGAGATGGAACGGCAGGCGATGTTCCGCGGCCTGGTCGCCAATGTGGCCGACATGTCGGAGGAGGTCCTCGACCTCGGGGAGTACACCGACTTCGACCGGCTCTTCGACGTACTGGCGTTGGCGCAGGAGCAGGCGGCCCACTGGGAGTCGCTCCTTGTCCCGCTCGAGACACTGTGGGAGGACGACGTGGACGGTGCGGCGGACACGGAGGACGACGGGTTCCCGGAGGATGTCTCCGGGTAGTTCCAGGGGTAGATGACCTGACCTGCGCTGTCAGGCTGCGGTGCCCTCCGCCCGGTCGTGGGTGGCGGGGCGTCCGGGGCGGCCGACGGTCAGTGCGTGCCAGGTCCATTCCAGGCGTTCACCGTCCGGTGTGGGCCTGCCGCAGGCTGCCGGTGAATACCAGGGGACGCCGTCGCCCAGGGCTGCGCCGGCACCGTCGGCACCGTCGTGGCGGGAAGAAGGGGAGCTGTCCTGGGCGAGGAGGATCCTCCGGAACAGGGAGTGGACGTCTGCCGTCATGTTCCTCACCCCGCCGCCGGAGGCGTGGGACGGCGCGAGTGCGGTGGTGGTGACGAGATGAAGCTCGGCGGCAGGTGGGTCTTCGTCGGCGCCGGCGCCGGTGAGTCTGCGCCACATCGCCGGCGATACGCGGTGGTGTGACAGGAATACCTCGACAGGACCGGAAGGCAGGGGCACCTGGAGGGACGGTGCCCGCCATCCCGGGGTCACCTGGATCCTGCTCCGGGGATGGCGCAGGACCCCCGCACAGCGGTCGGCGGCACGGACGACGGAGGGGGACGGCCTCAGGGCGCTGAGCGGCCGGCGCATCAGGGAGCGCAGGGACACTGTGGGCCCGGTGGGTGCGGTGGGTGTGGTGTGGTTGTCCATGGCTCAGCACGCTACGGGGAGCGACGGACACCGGGACGGGACCGGACACCTCCATCGAACACCCGTTCGATGGAGGTGTCCGGTGTTAGAACAGTTCCGCAGGGGCCACGCGGCGCGGGAAGACCCGCGGCCGGGCTCCGGCGATCTCCTCGACGATACGGATCACCTGGTTGGAGTAGCCGTACTCGTTGTCGTACCAGACGTACACGACAAGGTTGTTGCCGTCGGCGATGGTGGCGAGACCGTCGACGATGCCCGCATGCGTCGACCCGACGAAGTCGGTCGAGACCACCTCGGGTGACTTGATGTAGTCGATCTGCTGGCGCAGGTTCGAGTGCAGGGCGACCTTGTGGAGGTAGTCGTTGACCTCGTCGCGGCTGGTCGGCGAGTCCAGGGTGAGGTTGAGGACCGCCATGGAGACGTCCGGCGTGGGGACGCGGATGGCGTTGCCGGTGAGCCTGCCCTCGAGTTCGGGGAGTGCCTTGGCGACGGCCTTGGCGGCGCCGGTCTCCGTGAGGACCATGTTCAGGCCCGCGGCGCGGCCACGCCGGTCACCCTTGTGGAAGTTGTCGATGAGGTTCTGGTCGTTGGTGAAGGAGTGGACCGTCTCGACGTGACCGTGGTTGATGCCGTAGCGGTCGTGGAGGACCTTGAGGACCGGGGTGATCGCGTTGGTGGTGCAGGACGCGGCCGAGAGGATGTCGTCGGACGCGTCGTCGGTGATGTCGCCGTGGTTGATCCCGTACACCAGGTTGCGGACGTCGCCCTTGCCCGGGGCGGTGAGCAGCACCTTGCGGATGCCTGTCGCGGCGAGGTGCCGGGACAGCCCCTCGCGGTCGCGCCAGCGTCCGGTGTTGTCGACGAGCACGGCGTCGTTGATCCCGTAGGCGGTGTAGTCGACCTGGGCGGGGTCGTTGGAGTAGATCACCTGGATCGGGGTCCCGTTGGCCCAGATGACCTCGTTTTCGCCGTCGACGGTGATCGTCCCGTCGAAGGCCCCGTGGACGGAGTCCCGGCGCAGCAGGCTGGCCCGCTTCTCCAGGTCCTCGTCGCCGTTGCGCCGCACCACGATCGCCCGCAGTCGCACACCTCCGTAGGCGGCCTCGCGGGCGATGAGGATGCGTGCCAGCAGGCGGCCGATGCGCCCGAAGCCGTAGAGCACCACGTCGGTGGGCCTCTGCTCGGTGTGTGCACCGACGACCTCGGCGAGCTCGCGCTCGAGGTAGCTGCGGAGACTTACCGCGGATCCGCCGGCGGACTCACGTTCTGCCTCGTACCCGGTCGCCAGGCGCCCCAGGTCGATCGAGGCGGTGCCCAGGTTCATGTCCACCAGTTCCTGCAGGATCGGCAGGGTCGAGCTCAGCGGGAGCTCCCGGTCGGTGACCAGGCGGGCGTAGCGGTGCGACTTGATCACGTCCACACTGGTGACGTTGATGAGCAGGCGACCGAAGACGGAGGTCACGACATTGTGCTCGCGGTGCAGACGCGACAGCAGGGGGAGGATCTGTTCGGCGAGCAGAATGCGGGAGTTCCAGTCACTCTGTGAATCGTGGGCCGGTGCACTCATGGGCAGGGAAGCTCCTTGGGGTGATGGGCTGTAACGGGGTGTGCATCCCCGGTAAGGGGGTAAAAAGGACACTACAAAGGTAGGTTAACGGGCCGTCGGACACCTACTCGGCCGCCGTTTCGTCCCCCCGGTGTGAGGTAGTCGCACGGATGGCGGCGGCGCGTCGGCGTGCCAACGGGTAGAGCGCGGACATCACCACCAGGAAGATCACCCCGGCCCAGAGGGCGGAGTGGTACTGGTCCATCCAGACCATGGTGCCGAAGGTGACGAGGATGACGGCGACGGCGAAGTACTGGCCGACGGGCCACAGGGGGACGGGGAAGGCGCGCGGGCCGTCCTGGACGGCACCCCCGTCGGGTGTCCGGCGGCGGCTGCCCAGGTGGGCCAGCAGGATCATCAGCCACACGAAGACGGTGGCGAAGGTCGCCAGCGCCGCGATGTTCTGGAACATGTCGGCGGCGGTGTCGCTGGCCAGCTGCAGGCCGACGCCGACCAGAAGCACCAGCAGCATCACCCCGATCGTCGTCACCGGGACGCCCCGGTGGTTGAGGCGGGCGAACATCCGCGGTGACAGTCCCTGGTGCGCCATACCGAAGACCACACGGCCGGCGCCGTAGAGGTCCGAGTTGATCGCGGAGAGGGCGGCGGAGACTACGACGATGTTCAGTGCCGCTGCGGCCCACCCGATGCCGAGGTCACTGAAGATCTGGACGAAGGGGGACTCGTCACCGGTGATCTCGCGCCACGGGATCACCGCGACGATCACCAGGATCGCCAGGACGTAGAACAGGAGGATGCGCATCGGCACCGTGTTGACGGCCCTGGGGATGGTCTTCTCGTGGTCGGCGGCCTCCCCGGCGGTCACGCCGATGATCTCCGTCCCGCCGAAGGCGAAGAGTACGAGGATGAGTGCGCTGAAGACCCCGGCGACACCGTTGGGGAACAGGCCGCCGTCGTTCCAGAGGTTGCCGAACCCGGCGGAGCCGCCGGTGTCCACGTTGAACACCAGGATCGCCGCACCACCCAGGATCATGGCGACCACCGCGGTGACCTTGATCGAGGTGAACCAGAACTCCAGCTCGCCGTACCAGCGGGCACTGGCCAGGTTCGCGGCGCCGACGATCAGGAGTGCCACGGCCACCCACACCCAGCCGGGCGTGTCCGGGAACCAGAACGTCATGTACACCGTGATGGCGGTGAGGTCCGCGAGGCAGACGATGATCATCTCGAAGGCGTACATCCACCCGGTGATGTAACCGGCCCAGCCGCCGAGGTAGCGGCGGCAGAACTCGGCGAAGGAGCCGGGGGCGGGGTCGGCGACGGCCATCTCGCCGAGTGCGCGGAGCATGAAGTAGACAACGGCGCCGCCGAGAAGGTACACGAAGACGACACCGGGGCCGGCCGCTCCGATGGCACCGGACGACCCGTAGAACAGGCCCGTGCCGATGGCGGACCCCAGCGCGATGAAGTGGATGTGCCGGTGGGTCAGGGTGCGGCGGAGCTGTCTCGGCTGCCGTGCGGGGGTGCTTGTGTCAGTCACGGACTCACATACTAACCATCGAAGAGTCCTATATCACAGCGTAGGGCCGTCGAATGGCTTTTAGAGCCCCGGCAACGTACGGTGAAGTCAATGTCTGAAACTGAGAACGTGACCGGCGACGAGAAAATGCCGGAAACATCCCAGTCGTCAGTACCTCAGGAGAATCTGCACGAGGATGCCGCCTCCCCGGTCACGGGGTCGCTGGACCTCGGTGACGTAGTGGGCGCAGAGATTCCCGAGAGCACTGTGGACGGGGACGTCACCGAGAAGAACATCCACACAGAGAACAAGAAGACCGACGAGGACACCGCGTCCGTGGAGTCCGAGGAGAAGGCCGACACCGACGGCTTCGACTCCCTCGGCCTGCCGCCGAAGATCCTCGAGGCCGTCGCGAGCGTCGGGTTCACTACGCCGTCGCCGATCCAGGCCTCCACCATCCCCACCCTCATGGAGGGACGGGACGTCGTCGGTCTGGCGCAGACCGGTACCGGCAAGACGGCCGCCTTCGCGCTGCCCGCACTGTCGCGCCTCGATCCTGACCAGCGCACTCCGCAGGTCCTGGTTCTCGCCCCCACGCGAGAGCTGGCACTGCAGGTCGCTGACTCCTTCGAGTCCTTCGCCAACAAGCTCGGCGGCATCAGCGTGCTGCCGATCTACGGCGGTGCCCCCTACGGCGCACAGCTGTCCGGCCTGCGTCGTGGCGCCCACGTCGTGGTCGGTACCCCCGGCCGTGTGATCGACCACCTGGAGAAGGGCAGCCTGGACCTGTCCGGCCTGCGTTTCCTCGTCCTCGACGAGGCTGACGAGATGCTCAACATGGGCTTCCAGGACGATGTCGAGCGCATCCTGTCCGACACCCCTGACAACCGTCAGGTCGCGCTGTTCTCGGCCACCATGCCGTCGGCGATCCGACGTCTGTCGAAGCAGTACCTCAACGACGCCGCCGAGATCACGGTGAAGTCCACGCAGCGTACCGCGGAGAACATCGAGCAGGACTACCTGTACGTCACCTACCGCAACAAGCTCAACGCGCTGACCCGCATCCTCGAGGTCACCGACTTCGAGGCGATGATCCTCTTCGTCCGTACCAAGAACGACACCGAGGAGATCGCCGAGAAGCTGCGCGAGCGTGGGTTCGACGCGGCCGCGATCAACGGCGACATCCCGCAGAACCAGCGTGAGCGTACCGTGGACCAGCTCAAGGACGGTCGGCTGGACATCCTGGTCGCCACCGACGTCGCCGCCCGCGGTCTCGACGTGGAACGCATCACCCACGTGTTCAACTACGACATCCCGCGTGACACGGAGTCCTACGTCCACCGTATCGGCCGTACCGGTCGTGCCGGACGCCACGGACGGGCGATCCTCTTCGTCACCCCGCGCGAGGGACGTCTGCTCAAGAACATCGAGCGTGCGACGAAGTCGAAGCTCAACGAGATCGAGCTGCCCGGTGTCGACAAGGTCAACGAGGCCCGCAAGGCCAAGTTCCACGCCTCGATCACCGAGGCCCGCAAGGGCAGGCAGGTCGACACCTTCCGCGAGCTGATCTCCACCTACGCCGAGGAGAACGGTGTCGACCCCACGGAGATCGCCGCGGCACTCGCGGCGAAGCTCCAGGGCAAGGAACCCTTCTACATGGAGGAGATCCAGGAGCCCCCGCGGCGGGAGCGGCGAGACCGCAACGACCGTGGTGACCGCCGGGACGGCCCTGACGGCCAGTCCGGTGTGCACCGTCCCTTCAAGGAGCGCTTCAACAGGCAGGCACCCACGGTCACCGACCGCAACGGGAAGTCCCTGTCGGTGTACCGCATCGGTGTGGGCCACCGTCAGCGGGTGCGTCCGGGTGCCATCGTCGGCGCCTTGGCCAACGAGGGGAACATGAACTCCCGCGACTTCGGTAGGATCAGCATCTTCTCCGAGCACTCCCTGGTGGAGCTGCCGTCGGACCTGCCGAAGGAGGTCTTCGAGTCCCTGGACCAGACCCGCATCTCCGGCAAGCTGATCAACATCGAGCCCGATCCCGGGGCACCGGCGGGTCGCCCGGCACGGACCCGTCAGGACGGTGACCGTGGCGGTCACCGTGGTGGCGGACGTCCGCGTAACGACCGTGGTGACCGGGGCGACCGGAACGACCGTGGCGGCCGTGGCCGCAACGACCGGGGTGACCGTGGCGGTCGCTTCGACCGTGACCGCAGTGACCGGGACCGTGGCGACCGTGGTGGTCGCGGCAGCTTCCGGGGCAACCGCGGTGCCCGCCGGGACTGAGCCCCGGTGCGGCTGGGCGGTCACAGTCCGCACACCTGCCGCGCCGTCGTGGCGTCGGCGTCGCTGACGCTGAGCCCGTAGCGCAGACACACCGCGAGATACCGTGCGGCATAGGCACAGCCGGCTTCCGACAGGGAGCCGGCTTTTGCCGTGGGAGGGAGCCACTCGGCCAGACTCCCGTCACTCTTGTCCCGGTTGACCGTCCCCGCCACGGCGAGGAGGTTCAGTTCGTCGTCGTTGGCGAAACGCACCCGCGACTCCCGGGGCCAGTCCCACGCGCCGTGGTCCCACGCGGCCGACAGCGGGACGACGTGGTCGATCTCCACGTCGGACGGGGCGATCATGTCACCGGTGTAGACGTCGGTGATCCGGCCCCGGGGAGAGGGGCAGGAACCGTCGTCGCCGGGGGAGCGGCTCTCGAAGGTCTGCAGCATGACGATGTGCCGGGTACTGCACCGGGTACCGGCGGGCCCGGATCCGCTCTCTGTGCTCACGGTGCCCGTCCCCTCCGCCCACCACTGGTCCGCCCACCCGCCGAAGTGGTCGCGGGAGTAGCCGAGGACGTGGGTGCGTCGGGGGACCGTGGAGAGCCGCTCCAGGGACGTCGACACCGTGTCACGGTCTGTGGCCCCCGGAGTGTCCGGGCCGCCTCCCGGGGGAAGGAGGAGCAGGGAGAGGACGTACAGTGCCAGCGCCACGGTGGTGGGCGACAGGAGCGGTAGGGCCGTGGACGGGGCGGCGGAGGAGGGCGCCACCGACAATGACACCGGCCGGGAGAGTCTCATGATGAGAGAGACTCTCCCGGCCGGTGCGGAGGTTCCCCTCCCGGTCAGAAGTTCAGTTCCGGGTGACCGGGGTCAGATCTTGCCCTGGTCGGCCTCGGCCTCGACCTTGGCACGGGCGGCGTCGAGATCGACGTCTCCGTCATCGACGGTGAGCTGGGCGAAGCGGACGGCTTCGTCGAACTCGTCCGTGATCTCCTTGGACGGAGCCTTGGTGGCGAGCGTGACGATGACCATCAGGAGCACGTTGACCGCGACACCCGGGATCATCTCGTAGAGGCCGAAGGGCTTGTCGATGACACCGAACTGGGGCAGCCCGCCCCAGATGAAGGCGACGAGAGCGCCACCGATCATGCCGGCCGCAGCTCCCTGTGCGTTGAGCCGCTTCCAGTACAGGGCGGCCAGGACGACCGGGCCGAAGGCGGCGCCGAAGCCGGCCCAGGCGAACTCGACGAGGCCGAGGATCGCGGAGTCCGGATCCAGGGCGATGAGTGCGGCGATGACGGCGACGAGGATGACCATGACGCGCGACAGGTTCTTCAGCAGCGTGTCCGAGGCGTTCCGGTTGATCATGCCCGCGTAGATGTCCTCGACCAGTGCGGAGGCGACCACGAGGAGCTGGGAGGAGACGGTGGACATGATCGCCGCCAGCACGGCGGTGAGGATCAGGCCCGCGACCAGCGGGTGGAAGAGCACCTTCGACATGTCGAGGAAGTTGGTCTCGTAGTTGGTGACGTCAGAGAAGGTCGCTTCGGGGGTCTCGGCGAAGAACGCCGGGGCACTGATGGCGATGAAGACTGCGCCGATCAGGCACAGGAACATCCAGGTGACGCCGTAGCGACGGCCGGCGACGGCGTCGGCCGGCTTACGCATGGCCATGAAGCGCACGATGATGTGCGGCTGGCCGAAGTAGCCGAGGCCCCAGGCGAGGTTGGAGATGATGATGACAAACGCCGCCAGGGCGGTGGTGTCGTTGAACTGGAACAGGTTGTAGAAGTTCGAGTTCGCGCCGACGGCGTTCGCCGCGTTGTCGGCCATCGAGCCGTAGTCGTTGTCCAGCTGGAAGGTGAAGATGTCGCCCGGGTTGTCCAGTGAGGTGATCGCGAAGACGGGCACCAGGATCAGGGCCAGGAACATCATGGAGCCCTGCACGACGTCGGTGTAGGACACGGCGAGGAAACCGCCGACGAAGGTGTAGACCACCGTGACCGCACCGATGATCAGCAGGCCGGTGACGTAGTCACCGTTGAAGCTGGACTCGAAGTAGCGGCCGCCGGCGACCATGCCGGAGGAGACGTAGAAGGTGAAGAACACCAGGATGATGATGCCGGCGACGACGCGCAGCGTGTGGCTGTGGTCGCGCAGGCGGTTCTCGAAGAACGAGGGGACCGTGATGGAGTTGTTCGAGACCTCCGTGTAGCTGCGCAGGCGCGGTGCCACCAGTTTCCAGTTCAGCCAGCAGCCGACCAGCAGGCCAACCGCCATCCAGATCTCCGAGAATCCGGACATGAACAGTGCACCGGGCAGACCCATGAGCAGCCAGCCGGACATGTCGGACGCGCCGGCGGAGAGGGCGGCGACGAACGGGTGGAGACCGCGGCCTCCGACCATGTAGTCCTCGTACTTGTCGGTCTTGGTGAAACTCCAGATGCCGATGCCGAGCATCACAGCCAGATAGATCACCATGGCGATAATGAACCAAGTCTGTTCACTCACCGTGGGCCTCCTTGTGGGGTTGTCGTGGTCGCTTGGTCAACAATCAGTTAGGGCCGTCTCCGGTAAAGAGACGGCGACACTGCAAGGTTTCCATGTCCTCGGCCTGATTACCAGCCGAATGGCGAACTACACCCACATTCCTGCCAGGTTTCTCCAATTATTCCGGTGTGACTCCCGACCGCGGGGAGGCCTGTCAGCGGGAGGGATTCTGCACCGGCATGGTGCTGAGATCGTATTTGTCGTTGCCGTCCATTGTCCTGAGAACGTCGTGGACCTCGTCCTCGTGGTCCACCGTGGGCATGGAGCCCAGCAGATTGCGTCCGGCTGACTCCTTCATGCAGTAGACGCCGATCCCGCCGACCAGGCAGGCGAACATGATGTAGTAGGCGCCGGCGAGGTCGGATCCGATCGCCGACTGGAGGGCGCTGATGACGAAGCCCGTCGTTCCGCCGAAGAGCGCGACGGCGATGTTGAACATCAGACCCATCGCCGTGTAACGGCTCTCGGTGGGGAACAGCGACGGCAGTGCGGACGCCTGGATGGAGACCTGGAACATCATGATGACACCCACGATCATCAGCCCGGCGAGTGTGGACCACACGTGGCCCATCATCATCAGGAGGAACGCGGGGATCGCCGTGACGACGCCGAGCACGCATCCCGCGAGCATGACGGGACGGCGACCGATGCGGTCAGAGATCATCCCGAACAACGGCAGGCACAGTGAGACGATCAGCAGGACCGGTACCAGCAGGGCGTTGCCGTGCAGGGTGTCGTAACCCAGGGACTCGGTGAGGTAGGTCGGCATGTAGGTGGTCAGGGCGTAGCCCACGACCTGGGCGCACATCACCATCGCCGAGCCGATGAGCATCTGGGGCCAGAAGCGACGCAGGAGGTACCGGATCTGGGCGATCATGCCCTGGCTCGGTGCGGGGACACCGGCGGCGATGGCGGCCTCCGCCTGCTGCTGGGAGGCGTCCTGGGACGCCTCGAAGGTGTGGGACTCCTTGATGCGGGAGCGCATGTAGACACCGACCAGGCCCAGGGGCAGCGCGAGCAGGAACGGGATCCGCCAGCCCCAGCTCTCCATCTGCGCGTCGTCGGTGATGATCTCGATGACGGTCACGAGCAGGGCCGCGGCGGCGAATCCGAGGTAGGACCCCAGGTCGAGGAAGGAGCCCCAGAATCCGCGTCGACGGTCCGAGGAGTACTCGGCGATGAAGGTGGCCGCACCGGCGTACTCACCGCCCGTGGAGAAGCCCTGGATGAACTTCAGCAGAACAAGGAGTACCGGGGCGGCGATTCCGATCTGGGCGTAGGTCGGCAGGACGCCGATGAGTGCGGTCCCCAGTGACATCATCACGATGGTGAAGGCCAGGATCTTCCGTCGTCCGATCCGGTCGCCCAGCGGGCCGAGTATGAGTCCTCCCAGCGGGCGCACGAGGAAAGTGACCGCGAGGGTCGCGAAACTCGCCAGGCCACCCCAAGGATCAGGGAGTGGAAAGAAGTTGACGGTGATGTAGGTCATCACATAGGCGAACACGCCGATGTCGAACCATTCCATGAAGTTGCCGAGAAGTGTCGCCCGCAGGGCCTTCTTCATTTCGTCCTGGTCCACGACGTGGATGTCGTCTTCAGTGAGGCGGGCGTCTGCCGCCGTCGTCTCGCTCATCGTTTCACATCCTTCAGTATGCGGACGTATGAGCATAGACCAGAAAATGCGCAGTACCTACCAACTGTAGGTACTGTTAATCATCTCTACTGAAACAGTAAGCTTGTGATGAAGTCGCCGGTGTCGTTCCACGTCCGTGCCGCGTGGTACACAAGGGGAGTGACTGATCACCAGGTACATCTGCTGTGGCTGACCGGCAGCGGGCTCCACGTCTGGGCCGAACGGACTGAAGGGCACACGGCCGTCCTCGACGCCTCGGACATCCCGGAAGGGGGACTTCCGGAACCCCTGCGTACCGTCATGATGTCACGGCCGCTGCGCCGACGGGAGGGCATCCGCGTCGCCACCCCCCGAGGGCGGCTGCTGTCCCTGGACCTCCCCACCCAGGCGTACACGCCTGACCAGGCACTGTCGGTACTCGGCACAATGTCACACTTTCTCAGGTCGGGTCAGCACCCGGACACCCCGGCCGGGGGAGTTCCGGGCCTGGGGCCTGAGGCGCTCTGGCTCATCCGGCTCTACGATCTCCTGCTCGACGCCGTCCACGCGGGCCGGGTGATGATGAAGATGCAGTTCACCGACGGCCAGTGGTACCCGAGCTGGTGCCTGTCCAGCAGCGGGACCCACAACCGGGTCGTCCGCGAACTGCAGGCGACGGCCCCTGCGGTGCTCACCCTCAACGGAGGTCCGGACGTCCTCTACCGGGCTGCGGACGAGCTCGTGCACTGGATGTGCATCCGGTTGCTCCAGGACAGGGTCCAGCTGGTCGGCGGTGTCCCGGAGAACCACTTCGTCTCGTCGCTGTTCACCGGCGACGCCGACTCGCGGGCCAACCCCCTGACCGCCGAGCTCCTCAACACCTGGCGGGCCTCGGCACGCGAGGCGTCCACGCGCATGGTGCTGTCCCTGGAGGAACCGGACTCCCTGGCGGGGACGGTCTCCGGACAGCCCCGTGCCGCCGACGCCGGCGGTGACGATCCCCGGTGGCGGCTGGAGATCAGGATGTCCGCCGATGACGGGGCCGCCGAGCCGATCTCCGCCGCCGAGGCCACACAGTCACGGAAACGGTCCCTCCGGGAGGGACTGGACCGGGCCTACCACGCCTGGCCGCAGCTCAGGTCCTATTCGTCGGCCGTGGAGGCCTGGCTCCGCACGAATGTGTGGTTCCCGCCGGCGAGCAGCCTGACAGGGCGTCCGGACAAGGACCGTGTGGTCTACCTGGCCTTGACCACCGACCAGGTCGAGAGGCTGCTGGACGACGGGGTCCGGGCCCTGGCGGCAGGCGGCACCGAGGTGCTGGTGCCCCGGGCCTGGTCTGTCGTGCGACCCGAGGTGAAGGTGAAGGTCACCCCGGTGGGCCAGGGCCCGGGATCCGGGAAGATGGGCCTGGAGCAGGTCCTGTCCTTCGACTGGTCGGTCTCCGTGGACGGGGAACCGCTCAGCGGTGCGGCGATGTCGGCGCTGATGACCTCCGCGTCGTCGGTGGTCGAGATCCAGGGCCGCTACGTCCGGCTCGACCCGCATTCCCTCAGCGTGGCCCGCAGCTACTTCGCGAAACTCCGTGACGCCGGCTCCGGGGACACCGCGGAGGGAGAGCATTACGGCTCCCCGCAGCTCACCGTCGCCGACCTCGTGGAAGCTGAGTTGGCCTCCGTCGCGGACGGGTCCCCGAAGGCCGGGCCGGGCGACATCACCCTCGAGGCCGACGGCTGGCTGGAGCGGATGGTCCGGTCGTTCTTCCCCGCGCCGGGGGAGGAGGACCAGCGTCCCACGATCGCCCCGCCTGAGATCATCGAGGTGCCCGCCGCCGTCGAGACCCCTCTCCGCCACCACCAGCGCAGGGGACTGAACTGGCTGGTGTGGATGTACCGCCACCGGATCGGTGCCGTCCTCGCCGACGACATGGGCTTGGGCAAGACCCTCCAGGTCCTCAGCCTGCTCGCCTGGGAACGGGAGGCCGACGACTGCGACGGACCGACTCTGGTCGTCGCCCCGACCTCTGTGCTGGACACCTGGAGCAACGAGGTGGCACGCCACGTCCCGTCCCTGAGGGTGCTCGTGGACCACGGCGCCAGGAAGGTGGCGGAAGGTCAGTTCGGGGAGAAGGTGAAGGACGCCGACATCGTGCTGACGACCTACGGGACGGTGGGCCGGAACCCGGAGCGCTACACGTCCCTGTACTGGGGTCGGGTCGTCGCCGACGAGGCGCAGAACATCAAGAACCCCGGCACCGCCCAGAGCAGGGCCGTGCGCGCCGTCAGGGCCGGACACCACCTGGCGTTGACGGGGACACCGGTGGAGAACCGTCTCGCCGAACTGCACTCGATCCTCGACTTCTGCAACCCCGGGATCCTCGGCAGTGCACAGGCCTTCCAGAACCGGCTGGCCATCCCCGTCGAGCGCTACGAGGACCCTGACGCCACGGACCGGCTCCGTCGGCTGGTGGAACCCTTCATCCTCCGTCGCCTCAAGCACGACGAATCGATGGGCCTGGGCCTCCCGGAGAAGCGGGAGGTGATCGACAGTGTGCCCCTGACCGAGGAACAGGCGGCCCTCTACGAGGCGTACACGAGGAGCCTGGAGGAACGCATCGCCGAGGCGGAGGGCCGTGGCCGAAGCGGAATCATCCTCGGGGCACTGGTCCGCATCAAGCAGATCTGCAACCATCCGGCACACTTCTCAGGCGACGGGTCAGGACTGCTGAAGAACGGTCGTCACCGCTCGAAGAAGGTCGAGCGGCTGTTCGCGATCATCGCCGAGGCGCTGGAGACCGACCGCAGGGTCCTGGTGTTCACGCAGTTCCCCTCCTTCGGGGAGATGCTCGTCCCGGAACTGCGACGTCAGTTCGGGGAGCTGGCCGACGGGGTCCCCGTGCTGCACGGAGGGCTCAGCAGGACGGCGCGCTCGGCCATGGTCGACGACTTCCAGTCCGACGACGGCCCCAAGGTCATGATCCTGTCCACCAGGGCGGGAGGAACCGGGATCACGCTCACCCGCGCCAGCGTGGTGGTGCACGTCGACCGGTGGTGGAACCCCGCCGTCGAGGACCAGGCCACCGACCGCGCGTACCGTATCGGACAGGGGCGGGACGTGACCGTCCACAAGCTCGTCACCACCGGTACGCTGGACGAGCGGATCAACGACATCCTCAGTTCGAAGCGGGAACTGGCCGGTGGCATCGTCACGAGCGGCGAAGGGTGGATCGCCAGCCTCAACAACGAGGACCTGTCCGAACTGTGGCAGCTCAACCGGTCCTCGGTCGCCAGGGAGTCCGCCGGCCGGGACAGGGCCGACCCCGTGGCGCACACCGGAGAGCAGAAGGGTGACGATGATGGTCGATGACAGGAGTCGGGGCAGGGGCACCGGCCGGAAGCGGGTGGGTATCCCGCAGCCGGCGTGGGGCGACAACGTGGTCTCGGCGGACTTCACGCGCGGACGAGACCGGGCCGGGACAGCCGATGGACCACGTCTGTCCCCCGGAAGCGGCCTGAGCGCCGGTCAAGGCGAGGGACAGGGAAAAGGCCAGGGCAAGGGCAGGGCGCAGCCGCCTGCGCCGGAACGCGAGGAACGGGTCTCGACCTCGGAGAGCTGGGCCGCCGGTCAGGTGATGCGTACCGCCACCGCGCTGGCGG
Organism: Corynebacterium sp.; assembly: GCF_022712195.1. GTDB lineage: Bacteria > Actinomycetota > Actinomycetes > Mycobacteriales > Mycobacteriaceae > Corynebacterium. Next base: position 19,871 of record NZ_JALAGY010000037.1, on the reverse strand, counting down.
ACGCGGGACGGCTCTCGCGCGGACGCACCTACTTCCGCGGTGGCAACGTGCTACGTGTCGAGCATGAACTGGGAACTGTGAACGGCCTGGTCAGCGGTACCCAACTCGAACCCTTCGACGTGCAGATCCGGTGGCGGCCCCTCACGCGACGCCAGATCGACTTCGTGGTCGGCGAATGCGGGGACCACCCGGACAGCGTCCGCAACCTCCTGGCGGGTCGCCGCCCGCAGTCCTCGATCGCCTCGGTGCTGTTCGGCGTCGAGCACTACATGGACTCATCCTGCTCCTGCCCGGATCCCGCGTCGTTCTGCAAACACCGGGTGTGCGTCGCCTACGCACTCGCCGCGGAGTTCACGGGCGACCCCGCAGCCTTCCTGGCCTGGCGGGGTATCGACATCGACCAGCTCCTGGAGAGGACGGGGCCCGGGGCGCCCGCGTCGGGGGACCTCGTGGAGCTGCCGGTGGACGGCCCCGGAGAAGGGTCGGGGGACGACCCTGAGACGTACAGCCCGGCCGCCTTCTGGGGGGACCCGGAGGCTCTGCCAACGTGGGGACCCCTGGAGGTCGAGTACGGGATCAACCTCGGCGACATCGTCGCCCGCGACGCCGCTGTCCGGAAGTTCAGCTGGAACAACGCCGACCAGCTGCGTGTGACGGACACCCTCACCCGGTGTTTCGAGGCACTCACCGTCCTCGACGACGACAGCGCACCCGATGCAGGCGACCGGCCGGTGTTCGAACGCGAACCGTGGCTGTCCGGTCCGGATGATAGAAGTGGGCACCATGAATGACTCCCCGCTGCAACTCCCGACCACGCCCGGCGCCGGTGTGTTCCGGTTCCTCCACACCTCGGACTGGCAACTGGGGATGGACCGCTGGTTCCTCGGCGAGGAGGCGGGACCCCGGTACCGCGAGGCACGCCTGGCGGCGGTGGAACGGTTGCTGGAGGTGGCCCGGGACCGGCGTTGCGCTGCCGTCGTCGTCGCCGGCGACGTCTTCGACGACAACCTGGTGGACCCGGTCACCTGGCGTCGCACCGTTGACATCCTCAGGCGCAGTCCGGTGCCGGTGTTCCTCCTGCCCGGCAACCACGACCCCTACGACGCCGCCAGTGTCTACCGGTCCAGGGAGTTCGACGACCTCGCGCCGGGGGTGGTGGTGCTCAACGACAGCCGTCCCAGGTCCGTGCCCGGGACGGCGGAGGGCGTTCCGCCGGCCGAGATCATCGGAGCTCCGCTGCTGTCGAAGTACATGAGCACCGACCCGGTCGCCGCAGCCCTCGCCGGGGTCACCGGGACCACCGGGGGCCGGCCCGTCCGTGTCCTCGTAGGGCACGGCGCCACTGAATCACGGACGTCCGGGGACGACCCGGCGGTCATCGACGTCGACGCCGCCGCCAGGGCCTGCCGGGACGGGGTCGTCGACATGGTAGCCCTGGGTGACACCCACTCGGTCACCCCGCTGCACCCCGACGGAACGGTCTGGTACTCCGGTAGCCCGGAGGTGACCGACTTCCGGGAGGAGGACGGCGGCGGAGAGGCGCGCTCGGGCTACGCCCTGGTCGTCGACGTCACCCCGGCCGCCGCGGGGGGTGGCGGTGCAGCACAGGTCTCCGTCGAGGAGGTCCGGACCGGACGGTGGAGCTTTCTGGCGTTGTCCGGCCACGTCAACGGGCCGGAGGACGTCGGGGAGTGGATCAGCAGGCTCGAGGAGATCCCCGACAAACGCACCACCGTGGTGAAGTACGCGTTGACCGGGTCAGTGGACCTGGCCACCGCCGCCGTCCTCGACGAGGAACTTGAGCGCATCACACCGGCCTTCGCGGCACTGTACCCCCGTCAACGGTTGATGGACCTGCACGTCGTGCCCGGGGTCGAGGAACTTGCGGACGCCGACTGGCCGGGGGTCGTGGGGGTCGCCGCGCGGGAGTTGGCGGACCGGGCGGCCCACGAGGACGCCGAGGCGCGCGATGCTCTCCGGTTGCTGTACCGCCTCAGCGCACAGAAGGGGAAATAGGACGAACATGCTGAACTTCAGGTCGCTCACTCTGTCCCACGTGGCAGGGGTCACCCACGCCCATCTGGAGTTTCCCGAGAGCGGGGTACTTGTGGTGCACGGGCCCAACGAGGTCGGGAAGTCGACGCTGCTGCGTGCGATCCGTCTGCTCCTCGACGACACCCCCACCGGTTCGCGGAAACGTGAGGTCAAGGCGCTCAAGGACGTCAGCGTCGACGAGCCGACGACGATCTCGGCCGAACTGGTGGTGGGGGACGTTGAACTGCAGCTGATGAAGGCCTACAACAAGGGGACCGGCCGGTGTGAACTCCGGGTCACCGCACCCCGCGCCGAGAGTCTGACCGGCAGGGAGGCGTCGGACCGGTTCGCCGAGATCATGCGCGCGGAAGTCGACACCGACCTGCTGGACGCCCTGACCGTGGAGCAGGGGGCGAGTCTCGACCAGCTCGCCGTCGCAGGCCTCGGGCCACTGGAGCGGGCACTCAACGGGCAACCGGGTGACGGCGGCGACGGTACCGCCGCCGAAGGCGGTGCACCGGGTACCGTCGCCGACCACCGGGACGCCGGTGGTGCCGGTGGCGCTGCAGCGCTGGTGGAACGGATCACCGCGGAACGCGCCCGGTACTTCACCCCGGGCGGCAAACCGACCAAGGAACTGAAGGCCGCACTCGACGAGTACACCGCCGCATCGGAGGAGCACGCCGGGGCGGAGAAGGCCTACGACCAGGCGCAGTCGTTGATCATCGACCTGGAACGCCTGCGTGCGGAGAAGGAGACCGTCGCCAAGCAGGAACCCCTGGCCCGCGAGGAGGCGAAGGCCGCCGCCGTCGAGGTGGAGAAGGGACGGGAGCGTCAACGCCTCCTGGACGAGCGGGCCGCGGCGCTGACCGGTGCCCGCCAGAAGCTCGAACTGGCCGAACAGCGTCAGCAGGTCAGGCAGGACCGTATCGCCGAACTCTCCGCCGCAGTGGAGGCCGGTGAACGGGCCACCGCCGAGGCCACGGCGGCCGCCGAGGCCGCCGAGGGTGCCAGACAGGAGGAGGCCCGGCTGCGCACGGAGCTGGCGCGTAGCCGTCGCCGCGCCCGGACGACCGCGGCCTACGTCCGCTACCTCGACGCCGTCCGGCACCGGGACACCCTGGCACAGAGGCTGCGTACCCTGCAGGAGCAGCGGGCCGAGGCAGCACGCATCGCCGAGGAGATCACGGCCGTCCGGGAGCGCATCGACGACAACCCGGTCACCGCGGAGGTCGCCGCGGCGGTCCAAGGTGCCGACGCCGAACTCACCAGGGCCGTGGGTGTCCGGGACGCCTCGGCGACCCTCATCGAACTCAGTGGGCTCCCGGGAGGGCGGTTCACCGTCGACGGTGAGGAACAGGAGCTCGACGACGCGCCACAGCACCTCCGCGTCACGTCGCGGAGGACCCTGCAGCTCGGCGACTTCACGCTCACCGTCACCCCGGCCCAGGGCACGGAGTCGGGTGCACACGGGGACGACCTCTCCGAGGCCGTCGACCGTGCCCGGGCAGGTCTGGAGTCCGCACTCGCCGACGCCGGTTCCGGGAGTGTCGGTGAGGTGACCCGGAAGGCCGAACAGCGACGCCGTCTCGGGGAGGAGCTCGCCGAGCTGCGGATCACGGTCAGCCAGGCCACCGGCGGACTCGGCATGGAGGAGTTCGACCAGTCGCTCGACGAGTGCGGCCGTGAACTCCGGAGGGCGGAGTCGGCGCTGACCAACGCCGCGGACCAGCTCGCGACGGAGGATCCGGAGAGGGAGGTCGACCTTCCGGAAGCTGACCCGGAGGAAGCACCGGACCGCGACGCTCTTCTCCGCCGGATCGAGGAGCACGAGGCCCGGGCGGAGAAGATCCGGGAGGAACTCGACACGTTGGCCCGCACGGGCGCGGCGGCGGTCCTGGGCAGCAGGGTCGAGGAACAGAAGCGGGCGGCCGACCGGGTGACGGAACTCTCCGCTGCCGTGGAGGCCATGCGGGAGGAGACCGGCGACGACGAACTGAACACCCGGGTCGCCGAGGCACGACGTGAGGTCGAGGAGGCGGCCGGTGAACTCGAGAGAACCACCGCCGAGATCGACCCTGGTACCGGCGACCTCGACACCTTGGAAGGGCTGCTCGCCGGTGCCGAGTCCCGGGTGCACCGGCTGCGCGACCGGGCCGACCGGATCGGTCACGAGATCTCCCGGGCCAACGGGGCACTGGGGGAGCACAGCGGGGTCGCCGAGCGGCTCGAGACCGCCACCTCACGCCTGCAGCGGGCCAGACGGGTGGAGGAACGGGTCACCCGTCAGGCCCGGGCGGTGGACACCCTGTACCGTGCGGTACAGGCGGCCCGGGACGATGCGCGCCGCCGCTACGAAGCCCCGTACCGGGACTCCGTGGAGAGCCTGGCCAGAACCCTCTACGGGCGTGCTGTCAGCATCGAGTTCGACGAGGACCTCAGGATCTCCCGCCGTGTCCTCGACGCCACCGCACTGGACGCTGCGCAGCTGTCGGGTGGTGCCAGGGAACAACTGGCGATACTGTCCCGCCTCGCCGTGGCCGACATCGTCGGGCGAGGGGAGGGGGTGCCCGTCGTCATCGACGACGCCCTCGGTTTCTCGGACACCTCACGGATCCACCGGATGAACGTGGTGCTGTCCCAGTTGGCGAAGACGAACCAGGTCATCGTGCTCACCTGTGACCCCGCCCGGTTCGACAGCGTCCCCGGGGCGACGGTGAGGTCGATGGCTGAACTGCAGAGCTGAGACCGGGACGACGAAAAGCGGCCCGACCACCATCGATGATGGTGGTCGGGCCGCGCAGGGGTGCCCCCGAGACGATTCGAACGTCCGACCGCTGGTACCGGAAACCAGTGCTCTATCCCCTGAGCTACGGAGGCAATGCGGTTACTATAGCACCGAGGGTCCGCGGCACCGCAAAACCCCCGCACGGGACGCGATTCGTGGAGTGTTCACCCCTCCTTGTTACTCTCGTGGGTTGTGACTCCAGCTGAACTCGCCTCCATCATCACCGAGACCACCCGTCGCGTCCTGACCGCGCATGATCTCGACCCCGCCGTCGCGCCCGACCTGGCCACCGTGGAACGGCCCCGCAACCCGGAACACGGCGACTACGCCACGAACATCGCGCTGCAGACCGCGAAGAAGGCCGGGACGAACCCCCGCGACCTCGCCACCTGGCTGGCCGGGGAACTGGGCCGCGTGGAGGGGATCGACGAGGCCTCCGTCGCCGGACCCGGCTTCATCAACATCCGCCTGGCCGCCGACGCGCAGGGCCGGCTCGTCGCCGAGATCATCGAGGCCGGCGACTCCTACGGTACCGGGGACGACTACTCCGACCAGCGCATCAACCTCGAGTTCGTCTCCGCCAACCCCACGGGACCCATCCACCTCGGAGGCACCCGGTGGGCGGCCGTCGGTGACTCCCTCGGCCGGATCCTCACCGCCCGCGGCGCCGCTGTGACCCGTGAGTACTACTTCAACGACCACGGCACCCAGATCGACCGTTTCGCCCGTTCCCTGGTCGCCTCGGCGAAGAACGAGCCCGCACCGGAGGACGGCTACGGCGGCGAGTACATCTCCGACATCGCCGACCAGGTCATCGAGGCGACCCCGGACTGGGCGGACAACGACGACGCCACGATCCAGGAGATCTTCCGCTCCCAGGGCGTGGAGCTGATGTTCGCGCACATCAAGCGCACGCTCGCGGAGTTCGGCACGGAGTTCGACGTCTACTTCCACGAGAACGCGCTGTTCGACTCGGGTGCCGTGGACCGGGCAATCGCCACCCTGAAGGACAACGGCAACCTCTACGAGGCGGACGGCGCCTGGTGGCTGAGGTCCTCGGAGTTCGGCGACGACAAGGACAGGGTCGTCATCAAGTCCGACGGCAACGCCGCCTACATCGCCGGCGACATCGCCTACATCGCCGACAAGATCGACCGCGGCCACAACCTGTGCATCTACATGCTCGGTGCCGACCACCACGGCTACATCGCCCGGCTGAAGGCGGCCGCCTCCGCGCTCGGCTACGACGCCGACCAGGTCGAGGTCCTCATCGGCCAGATGGTCAACCTGGTGCGTGACGGCAAGGCCGTGCGCATGTCCAAGCGTGCCGGCACGGTGATCACCCTCGACGACCTCGTCGAGGCGATCGGCGTCGACGCCGCCCGCTATGCACTCATCCGGACCTCCGTCGACTCCTCCCTGGACATCGACATGGGACTGTGGGCAAGCGAGACCAGCGACAACCCGGTCTACTACGTCCAGTACGGCCACGCCCGCCTGTGCTCGCTGCAGCGCAAGGCCGCCGACATCGGGGTCAGCATCCCCGAGGACCTGTCCACCCTGGACTTCTCGCTCCTCGACCATGACCGTGAGGGTGACCTCATCCGCACCCTCGGTGAGTTCCCCGGCGTCGTCGCCACCGCCGCGGAACTGCGCGAGCCGCATCGCATCGCCCGGTACGCGGAGCAGCTGGCGGGGACCTTCCACCGTTTCTACGACTCCTGCCAGGTGCTGCCCAAGTCCGGTGAACCCGCCGGCGGGGAGACCGCCCCGGTGTTCCTGGCCCGCCTGGCGCTGGCCGACGCCACCCGCCGCGTGCTCGCCAACGCCCTCGGGCTGCTCGGCGTCTCCGCACCAGAGAGGATGTGACCGCCACCATGGACCCCAACGTCCACCTGCCCCAGGTTCCGCTGCGCAAGCGCACCGAGACCCTGGAGGACTTCAACAAGATCCCGGCGCATGTCTTCCCCGCGTCCTCCGGACGCACCGAAGACGGTGAGCTGGTGATCGCCGGCAACCGCGTGACCGACCTGGCGGACAGGTACGGCACGGCTCTGTTCGTGATGGACGAGGCCGACTTCCGTGCCCGGTGCCGCCGCCTGGCCGAGGCCTTCGGCGGAGGGGAGCGGGTCCACTACGCCTCCAAGGCCTTCCTGTCGCGCACCGTGTGCCGGTGGGTCGAGGAGGAGGGGCTGGCCCTCGACGTGGCCAGCCACGGTGAGCTCGCCGTGGCACTGGCCGCGGGGTTCCCCCCGGAGCGCATCACCGTGCACGGGAACAACAAGAACCACGGGTTCATCACCGCCGCCGTGCAGGCCGGTGTGGAGCTGATCGTCATAGACTCGCTCGACGAGATCGACCGGGTGGCCGGGGTCGCCCGGGAGCTGGGGCGCGTCCAGGACGTCCTGGTGCGGGTGAAGCCGGGCGTCCACGCCGACACCCACGAGTTCATCGCCACCAGCCACGAGGACCAGAAGTTCGGGTTCTCCCTGGCCTCCGGATCGGCTGAGAACGCCTGCCTGACCTGCCTGTCCACCGTGGGCCTCCGATTGCGTGGCCTGCACTGCCACGTCGGCTCACAGGTCTTCGAGGCCGACGGCTTCGCCCTGGCCGCGGACCGTCTGCTGGGGCTGTGGGCCCGTCTGGTCAGCGGAGACACCGGCGACACCGGAGCTGCCGACCTGGCTGCGCTGGACATCCTGGACCTCGGCGGCGGCTACGGAATCGCCTACACCCCGGACCAGGAGGCGCTCGACGTCGAGGAGGTCGCCGGTGACCTGCTGTCCCGCGTGGCGGCGAAGGCGGCGTCCTACGGGGTCGCAGCCCCGGTGGTCAACGTCGAACCGGGCCGTGCCGTCGTGGGGCCGTCCGCGGTGACGGTCTACCGGGTCGGCACGGTCAAGGACGTCCACACCTCCGACGACACCGTACGCCGCTACATCTCCGTGGACGGCGGGATGAGCGACAACATCCGTCCGGCGCTGTACCAGGCGGAGTACGACTGCCGGCTGGCGAACCGGCTGGCCACCGGTGCCCTGGTCTCCACCCGTGTGGTGGGCAGCCACTGCGAGTCGGGGGACATCCTCGTCAACGACGCGTTGATGCCTGACGACATCGCCCCCGGCGACCTGCTCGTCATCCCGGCGACCGGCGCGTACTGCTACATGATGTCCTCCAGGTACAACATGATGACGCGTCCGCCGGTGGTCGTCGTGCAGGACGGCACCTCCAGGGTGATGATCCGTCGGGAGACGGTCGAGGACGTGCTGGCGCTGGAGAACTTCTGATGGTTTATCATCGGGAAAACGAACTTTCACACGAGACACCCCACACGAGACAACTTCGGGAGAGTAATGGCTGATCAGGCTGACAACAACGCTGGCGCGCCCACCGTAGGCGTAGCGCTGCTGGGTATGGGGACCGTGGGCACCGAGGTCCTGCGGATCCTCCAGGAGGACGCACGGGACTTCACCGCCCGTACCGGCGGCCCCATCGAGGTCCGCGGTATCGCCGTGTCCGACCTGACCAAGCCCCGCCCGGGTGTGCCGGCGGACCTGCTCACCGACGACGCCGTGGGTCTGGTCAACCGCGACGACATCGACCTGGTCATCGAGGTGATCGGTGGAATCGACTACCCGCGTACCGTGGTGCTGTCCGCGCTGCGGGCCGGCAAGTCGGTGGTCACCGCCAACAAGGCCCTGGTCGCGGCGCACGCCGAGGAGCTGTCCGAGGCCGCCGACTCCTCGGGGGCCGACCTCTTCTTCGAGGCGGCGGTCGCCGCGGCCATCCCGGTGGTCGGGCCCCTGCGCCGCTCGCTGGCCGGTGACCGTGTCAACCAGGTCATGGGCATCGTCAACGGCACCACGAACTTCATCCTCGACGCGATGTACAAGCGCGGCGCGTCCTACGACGAGATGCTCGCCGAGGCCACGGCCCTGGGCTACGCAGAGGCGGACCCCTCGGCGGACGTCGACGGGTACGACGCCGCCTCCAAGGCCGCCATCCTGGCGTCCCTGGCCTTCCACTCCCAGGTCGGCAGTTCGGACGTCCACGTCGAGGGCATCCGGTCGATCAGCAAGGCCGACATCGAGGCAGCGAAGGCCGCGGGTTGCACTATCAAGCTGCTGGCGATCTGTGAGCGGCTCGTGGACGACGAGGGTGCGGAGTCCGTCTCGGCACGCGTCTACCCGGCCCTGATCCCCCTGGACCACCCGCTGTCCAGCGTCAGCGAGTCGTTCAACGCGATCTTCGTCGTGGCGGAGTACGCCGGCCGTCTCATGTTCTACGGCAACGGTGCCGGCGGCAACCCGACGGCCTCCGCGGTGCTCGGTGACGTCGTCGCCGCCGCCCGCAACATCGTCCACGGCGGCCGGGCGCCCGGGATGTCCACCTACGCCAACCTGCCCGTCGGCGACTTCGGTTCCGTACGTACCCGCTACCACGTCGACATGGTCGTCGATGACCGGCCTGGCGTGCTGGCGGAGGTCGCGTCGACGTTCTCCGGGCACGGGGTGTCCCTCAAGACCGTCCGCCAGGAGGACGCCGGCGACGCCGGGGCGCGCCTCGTCGTCATCACCCACCACGCCGCGGAGAGCGACCTGGAGTCCACGGTGGACAACCTCAAGAACATTGACGCCGTGAAGGCCGTCAACAGCGTGATCCGAATGGAAGGCAACTGATGACCGACAAGCGCACCCCGGTGCTCCACCACTGGACCGGCCTGATCAACGAGTACCGTGCGTGGATGCCGTTCGCCGCGGACTGGGAGCCGGTGACCCTCAACGAGGGCGGGACCCCGCTGATCCGGGCGAACCACATCTCCGAGCTCACCGGGTGTGACGTCTGGCTGAAGGTCGAGGGCGCCAACCCCACCGGGTCGTTCAAGGACCGCGGGATGACCGTGGCCGTGACCGACGCCGTCCACGCCGGGAAGAAGGTGCTGATGTGCGCCTCCACCGGCAACACCTCCGCCTCCGCGGCCGCCTACGCAGCACGGGCCGGAATCGCCTCCGCGGTGCTGATCCCGGAGGGCAAGATCGCCCAGGGCAAGCTGTCGCAGGCCGTGATGCACGGTGCGCGGATCATCCAGGTGCGCGGGAACTTCGACGACTGCCTGGAGCTGGTGCGCAAGACCACCACGGACTTCCCGGAGATCGCCCTGGTCAACTCGGTCAACCCGATGCGTATCGAGGGGCAGAAGACGGCTGCCTTCGAGATCGTCGACGCGCTCGGTGACGCCCCCGACATCCACGCCCTGCCGGTCGGCAACGCCGGCAACATCACCGCCTACTGGAAGGGCTACTCGGAGTACGCCGAGGCCGGGATCTCCACGAAGCGTCCGGTGATGCTCGGTGTCCAGGCGGCCGGCGCCGCACCGCTGGTCAGCGGGGAACCGGTGCTCGAGCCCGAGACCGTCGCCACGGCCATCAGGATCGGCAACCCGGCCTCCTGGCACCAGGCGGTCGCGGCCAGGGACGAGTCCGGCGGTTCCTTCCGCGCAGCCACGGACGAGAAGATCCTCGAGGCCTACCGCCTCATCGCCGCCCGTGAGGGCGTCTTCGTCGAGCCGGCGTCGGCCTCGTCGGTGGCGGGTCTGCTCGCCGCCCACGCCGAGGGTTCCGTGGCCCCGGGGCAGCGCGTTGTCTGCACCGTCACCGGTCACGGGCTGAAGGACCCGACCACCGCGCTGAGCGAGATGCCGGAGCCGACCCCGATCGACGTGGACACCAACGCGGTCGCCGAGGCACTGGACCTCGCATGATGTCCGGTTCGACAGCGGGCACCGACGGACAGGCGGCCGTGGCCCGGACGATCGCCCCCGGCCGCCGGGTCACTGTCACGGTGCCCGCGTCCACGGCGAACCTGGGACCGGGATTCGACACCCTCGGACTGGCCGTCGGCCTGTACGACACCGTCGAGGTCGAGTCGACCGACGCCGGTCTGGACATCTCCGTGCACGGGGAAGGCGAGGGGGAGGTGCCGCTCGACGAGAGGCACCTGGTCGTCAGGGCCCTGCGGGCGGGACTCCATGAGGCCGGTGTCAGCGTCGGTGGTCTGCGGGTCGTGTGCCACAACAGCATCCCGCACTCCCGTGGTCTGGGTTCCTCTGCCGCGGCGGCGGTCGCCGGGGTGGCGGCGGCCAGCGGACTGGCCGGCGGTGAGCACCCCACCGGCGCCCTCGACGACGACACGCTGATCCAGTTGTCCTCCGCTTTCGAGGGGCACCCGGACAACGCCGCGGCGTGCGTCCTGGGCGGGGGAGTGGTCTCCTGGACGAACATCCCGGTCGACGGCCGCAGTGCCCCGGAGTACCACGCCGTCGCGGTGCCGGTGCACCCGGACATCTCCGCGACGGCACTGATCCCTGACTTCCACGCCTCCACCGAGGCCGTGCGCAGGGTGCTCCCCAGTGACGTCTCCCACCAGGACGCCCGGTTCAACGTCTCCCGGGCGGCGCTGCTGCCGTTGGCGTTGAGCTCCTACCCGGAACTGCTGTGGGAGGCGACACGGGACCGCCTGCACCAGCCCTACCGTGCCGAGGTTCTGCCGGTGACCACCGAGTGGGTCAACCGGCTGCGTAACCTGGGCTTCCCGGCGTTCCTGTCGGGCGCCGGACCCACGGTGATGGTGCTGTCGACCTCCAGCGTGGACGCCGCCCTGCTGAACGAGGCCCGGGGCCGAGACATCGCCGTCCTGGAGACCGGGGTGGGCAGGCGGGCCACCGTCGAGGTCCACTGACCCTCCCCGAGGACGTCCCCGGTGGCACCGCCGTCACGGCGTGCCGTCGGGGACGTCCCCGTCTCTGGGCTCACCGGGACTACGGAGCTTGATCACGTCGAACTCCCCGGCGGCGAGGTGCGCGCGCAGGTCCTTCTTGTCGAACTTGCCCACCGAGGTCTTGTCGATCCTGTCGACGAACGCCCAGTACTCCGGCGCCATCCAGCGGGGGACCTTCGCGGCGACCGCCGCGGAGAGCTTCTCCGCCGTCTCCCGGTCGCGTTCGACGCCGGCGATCGTCACCACCACCGCGAGAGGACGCTGACCCCATCGTTCGTCCGGTACCCCGATGACAGCGGCCTCGGCGACCATCTCGGACTCCATGACGATGTTCTCCAGGATCGCGGAGTAGATCCACTCGCCCCCGGAGCGGATCGTGTCGGCCTGGCGGTCGTGCACGGTGAGGAAGCCGTCGCGGGTGATCGTGCCGATGTCCCCGGTGCGCAGCCATCCGTCCGGTGTGAAGCGCTCGGCAGCGTCGTCTGAGTCGTCGACGTCCGAACCGCGGAAGGTGCGTGCCGGACCCCCTTCCGCAGCCGCCGGGGAGTGGTGGTAGTCGGTGGTCACCCAGTTTCCCCGCACCTGGATCTCACCACTGGAGCGGTCGTTGGGCTGCAGCGGGGTGCCGTCGTCGGCGACGACGCGGAACTCCATTCCGACCGGGAATCGCCCCTGGCTGTCGCGGTAGCGCCGGCGAGCGGCACCGCCGACACCCACCGGCGTCCGGGCCACCGTGCCCACCGGTCCCGTTTCCGTCATACCCCACGCGTGGACCATGTCGACGCCGTAGCGTTCCTCCCAGGCGTCGATCAGGGCCGGTGGTACCGGGGCGCCGCCGGAGATGATCTCCTGCAGGCTCATCTTCTCCGGCGGGGTGTGCTGGTAGTGGACGACCAGCTGCATCCAGACACTGGGGGCGCCGTGCGCCATGCGAGGCATGGAGTCGGCGATGACGTGTGCCAGATGGTCGGGGCCGGCGACTCCGCCGGGGAACACCAGCGGGGTGCCCGCCATGAACGCGGCGACGGGCACACCCCAGCTGAGCACGTGGAAGATCGGGACGGCGCACAGGAAGCTGTGGCCGTTGCGGATCCCGAAGGAGTCGGGGGTGCGCAGGTTCATCGCGTGCAGCCACAGTGAACGGTGCGAGTAGACCACGCCCTTGGGGGCGCCGGAGGTGCCGGTCGAGTAGAGCAGGGCCGACGGTGCGGTCTCGGGCAGTTCCGGCCACGGGTACGACGTGGGCCTGCCGTCGAGGATCTCCTCGTAGCTGAGCACGCGGATGTCTCCGCGTCCTGCCTCGGTGAGCAGTGCGTGGAGGTCGTCGCGTGCCTCTGCGCCGCCGGTGCCGGTGACGATGACCGTGTGGACCTCCGGGCAGTCGGGCATCACCGGCGCCAGGCGGCGTGACAGGCGCGGCGAGCCGATGATCACCCGGTCGCCCGCGTGGTTGATGATGTGCACCAGCTGGTCGGCGACGAGGTTCGAGTTCAGCGGCTGGACCACCGCCCCCATCGCGGTGACGGCGAACAGTGACTCCAGGTGCTCGGTGATGTTCGGCATGAAGGTGGCGACCCGGTCTCCGGGGGAGACCCCTGCGATCTCGGAGAGCGCGTGCGCCAGCGCGGCGCTGCGGGCCCCGACCTCGCTGAACGTCGTGTCCTCGGGGGTGTCGCCGTAGTAGGTGCGTACGGTCGTTGATCCGTGGACGACCCGCCCGTACTCGAGGACCGAGGACATCGTCAACGGGTATTCCCCCATCGTCGACGAGGTCAGGGGTGCGGTGCTGGGGGCAGGGGCGGTGGTGTGACCGTGCCCTGTGTGGTGGGTGCCGTCCATGACACCAAGGATAGGGGACGAATTAGGGCTTCGCGGCCGACGGGGTGATAACATCGTCGACGAGAACCGACCACCGCCATCCCGTCGTCCCTGAACTGTCAGGGCCGAGTACCGGTCCGAGACGGTGGACGGTCATCCGGATTCACGGGAATCCACGCGGGAGGAACGCCCCGACAGCATCATCCACCGGACGTGAACGTCTGTACCGGTACCGGGGCTCCACGACGGTCGTCGCCACACAGGGCGTCGGTCCCGCTCCCTGCGCACACCGTGTCATCCGTTCCACACATCGACGACTCACGAGAGCACGTCACCTTCCGTTGTTCCGCCGCAGTGAGGGACCGTGGGCGCCTGTCAGGCGTCGGCGCCCGAGCAGACGGGGATCGCCCGTCGGTCACGACCGTCGGTCGACAGTCAGGGGGAGGTGAACCGAAAGGACACCTGTGACTTTGCCGGACATCGTCTCCCGGGCACAGAACGACGGGCTTGCCTCCCTGAAACTGGCGGAACTCAAGCAGATTGCCACATCGCAGGGCCTGCGGGGGATCTCCGGAATGAGAAAGGGGGAGCTCGTCTCCGCCATCGCGAGCGCGGGGATCGGCGGCGGCCGGCCACAGGGCGGCCAGAAGCCCGCTCCCGCCGACGCTGCACCGGAACCTCGGGAGCAGGGCTCCCGGCCCGCCCAGGATGAGTCCACCGGCCAGGCAGACCAGGCGGGGCAGTCAGGGGACAGGGCAGAGGACCAGGGGCGCGGTGACCGTCAGGAGCGCCGCGACCGGAACGACCGGAACGACCGTCAGGACAACGGGGACGAGGAGGGCGGTCGCCGGGGGCGGCGCAACCGTCGTAACCGCCGGAACCGTGGCAAGGGGGACCAGGGCGGCAACCAGGGTAACCAGGGGGGCAACCAGCAGAACCCCGACGACCGCGGCGGCCGTAACCGCAACGACCGCAACGACCGTGGCAACCGGAACAACCGTGGCGACCGTGGCGGTAACCAGGGAAACAACAAGGGGGACCAGGGTGGAAACCAGGGCGGCAATCAGGGGGGTCAGAACAACGAGCCGCCGACCCCTGTCGCCGGCATCCTCGACTTCGCCGACGCCAACACCGCCTTCATCCGCACCACGGGCTACCACGCCGGCCCCACCGACGTGTACGTGCCGATCCAGATGGTGCGCAGGTACGGGATGCGCCAGGGTGACGCGGTCACCGGCACCATCCGTCCCGGTGCCAAGGCACAGCAGGCCGGTGGCGGCGGACGTGGCCGCAACCGGCAGAAGTACACCCCGCTGCATGCCGTGGAGACCGTCAACGGACTGGCTCCGGAACAGGCTGCCCAGCGACCGAAGTTCAACAACCTCACCCCGCTGTACCCGAACCAGCGTCTTCGCCTGGAGACCGAACCGAAGATCCTGACCACCCGCATCATCGACCTGATCATGCCGATCGGCAAGGGTCAGCGCGCGCTGATCGTCTCCCCGCCCAAGGCCGGTAAGACGACGATCCTCCAGGACATCGCCAACGCCATCACCGTCAACAACCCCGAGTGCTACCTCATGGTCGTCCTCGTCGACGAGCGTCCGGAGGAGGTCACCGACATGCAGCGTTCGGTGCGGGGCGAGGTCATCTCCTCGACCTTCGACCGCCCGCCGAACGAGCACACCGCGGTCGCTGAACTGGCCATCGAACGGGCCAAGCGACTGGTGGAGCAGGGCAAGGACGTCGTGGTGCTGCTCGACTCGATCACCCGCCTGGGCCGCGCGTACAACAACTCCTCTCCGGCGTCCGGACGCATCCTCTCCGGCGGTGTCGACTCCAACGCCCTGTACCCGCCGAAGCGCTTCCTGGGCGCGGCGCGCAACATCGAGGACGGCGGCTCCCTGACGATCATCGCCACCGCCATGGTGGAGACCGGTTCGGCCGGAGACACCGTGATCTTCGAGGAGTTCAAGGGCACCGGCAACGCGGAGCTGAAGCTTGACCGCAAGATCGCCGAGCGTCGGATGTTCCCCGCGGTGGACGTCAACCCGTCCGGTACGCGCAAGGACGAGCTCCTCCTCGGCCCGGAGGAGGCGCGTCTGCTGCACAAGCTGCGCCGCATCCTCTCCGCCCTGGACCCCCAGGCGGCGATCGACCTGCTGATCAAGCAGCTGCGCAAGTCCAAGACGAACCGCGACTTCATGCTGCAGATCGCCTCGTCCGCACCGTTGGCGGGAGATGACGAGGATGAGTGACTTCGCAGGATCACCTTCGAAGGTCGACGACATCCTCTCCGAGTACCAGGGTCTCGAGATGCAGCTCGCCGACCCCGAACTGCACAACGACGCGGCGGCGGCCCGTCGGGTCGCCAAGCGGTTCAGCGAGCTCCAGCCGGTCATCCAGACCTACAACAGGCTCGTCGAGACCCGCGAGGACTACGAGGCGGCCAGGGAGATGGCGTCCGAGGACGCGGAGTTCGCCGAGGAGGCCGACCGTCTCGCCGCGGAACTGCCGGGCCTCGAGGAGAAGCTCACCGACCTGCTGGCGCCCCGTGACCCGCACGACGCGGACGACGTGGTCATGGAGATCAAGTCGGGTGCCGGTGGTGAGGAGGCGGCCCTGTTCGCCGGGGAACTCGCCCGCATGTACCAGCGCTACGGTGAGCGCCACGGGTTCACCTTCGAGATCCTCGACGTCAACGAGACCGACCTCGGCGGGGTGAAGGACATGACCATGTCCGTGCGCTCGAAGCAGCCGAGCAGGGACGGCGCGTGGAGCGTCTTCAAGTACGAGGGCGGTGTCCACCGCGTCCAGCGCATCCCCGTGACGGAGTCACAGGGGCGTATCCAGACCTCGGCAGCCGGCGTGCTGGTCTACCCGGAGCCCGACGAGGTCGAGGACGTCGAGATCGACGACAAGGACATCCGTGTCGACGTCTACCGTTCCTCCGGTAAGGGTGGACAGGGTGTGAACACGACCGACTCGGCCGTGCGTATCACCCACCTGCCCACCGGTATCGTGGTCACCTGCCAGAAGGAACGCTCGCAGATCCAGAACCGCGCACGTGCCATGCAGGTGCTCGCAGCCCGACTACAGCAGATGAAGGAGGAGGAGGCGGACGCCGCCGCGGCTGAGGGTCGCGCGGCGCAGATCCGCACGATGGACCGCTCCGAGCGCATCCGGACGTACAATTTCCCGGAGTCCCGGGTCTCGGACCACCGCATCGGCTACAAGGCCAACAACCTCGACGCCGTGCTCGACGGCGACCTGGACGCGCTGTTCGGTGCGCTCAGCGACGCCGAACGCCAGTCCAGGCTGGAAGCAGGGGAGTAGGCCCCGCAGTGTCTTCTCCCGCGACTCCCGCGCCCGGTGGCGGGGACGGCGGTCACCGCCGCGTCACGGTGTCCGCGGCGCTCCGCGAAGCGGTTCCCGCCCTGGTGCGGGCGGGGGTGGAATCCGCGGCGCACGACGCCCGGGTCCTCATGGCCGCGGCCCTGGAAGCCGAGAGGGGCTCCACGGTGACTCCCCTGGACCTGGTCATGCATGGCGCTGACGCCGCTCCGGCGGCGTTCGCCGGTCTGCTGGAGCGCCGGATCGACCGTGAACCGCTGCAGTGGATCCTCGGCCGTGCCCCTGTCACCGGCGTCGACCTCGCCGTGGCACCGGGGGTGTTCATCCCCCGCCCGGAGACGGACCTGCTCATCGACTGGGTCGCGGGGGAGGCGGAGCGACGGGTGGCGCGGCGGGAGCACGGGTTGTTCTCCCGGCTGCTGGAACCGTCACTCACCGTGGTCGACCTGTGCAGCGGGCCGGGCACGATCGCCCTCGGTGTCGCCCACGAGCTCACGCTCAGAGGGGTCCCGGACAAGGTGTCGGTGCGTGTGGTCGGACTCGAGATCACCGGTGAGGGGGTGGAGCTGGCCCGCGCCAACGCCCGCTCGTGGGTTGAGCAGGGGCACGTCGATCCACGGATCGGTGTGGAGTTCCACAGCGCCGACGTCTCCGGCAGGGAGGACGTGATCGCCCTCGGGCTGGTGAACTCCGCCGACATCGTCGCCTCCAACCCCCCGTATGTCCCGGAGTCCACCGAGGTGTCACCGGAGGTCGCCCGGGATCCCCGGGCCGCGGTGTTCTCCGGGGACGACGGGCTGGCGCTGATGCGGCCTCTGGCGGGCGTGATCGACCTGGTCGCGTCCACGAGCGCGGGGATCGCAGTGGAGCACGACGACTCGACAGGACAGGCGGTGCACCGCCTGCTGGCCGACGTCGGCGTCACCGGCCTGGTGCAGCACCGGGACATGGCGGGACGGGACAGGTTCGTCACCGGACAGGTGCACCGCGATCCCGGACATCGTCCGGTGCGGGACTAGAGTGTACGAGTCAGGGTAGATTGAGACGACCACACGAAGGGACGGACGGCGCAGACGATGGCACAGACCTACGACTGTTCTGAGGACGAGGGGCGGGAGAGCGGCGTCGCGGCGGCGCTCGCCGCGGTGAAGGCGGGACGTCTGGTCGTCACGCCGACGGACACCGTCTACGGCATCGGCGCCGACGCATTCGACAACGACGCCGTGGCGGCACTGCTCCGGGCCAAGCACCGCGGCCCCGACATGCCTGTGCCGGTGCTCATCGGGTCCTGGGACACGGTGGCCGGTCTGGTCCGTGACCACAGCGAACCACTGAGGTTGCTCACCGAGGCCTTCTGGCCCGGTGGCCTGACCGTCGTCACCCACCAGGCCCCCAGCCTTCCGTGGAACCTCGGGGACACCCGGGGGACGGTCGCCCTGCGCATGCCACTGCATCCGCTGGCGATCGAGCTGCTGCAGCAGACCGGGCCGATGGCGGTGTCCAGCGCAAACATCTCCGGTCGACCCGCCGCGCTCACCGCCCAGGAGGCCCGGGACCAGCTCGGCGACTCCGTGTCGGTGTAC
This sequence comes from Corynebacterium sp., assembly GCF_022712195.1. GTDB lineage: Bacteria > Actinomycetota > Actinomycetes > Mycobacteriales > Mycobacteriaceae > Corynebacterium. The sequence continues at coordinate 1,517 of NZ_JALAGY010000037.1, read as the reverse complement.
CTCGACGCAGGTGAGGCGTCCATCGGGACCGCCTCGACGATCGTCGACCTGTCGGGGTACCGTCCGTGCATCCTGCGCGACGGCGCGGTGGGTGCCGAACGGGTCGGTGAGGTGCTCGGCATGTCCGCCGAAACACTGCTCGACGTCGACTCGGCGCGGGGGCGCTGAGGATGAGTCTGTCCGCGGCGACCTGGTCCGGGGTGGGGGTGCCGTTCCGTGAACTGGCGCTGATCCTCCTCGTCGGCCTGGTCACCACCTACCTGACCACCGGCATCATCCGGATGCTGATGCTCAGGTTCGGTCGACTGGCGGCGCCGCGTTCACGGGACGTCCACACCGTCCCGACCCCGCGTCTGGGCGGGGTGGCGATGTTCACGGGCTTCGTCGTCGCCGTCCTGGTGGCGAACCAGCTGCCCGCGTTGAACCGGGGGTTCCCGCCGGTGACGCCCGACATGGTCGCCATCGTCGCGGCCGCCTTCGTCATCGTGATCGTGGGTGTGGTCGACGACCTCTTCGACATCTCGTGGGTGCTCAAGCTCGGTGGTCAGGTGGCGGGGGCCGTGGTGATGAGTCTGGCGGGGCTGTCGTGGTATCTGATCTACTCGCCCTTCGGCGGCGGGACCACGCTGGTTCTGGACCAGGTCCAGTCCACGGTCTTGACCTCGCTGTTGACTGTGGCGATCATCAACGCGATGAACTTCGTGGACGGCCTCGACGGCCTGGCCGCCGGCCTCGGGGCGATCGCGGCCACCACTCTGCTGGTCTACTCCCTGACGATCCTGCACGACCAGGGCGGCACCGTCAGCGCCTATCCGCCGGCGATGATCTCGGCCGGGCTGCTCGGGGTGTGCCTGGGGTTCCTGCCGCACAATTTCTCCCCCGCCCGGATATTCATGGGCGACTCCGGCTCCATGCTGATAGGTCTGCTCCTGGCCGCGGCCAGTGTCTCGGCCTCCGGGCGGATCAACATGGCGCTGTACGGGCCCGCAGACTTCCTGGCGCTGATGACACCGGTGCTCGTCGTGGTCGCGGCACTGTTCATCCCCATGCTGGACCTGCTCATGGCAGTGGTGCGCCGGCTGAGGGCGGGCAAGAGCCCCTTCGCCCCCGACAAGCAGCACCTGCACCACCGGCTGCTCCGCCTGGGGCACTCGCAGAAGCAGGTGGTCCTCGTGCTCTACAGCTGGGTCGGGGTGGTGGCGACCGGGGCAGTGGGGTCCACGGTGCTCCCGCTGCCCGTGGCGGCCATAGTGTTCGGCACGGTCATCCTCCTGGCTACGGCGTTCACCGCGGTCCCGTTGTGGCGCGGGCGGGACGGGCGCGGGAGTCGCGGGGCCACTGCGGCGACCGGGTAGGTCGTGGGCGAGGGGGACAGCTAGGCTGTAGCCCGTGACTGAGCAGAACAGCAAGCAGACGAACGAGCTCCCCGACATCAACGAGTCGGACGGGGACATGTCCGACCACCGGCGCCCCCTGCTGAACGCGGCCCGGTCCGGTGCCGTCGGCCTGCTGGTGAT
>NZ_JALAGY010000036.1 GCF_022712195.1 Corynebacterium sp. | reverse complement strand
GCACCACCTCCGATGACACGAATCGCACCCGATAAGCGGCGTATACGAGGAAAACCGCAGGTCAGTTTTCCTGAGGTGACTTATGGGGTGCGATGATGGCGGCACCCCTCAGTCGGCGAGGAACTCCAGCAGTGAGGCGTTGAACTCCGCCGCATGGCTGGCGTTGAGACCGTGCGGCGCCCCCTCGATGATCGTCGTGCGACTGTGCGGCACGATCTCCGCGGTGCGCTTGCCGGAGCCCTCGAAGGGGACGATGTCGTCCGAGTCCCCGTGCAGGATCAACGCGGGCACCCCGATCTTCGGCAGGTCCTCCCGGAAGTCGGTGGTGCCGAAGGCCTCCATGCACCCCAGCGCGGCGGCCAGGTCACTCTGCCGCGCCAGACGCACCGCCTCCCGCCGGGTCTCCTCACTGACCTTGAGGTCGTCCCCGACAGAGAAGAACCCGGTGGTGAAGTCCTCGAAGAAGGCGTCGCGGTCGGCGCGGAGACCGTCCTCCATCTCCTTGGCCGCCTCCTCGGTGAGCGGCCCGTCCGGGTTGTCGTCGGTCTTCAGCAGGTACGGCGGAACCGCCGCGGCGAAGACGACACTGCGGATGCGCGAGGTGTCGCCGAGACTGAAGTAGCGTGCCACCTCACCGCCTCCCATGGAGAAGCCGACGAGGGTGACGTCAGTGAGGTCGAGCCCGGTCAGCACATCCTCCAGGTCCCTGGCGAGGGTGTCGTACCCGTAGCCGGAGTCGGGCTTGCCGGACCGCCCGAATCCGCGACGGTCGTAGGCGACGACCCGGTAACCGTTCTTGCGCAGAACCTCGGTCTGCGACGACCAGGACTCCGCCGACAGCGGCCACCCGTGGATCAGGACGACGGTGCGCCCCAGGTCCCCGGACTCCCCGCTGTCGTCGACGTGCAGGTTCACACCGTCTCGAGTGGTGATGGTGCTCATGTTCCTCAGCCTCCTCGGTGAGAGTTCGGTTACCCCACCGAGCCTACGTACTCACTGCGCGTGTGTGCCGCCGATGTGGTGCAGCAGCCGGTGCACCCGCTCACCGGTGAGGGCGTAGCGCATCATCCGCCCGTCACGGGTGGCTGTCACCACGCCGGCCCCGGTGAGCAGCCGTAGGGCCGCCGACGCGGTGGCGGCCCTCACCCCGGCGCGCCCGGCGAGCTCAGACATGCTCAACGCGCCCGGGCCCACGTAGTGCAGGACGGTGAGCAACCGCAGTCGCGTGGGGTCACCGAGCAGACGGAAGGTCTCCGCCCACTCGTCGGAGAGGTCGCGCATGCAGGTCAGGTCGTGGTCGTCCTGCCCGTGGGCGTCACTGCCGGTCATGCCTCCGAACTGTAGCGAACCGCAGCGAACCGCAGCCGAGGGACGGCCCCCGGCCGGCCGTGTTTCCTCCAGGTAAAACCTTCATTCAAACGGCCGTTTGAGCGTGCGGTGCCCGCCCTCCGCGGCGTAGCGTCATCGCCCGTGACCCTCACCGAACAGTCCCCGGCGCCGGGGAAGACCCGGTCGTCCGGCACATCCGACGACGTCCTGGGCGCCCGCGCCGCCCGACGCCGGGCCGTCCTGTGGATCTCCGCGCTCTGTGTCGTCCTCCCTGTCACGGTCGTCGTCAGCGTCGGGGTGGGGCCGGTCCCGGTCTCCCCCGCCGACTCCGCCCGCATCCTCTCCCACCACCTCCTCGGCACCGCCCTCGAGATGCCCGACGGCACCGGCCTCTCCCGCCACGACGCGGTCGTCTGGACGATCCGCGCCCCACGGGCCGTCCTCGCCGCCGCGGTCGGTGCGGGGCTCGCCGTCGCCGGGGTGGTCCTGCAGGCCACGGTCCGCAACATCCTCGCCGACCCGTACGTCCTCGGGGTCAACTCGGGCGCCTCGGTCGGGGCCGCCGCCGCGATTCTCACGGGTGTCGGCGCCGCGGCCGGCGACTACGCCCTGCAGACCAGCGCCTTCCTCGGTGCGACGGTGGCCTCGCTCATCGTCTTCGGCGTGGCCCGTTCCGCCGGGCGGGTCACCGCGACCCGCCTGGTCATGGCCGGCGTCGCCGTCGGCTACGCCCTCTCGGCGGTCACCAGTTTCATGATCTTCGCGTCGGACTCCGCGGAGTCCTCCCGTTCGGTGATGTTCTGGCTGCTCGGTTCCCTCGGCCTGGCGTCCTGGTCCGGCCCGCTCGCCGCCGTGGTCGTCACCGTGCTGGCCGTCACCGCGGTCCTGCTGGTCATCGCGCCGCGGATGGACGCGCTGGCCGCCGGTGACGACACCGCCCTCACCCTCGGTGTCCGTCCCGAACGCCTGCGGGTGGTCCTCCTGGTCCTGTCCTGCCTGCTCGTGGGCACGGTCGTGGCGATGGCCGGGTCCATCGGCTTCGTCGGTCTCGTCGTCCCCCACCTGGCCCGACGCCTCGTCGGCGGCGCCCACCGCGCGGTCGTCCCCGTCGCCGCCCTCCTCGGCGCGGTCCTGCTGTGCTGGGCCGACATCGGCGCCCGCACCCTCCTCGCACCCCAGGAGATCCCCGTCGGCATCATCACCGCCATCGTCGGCGCCCCTTTCCTCCTCCTTCTCGTCCACCGAATGCACCAGGGAGCCCCCGCATGAACCGCAACACCGTGTCAGTCGTCCTGGCGTCCTCCCTGCTGCTGGCGTCGTGCGGCGCCCCGTCGCAGGACGCGGCCCTCAGCGTCGACAACTGCGGGGACAGCGTCCCCCTCGACGGCGTCCCCGACAACGTGACCCTGCTCAAACCGGCCGCGGTGAGCACCCTCAGTGCTCTCGGCGTGCTCGACCACGTCACCCACCGGGCCGGGAAGTACCCCGACAGCTACTACGACGACGCCACTTCCGCCGTCCTCGACGGCATCCCCTCCATCACCGACCGCACCGACGACTCCGGGCACCTGCAGATCTCCCGCGAGGAGGTCGTGGCCTCCGGCGCAGACCTCGTCCTCGGCGAGACCGACACCGTCAACCGGCAGACCCTGGCCGGCTCCGGCATCCCGCTGATCGAGGAACCCGCCTTCTGCGGCGCGATCGACGGGGACGTCACCTGGGACGACGTCTGGGACCAGGTGCGGCTCTACGGCACCGTCTTCGACCGGGAGGACCGTGCCGACGAGGTCGTCCGCGACCTCCGGCACCGCCTGGACGCCGTGCGCGACCGGGCCGACGCCCCGGGGACAGGACGCAGCGTCGCCGTCCTGTACCCCACCGCCGGCGGCGGGGTGACCTACGCCTACGGCACCGGGTCGATGGCCGCCCCCGTCGTCGCCGCGACCGGGGCGTCCAACGTCTACGCCGACCAGGGTGCGCGGGTCTTCGACGTCAGCGCCGAGGACATCGTGGACCGCGACCCCGACGTCATCGTCGCACTGTACAGCTCCGGTGACGGGGACAGCGTCGTGGACGAGGTCAACCGCATCCCCGGCATCGACCGCACCACCGCCGGCCGGGAGCGGCACATCCTGCCGATGCTGCTGAACTACGCCGAACCGCCGACCCCGCTCGCCCTCGACGGCGTGGACATGCTGGACGACTACCTGCGGGGGCTGACGTGATCACCGCCGAGGACATCCGCGTCGACGTGCACACCGGCGCCGCCGGACGCCCGGCCGTCGACGGTGTCTCCCTCACCGTCCCCTCCACCGGGACGCTCGGGCTCGTCGGCCCGAACGGTTCCGGCAAGACCACGCTGCTGCGCGCCCTCCACGGGGCGGTCCCGCTGAGCCACGGCCGCGTCCTGCTCGACAGCAGGGACCTCGCCGCGACACGACGCCGCGACATCGCCACCCGCATCGCCGTCGTCGCCCAGGAACGCGACACCTCCGCCGACGGGGCGCCGGTGAGCGTCGCCGGGCTGGTGTCACTCGGCCGGCTCCCTCACCAGGGGTTCGGGGCGCGCACCACCGCCCACGACCGGACGGTGGTCGCCGGGGCCCTCGACGCCGTCGGCCTCACCGACCTCGCCCGACGCGACGTGTCAGAGCTCTCCGGCGGCGAGCACCAGCGCGCCCTCATCGCCCGCGCACTGGCCCAGCAGACCCCCCACATCCTGCTCGACGAGCCCACCAACCACCTCGACATCCGCTACCAGCACGACATCCTGGAGCTGGTCTCCGGCCTGCCCGGGTCGGTCGTGGTGCTGCACGACCTCAACCTCGCCGCCCGCTACTGCGACCGCGTCGTGGTCCTGGACGCCGGACAGGTGGTCGCCGAGGGGACCCCGGACGCCGTGCTCGTCCCCCGGGTGCTCGAACCGGTGTACCGCCGCCCGGTGACCAGGGTCGACGTCGACGGTGAGGTCACGCTGGTCTTCCCCCGCGCCTACCCGATGAGCTGCAGCACGCCCTCGGCGATGACCGTGGAGGCCAGGTAGGTCGACACGATGACGACCACACCGACGGGGATGATCTTCCAGCCGATCTGGCGGAGCAGCGGGATGTCCTTGCCGATGCTCAGCCCGGCAACCGTGAGCATCATGGTGATCACGGCGAGGAAGTCCACACTCGACGAGATCTCCAGCAGCCACGGTGCCACAGGGGACGCCGGGACGGTCAGCAGCGTCCCCACCGTGATCACCACGATGATCGCCGGCACCCTGCCCCGGCTCAGCCGGGCGACGGTGAGCCCCAACGTCGTCAGCAGGCTGAGCGCCAGGAAGGTGAGGACCATGTTCCAGGAGAATTCCCCGGCGAGCACCGACGAGACCACGATGCCGGCGACGCTGATGACGGTCAGGGAGATCCACAGGGGCATCTTCACCAGCGGCACGTCCGTGACCGCCGCGGCCAGGTCACCCGAGGTCTTCAGGACTCTGTCCGCCGCGGCGGCCTTCGCCTCGTCCTTCGCCCCCTGGCGTCGGGTGAGGAAACGGTAGAACCGGTCCGCCAACGGCAGGGCGACCCAGACACCCAGGTAGACCCCGGCGATCGAGGCGATGAGGTTCGCCGTGGTGCTCAACGCCAGGATCTGGTCGGCGAACTCCGGGTGCGCCGCGGTCACCGACGCCGACCCCGCGGCCATCATCGACCCGGACCCCACCCCGGCGCCCATCGCCAGCGCCCGCCAGTCGAAGATCCCCAGCGACGACGCCAGTGAGGCGATGAGGCTGATGATCACCGCACCGAACACCGACCCGAAGATGTACATCGACAGCACACCCCGGTACTGCTGCGAGTTCGTGCCGAACCGCTCGGTGACCATGGCGAAGGCGCCCTCACGGTCGATGGAGAACGTGGCCCCCACGGTGGCGGACCCCATGCGCAGCATCACCGCCAACGGCAGGGCGAGGAAGATCGGGCCGATGATGTTGCCGACCTCCTGCAGCAGCAGGGCCGGGCCTGCCTTGAGCAGGAACGGGATGTTCGGTCCGAGGGTGAACGACAGCCGTGCGACGAGCACCAGCACCGCCGCGCCCATGATCACGTTCGCCACGTGCTGCAGGTCCACCGGCAGCGGGAGGACCCGTTGGGTCGACACCGTCACCCCCATCGCCAGGGCCCAGATCATCGGGAGCAGGGACAGTGCGGCGAACCCCAGGGGCACCTCCACGGGTCCGATGAACTGGGCGACCGCCGCGATGACGACGATCAGCCCGGCCAACACCCAGAGTCCACGGTCGCGCAGGGACGGGGTGATGATGCGGGGCGGGGAGGACTCCGGTGGTGTGGCCGGCGCCTCGGCGGACGTGTCGCTCATGACAGGTTCTCTTCTCGTGGTGAGTTCACTGCTGTTTCCCCGGCGAAACGTCATTCCGGGGTTGGCGCGAAAATACGCGACCGCACCCGCACACCCGGCCGGATGCAGGAAAACGGCGTCCCCGCGGAAGGATCTGCAGGATCTGACGGGACGGGCCGGATCAGGGCATGGGCACCGTCCTGCCGGTGGCGTCACCGTACTCGTCGAGGACGTGCCCCAGGTGCTTCAGGGAACGCAGCACCACCGACCTGTCGACGATCCGCACCCCCTGCAGGCGCTCCTCCAGGACGGCCTCCAGCTTGTTGACGTCCAGCAGGGACCGCAGCCACGCCGCCATGATCACGTTGTACTCGCCGGTCGCCGTCACCACGAGCCGGGCCTCGTCGATCCTGCTGAGCAGTGGCCCGACCCGCGACACCTTGTCCGCCGGCACCTGCAGGAAGTACCACACAGACACCGGCCACGGCGTCCGGGCGCGGGCCACGTCCACCCGGATCTTGTAGCGGTCGGTGGCGGTCATCGCCGCCACCGCCTCGCGGGCCTTTCGCGCGGTGATACCCGCCGCCGACGCCACCTCCGCCGACGACGCCCGGCCGTCCACCGCGAGAGCCTCGCGCACCTTCTCCAGCTCCCCCGGCGCCAGTCGCGGCAGGGCCGCCGCCCCGCCGGCACGGGACCGTCCCGCAGTCCGTCCTGCGATGTCCGACACCTCGTCGCCGGACAGTGCGCGCAGACGCCACTCCCTGGCGTCGGCGACGATCCGGGACACCAGGTGCGTGCGCACCCGCCGTACCCCGTCCAACTGCTGGATGTGCTCCAGCGTCCAGTGCGCCAGCGCCCGGGTGTCGGGGGTCAGCAGGCTGAGCATGATGTCGCGCGCACCGGCGGTGAGGTCGATGGTGAACGCCCCGCGTTCCTCCGCCAGGGCCTCGGCCACCTGCATCGTCCGCCCCGGCCGGCACTCGATCTCGATGAGCGAGAAGACCGCGTCGGGGTCCCACCCGTAGCCGGTGACGTAGACCGCGCCCTGGCCACGCAGGTGCGACCACCGGCGCGCCAGGGTGACCGGGTCCGCGCCGACGACGGGGGCCAGCGCCGTCCACGGGGCCCGCGGCGCCACCTGCACGGCGTGCACCAGCCGCTCGTCCAGCGGGTCGAGTGTCATTTCCTGCGTCATCCGGGCACTCTCCGTCACTATCCTGCGTCGCGGTCCGCAGAGGGGGACCACTCACTACCTTGGGGCCAGAGTACCCCTGAACCGTGCACCGACCCGTGCACCCACCACGCCCCAGGAGCCCCGCATGACCGACCTCCCCG
>NZ_JALAGY010000035.1 GCF_022712195.1 Corynebacterium sp. | reverse complement strand
CCGGTGCCGGCCGCGGCGGGTGTCAGCCTCGCCGTTGACCGTCACCCGGCCGGCGGCGACAGCCTCCTTGGCCGCGCCGCCGGAATCGACCAGGTTCGCCAGTTTGATGAACTGCCCCAGTCGGATGTCGTCCCCGCGGACGGGGACGTCCTGCGCCGGTACCTTGTGCTCTTCTCGCTCAGGCATGCCGACCATCCTACGACCCAGGACGTTGCCAGGGAAGTCCTCCACCGATATTGCCGTCATCAGCGACGATCGCGGGCTGTGGGACGTCCCCTGCCCCGCCCCACATGTCGGATTGTCGCCCTCCCAGGCAGGGTTCTCCCCCTGGACCCTGCCTGGGAGGGCGACAATCCGACACCGGTGGGGGGACAGGCACCCTCTGCCGCCCCTACAGCAGCTACAGCAGCTCCGTCAGCCCCGTCAGCCCCTCGCCCACCAGAATCACACCGAGGACGAGGAACACCACCCCGGCGACGATGTCGATCCACGGCCCCGCGGCCTGCAGGCGGCGCGACAGGGCGGGCACGGACACCATCACTGCGACGGCCACGAACCACGCCACCCCGGTGACCAGCATGAGCACCAGCACGGTCAGCCTCGTCCCCCACCCGGTGTCCGGGGGCACGAAGCCGGCGAACACCGCCCCGAAGAACACCAGTGCCTTCGGGTTCGCCAGGTTGGTCGCCACGCCGAGGCGCCAGGCGCCCACGGTGGAGATCCTCCCGGCGGTGGTGGCGGGCACCTCTGTCCCGGCGGAGCGTCGGGCCGCCAGTCCGCCGCGCAGTGCCGCCTGACCCATCCACGCCAGGAACGCGCCGCCGACCAGGAAGAGCACGGTGAGCACCCAGGGGGCAGCGACGATGAGGGCGGACAGGCCGACCATGCTGCCCACGATCCACAGGGTGTTGCCGGTCATGATCCCCAGGGCGCAGGCCACGCCGTTGCGACGCACGGCACCGAGGCGCAGGATCTGCACCAGGTCCGGGCCGGGCGAGGCGATGGCGAGCAGCCACGCGACGAGGATGCTGAGGAGGGCGCCGCCGGTCATGGGGCATCAATGTACTCCCCCGGCGTACTCACACTCCCAGCGGCATGTCCGTCGGGGCGACGGGCCGTGGCAGGGCGCTCTCGCCCATCAGTGCGCGGTCGACGGCGGCGGCGCAGGCGCGTCCCTCGGAGATGGCCCACACGATCAGCGAGGCGCCGCGTCCCGCGTCGCCGGCGACGAACACCGGGGCGTCGAAACCGGTGTCGCGTACGGCGGAGGACTCGGACCACCAGGTGCGGTAGTCGTCGTCGCGGGTGAGGCGTCCGCGTCCGTCGACCGGCAGTCCCAGTTCGGAGACGATGCCGCGGGTGTCCACGGAGGAGAACCCGACGGCGAGCAGGACGAGGTCGGCGTCCATGTCGACCTCCGTGCCGGGCAGGTTGACCGTGCCTTCCGGGGTGCGTTCGCAGGTCGCGGCGCGCAGGCCGGTGACGTGGCCGGCGGTGCCGGTGAGCTCGACGGTGTTGATGCGGTGGTCCCGGTGGCCCAGGGGGGCGCCGACCTCACGCTCGGCGAGGCCGAGGGCGACGATCTCGTCGGCGGACTCGTCGCCGCTGACGCGGTACTCGCCCTCCTCGTGGGCCGAGGCCACGCGCCAGACCTTCGGCCACACCGGCCACGGGTTGTCCTCGGTGCGGTAGGGGTCCGGTGCGGGGTTGTAGTCGAACTGCCGGACGGACGCGGCGCCCTGGCGCAGGGCGGTGCCGAAGCAGTCGGTGCCGGTGTCGCCGCCGCCGATGATGACGACGTTCCTGCCTTTCGCGTCGATGTGAGGGGTGTCGGTGTCACCGGCGACGGCGCGGTTGGCCATGGGCAGGTACTCCATCGCCTGGTGGACGCCGTCCAGGTCGCGGCCCGGGACGGAGATGTCGCGGGGGACGGTCGCCCCGACGGCGAGGACGACGGCGTCGAATCCGGCGAGGTCGGACGCCGACGGGGAGACGCCGGTGCGGAAGGTGGTGCCCTCGGCCTCCATCTGGGCTAGCCGCCGGTCGATCCAGCGGCCCTCCAGTTTGTAGTCCGGCACGCCGTACCGCAGCAGACCGCCGATCCGGTCGTCGCGTTCGAGGACGGTGACGTCGTGCCCGGCGCGGGTGAGCTGCTGGGCTGCGGCGAGGCCGGCGGGTCCGGAGCCGACGACGGCGACGGACTGGCCGGTGGAGAAGCTCGCCTTCACGGGGCGTACCCACCCTTCCGCGAAGGCGTGTTCCACGATCTGGAGTTCCACGGTCTTGATCGCCACCGGGTCGCCGACGCCGGCGCCCGCGCCGATGCCGTCGATGCCGAGGACGCAGGCGCCTTCACAGGGGGCGGGGCAGATGCGTCCGGTGAACTCGGGGAAGTTGTTGGTGGCGTGCAGGCGGTCGTAGGCCTCCTTCCACCGTCCCTGGCGGACCAGGTCGTTCCACTCGGGGATGATGTTGCCCAGCGGGCACCCGTCGTGGCAGAAGGGGACGCCGCAGTCCATGCAGCGGGAGGCCTGGGTCTGCACCGTCGAGTCGGCGAGGGGTTCGAGGACCTCCTTCCAGTCGAGCAGCCGCAGTGGGACGGGACGGTGTTCCGCCTCTTCGCGGGGGTACTTCATGAAACCGTGCGGATCAGCCATTACTTGACTCCCTCCATGATGGCGGCGGCGATGCCGTCCGCGTCGAGTCCCGCCTCGCGGGCCTGTTCGATGGTCTGCAGGACGCGGCGGTAGTCGCGCGGCATGACCTTGATCAGCGACCGGGGGTCCACGTCCACGGTGGACCCGGTGAGCCGCCGGTGGCGTTCGATCGTCTCGACGAGCCAGTCGAGTTCGTCCCCGGTGACCTCCTCGACGTCGACGAGGCCGGGGTTGATGCGCCGGGACATCCCCTCGACGCCGGTGCCGTCGTCCATGAGGTAGGCGATGCCGCCGGACATGCCGGCGCCGAAGTTCTCGCCGACCGGGCCCAGGTTGATCACCCGTCCGCCGGTCATGTACTCGCAGCCGTGGTTGCCCATGCCTTCGACGACGGCGGTCACACCGGAGTTGCGCACGCAGAAGCGTTCGCCGACGGCGCCGCGGATGAACATCTCACCGGAGACGCCGCCGAAGCCGAGGACGTTGCCGGCGATGGTCTGGTGGTCGCCGACCGCCCCGTCCCGGTCGTGGGGGCGGATGACGAGGGTGCCGCCGGAGAGCCCCTTGCCGACGTAGTCGTTGGCGTCTCCGACCAGGGTCAGCGTCATGCCCCTGGGCACGAAGGCGCCGAAGGAGTTTCCGGCGGACCCGGTGAAGGTGAGGTTCACGGTGCCTTCGGGCAGGCCGTCCCGTCCGGCGACGCGGCTGACGAGTGAGCCGGTCATCGTGCCGACGGACCGGTTGACGTTGCTGATCGGGTACGCCAGGTCGACGGTGGTGCCCTCGCCGGCGGCGGCGCGGCGGATGGTCTCCCCGGCGTCCTCGCGGATGCGGTTGTCCAGGGCGGCGTCCAGGCTGTGGTCCTGTTCCTTCGTCCGGTACAGGTCCTGGTGCATGAAGGGGCTGTCGGGACGGGCGAAGATGGGTGACAGGTCGAGCGACCCGGCGGTCTTGTGGTCCGGGTCGACCGTGCCGGCCCGCAGGCACTCGGAGTGGCCCACGGCCTCCTGCAGGGTGCGGAAGCCGAGTTCGGCGAGGTACTCGCGGACCTCCTGGGCGATGAAGGTGAAGAAGTTGACCACGTGCTCGGCCCGGCCGGTGAACTTCCTGCGCAGGTCGGGGTTCTGGGTGGCCACTCCGACCGGGCAGGTGTCGAGGTGGCAGACGCGCATCATGATGCAGCCCTCGACCACCAGCGGTGCGGTGGCGAAGCCGAACTCCTCGGCGCCGAGGAGGGCGGCGACCATGACGTCGCGCCCGGTCTTCATCTGGCCGTCGCACTGCACGGTGATGCGGTCGCGCAGGCCGTTCATCAGCAAGGTCTGCTGGGTCTCGGCCAGGCCGAGCTCCCAGGGGCCGCCGGCGTGCTTCAGCGAGTTCAGCGGCGAGGCCCCGGTGCCGCCGTCGTGGCCGGAGATCAGGACGACGTCCGCGTGCGCCTTGGACACACCGGCGGCGACGGTGCCCACGCCCTGCTCGGCGACGAGCTTGACGTGGACGCGTGCGTCCGGGTTGGCGTTCTTCAGGTCGTGGATCAGCTGGGCGAGGTCCTCGATGGAGTAGATGTCGTGGTGCGGCGGCGGGGAGATCAGGCCGACGCCGGGTGTCGTCACGCGGACCTCCGCGATCCAGGGGTAGACCTTGTGCGGGGGCAGCTGGCCGCCCTCGCCGGGCTTGGCGCCCTGGGCCATCTTGATCTGGATGTCGGTGCAGTTGTTGAGGTAGTGGCTGGTCACGCCGAAGCGTCCGGACGCGACCTGCTTGATCGCCGAGCGGCGCCAGGTGCCGTCCGCCTCCGGTTCGAAGCGGTCGGGGTCCTCGCCGCCTTCACCGGAGTTCGACATGCCCTTGAGCCGGTTCATGGCGATGGCGAGGGTCTCGTGGGCCTCGGCGGAGATCGAGCCGTAGCTCATCGCACCGGTGGAGAACCGTCTGACGATCGCGGAGACGGGTTCGACCTCGTCGACGGGGATCGACGGCCGGTCGCTGTGCATCTCGAACAGGCCGCGCAGGGTGGCCAGGCGCTTCGACTGGTTGTCGACCTTGTCGGAGTACTCCTTGAAGATGCGGTACTGCCCGGTGCGGGTGGCGTGCTGCAGCTTGAACACGGTCTCCGGGTTGAACAGGTGGTACTCGCCCTCCCGGCGCCACCTGTATTCGCCGCCGATCTCGAGTTCGCGGTGGGCGACCTCCTCGGGGCGGGGCAGGAAGGCGAAGCGGTGCCGCACGGCGACGTCCGCGGCGATCTCGTCGAGCCCGATGCCCGAGATCGGGCTGAGGCACCCGGTGAAGTAGTCGTCCAGGAGCTGCTGGTGCAGGCCGGTGACGTCGGCCAGCTGGGCACCCCGGTAGGACGCCACGGTGGCGATGCCCATCTTCGACATGATCTTCTGCACGCTGGCGGTCGCGCCGTCGATGAAGTTCCGGCAGCCGTCGTCGGTGCTCAGCCCGTCGAGCTGGCCGCGCTTGGAGAGTTCGTCGATGGTCTCGAACGCCATGTAGGGGTTGATGGCGTCGGCACCGAAGGTGAGCAGCATCGCGAGGTGGTGGACCTCACGGGCGTCACCGGCCTCGACGATCAACGAGGCGCGGGTGCGGGTGCGCTCGGCGACGAGGTGCTGGTGCACCGCGCTGGTGAGCAGCAGTGAGGGGATCGGCGCCATGCGTTCGTCCGACTCGCGGTCGGAGAGGATGACCAGGGTCGCGCCGTCCTCGATGGCGCGCGAGGTCTCCCGGCGGACGCGTTCGACGGCCTCGCGCATGCCGCGTCCGCCGTGGGCGACCGGGTAGAGCCCGGAGACCACCGCGGAGCGGAAGTCCCCGAAGCCCTCGTGGTCACCTGCCTGGCGCAGGGTGGCCAGGGTGGAGTTCAGCAGGACGGGTGTCTCGAGGTGGATGCGGTGTGCCGCCTCGGGGACCTCGGTGGTGACGTCGACCTGGCGTCCGAGCTGGGTGAACATGCTGGTGACCATCTTCTCGCGGATGGAGTCCAGTGGCGGGTTCGTGACCTGTGCGAAACGCTGGGAGAAGAAGTCGAAGAGCATGCGGGGGCGGTCGGACAGGGCCGCGACGGGCGTGTCCGTGCCCATGGAGCCCAGCTGTTCGGCGCCGGTGACGGCGAGCGGCCGGATGAGCACGTCGACGTCCTCCTCGGTCATGCCGAAGACCCGCTGGCGCAGGACGACACGCTCGTGGCTCATGGCCTCGTACTCCACCGGCGGCAGGTCGTCGAAGCGCACGATGTTGTCGTCGACCCACTGACGGTAGGGGCGGTCGGCCAGCCGGGACTTGATCTCCTCGTCGGGGATGATGCGTCCCTGTGCGGTGTCGACGAGGAACATGCGGCCGGGTTCGATACGGCGGCGCTGCACGATCTCCTCCGGGGGGACGGGCAGCAGTCCGGTCTCGGAACCGCCGATGACCAGGCCGTCACGGGTGACCCAGATGCGTCCGGGGCGCAGCCCGTTGCGGTCCAGCACCGAGCCGATGACGGTGCCGTCGGTGAACACCAGGGCCGCCGGGCCGTCCCACGCCTCCATGAGGGAGGAGTGGTACTCGTAGAACGCGCGGACGTCCGGGTCCACCGACGGGTTACGCTCCCACGCCTGCGGGACCATCATCATCACCGCGTGCGGGAGGGACCGGCCGGCGAGGTGGAGCAGCTCCAGGGCCTCGTCGAACCGTCCGGTGTCGGAGCCGGCGGGGTCGCAGACCGGCAGGACGCGTTCGATGTCGCCGAGGACCTCCGACCGGATCTGCGACTCGCGGGCGCGCATCCAGTTCTCGTTGCCGCGCACCGTGTTGATCTCGCCGTTGTGCGCGACGAGCCGGAAGGGGTGGGCCAGGGGCCAGGAGGGGAAGGTGTTCGTGGAGAACCGCGAGTGGACGACCGCCAGGGCCGACTCGACGCGCTCGTCCTGCAGGTCCAGGTAGAAGTCGCGCAGCTGGGGGGTGGTGAGCATGCCCTTGAACACGATGGTGCGCGAGGACAGTGACGGGAAGTAGACGGTGTCGGAGCCGGCACCCTCGCCGGGGCCCTTGGAGCCCAGTTCGCGTTCGGCGCGCTTGCGCACGAACCACACCCGACGGTCCAGTTCGATCCCGGTGAGCTGCGCGGCGTCCGGGCCGTCGCCGTCACGTCCGGCGACGAACAGCTGGTAGAAGATCGGTTCGGCGTCGCGCGCCATGGCCCCCAGGGCGGAGTCGTCGACGGGGACCTCCCGCCAGGCGACGAGCTCCAGGTTCTCCTCGGCGATGATCGACTCCACCGCGCGCATGGCGTCCAGGGCTGCCATGCGGGCGGCGGGGAGGAAGGCGATGCCGGTGGCGTAGGCCCCGGGGGCGGGCAGTTCGACACCCTGTCCGGCGAGTTCCTCGCGGTAGAGGCGGTCCGGGACCTGCATGAGGATGCCGGCCCCGTCGCCGGTGTTCTTCTCCGCCCCGGCGGCGCCGCGGTGCTCGAGGTTGACCAGTGCCTGGATGCCCTTCTCGACGATGTCGTGGCTGGCACGGCCGTGCATGTCGGCGACGAAGGCGACGCCGCAGGCGTCGTGCTCGTGGGCCGGGTGGTACAGGCCCTGGGGCGCCGGGTAGTTCTTCAGCTGGTTGTTCACGGGGTGGTCATCCTCCGGTCGTCGGGTCGTGCGGTGTGGTTCTCCGTGGCCTGGGGTGGTGGCCTTGTCGTCGGCAGGGGTGCTGTGGCCCTACTGGTACGGTCCTGCGGAGGCGGCACAAAATTAGGCTGCACTAAGAGGTACTGGTGCCGGTGGCGGAACGTGGTGCACGTCACATCAATCCGCTGTTTCCGGGTCCGTCTCGGTCTGTGGTTGTCTTTGTATCTTATCCCCTGGATTGCCGAAAGACGATACAGCTGCACGTTCCCATAACGTGCCCGCTAAAATCCCATCTGTCGGGACATTTGTTTCCGCCGGGTTTCAGGACCGTTTCCCGGCTGTGTACGCTCCCGCCCCGCCGCAACCCGGACGTAACGCGCGTGTCGTCGACCCGACGCCGGCAGCTACCATGGGAGAGGTGAAGGACCCCCTGAGAATTCCCCGCGTCCTGGAGACACTCGCACAGGCCTGGGAGAGCCAGCCGGACCTGACACTGCCCCAGCTCTACGGGGTCCTGGAGTCACGGGGGATCGGCTGGAACTCCACCGACGAGGAGGTCGTGGACACACTGTCCGCCCTGGTGGCAGAACGTCCCTCGCGCCTGACGGCCGACGCCCCGGGCCGCTACCTCGTCGAGACCGAGCAGCCGTCCCACCGGGTGACCCTCGACCCCTGGTGGGCCGCCGTGCGCACCGCCCGACGCGGGCCGGAGACCGAGGTACCCCAGCCGGTGGTGTGGCGCCACGGAGGGATCCGCCGCTGCGCCGTCGGTGAACCCCTCACCGTGCTGTCCGCCGACGGGACCGTGCACCGCTTCGGCGTGGTCGGCCGGATCACCGTCCTGGCGCCCACGGTGGAGTCCGTCGACACCGCACCGGACCTGGACGGCCTGCACCACGCGGAGCTGGACGGCCACGTCTACCTGCTCCGACTCGCCGGCGACGAGCACGCCGGGACCACGGTACTGGTGGACCACGCGCTGTGGGTGTTCAACGTCTCCCGCCGGGACGTACGCCGCGAGCGGATGCGCTGGTCGCGCCTGGTCTCCGCCACGGTGGGCTCGGAGTTCGTCGTCGACCGTCCGGACGGCGCCCGGGTGCGCCTGCCCGCGGTCGAGCAGGTCGCCGTCCTGGAATGACCCCGCCGCCGCCGGAGTAAGCTGGGTCACACCGACCTACCCCTGGAGGTGCGTCCCGATGAAGAACATCGGCCGAATCCTGACGTTGTCCGCCGGTTCCGCGGCACTTGCCCTGGCCCTGGCCTCCCCGGCGACCGCCGCTCCCACGTTCACGCTCCCCGAGGTACCGGGGTCCGGGGCGTCCCTACCCGACCTGCGCGACCTGCCCGACTGGGCCGGGGACATGCTTCCCGACGGCGTCGCCCCTGCCCCTGCCCCGGGACCGGCACCTGCCGTCCCGCAACCCCGGAACGCCCCCTGCGCCGTGGAGGCGAAGGCGTGCATCAGCCTGGGCGACCAGACCGCCTGGCTGCAGGACGGCGCGGGCAGGGTCACCCGTGGACCGGTGCCCGCCAGCACGGGCCGCGCCGGTTACGAGACACCCGCCGGCACCGCCCGGGTCACGAGGAAGGACGCGGACTGGTGGTCCAGCGCCTATGACGCGCCGATGCCGTTCTCGGTGTTCTTCTCCTCGGGGTCGACGTACCCGAGCGACATCGGCATCGCCTTCCACGAGGGTGATCCCGGCGTCCTGTCCCACGGGTGCATCCACCTGCTGCACGACGACGCCGTCGCCTTCTTCAACACCCTGCAGGTCGGCGACGTGGTGGATGTCGTGGCCTGATCCGCCGTGAGGTGGACTCCGACGACTGTGGCCCGTCAGGCGATGAGGTAGATGACGGTGCCCAGGGACGCCGCGACGGTGCCGACGAGGGTCTTGATGACCGTCCAGGTCTTGAAGGTCTGCGGAACGCTCATCCCCAGCAGCCGTCCGATCATCCAGAAGCTGGCGTCGTTGACGTGGGACAGCACCGATGAACCACCGGCGAGGACGATCGTCAGGGCCGCTGTCTGGAGCGGGCTCAGCCCCGCCGCCGCCACGGACGCCCCGAGGAGCCCCGCCGCAGTCGTGATCGCCACAGTCGCGGTTCCGAGGGAGACACGGACGATCGCCGCGACGACGAAGACGGCCGCGACGAGGGGGAGCCCGGTCTGCTCGAGAGTGCCCGACAGTGCCTCACCGATACCGCTCGCCAGCAGGACACCACCGAACATCCCGCCGGCGCCGGTGATGAGCAGCACCGGGGCGATGGGCTTGAGGGAGTTGTCGAGCATGTCCTCGATCACCTCGGTGGAGCTCCCACGGCGGACGCCGATGACCCAGCAGGACATCAGCACGGTGATGAGCAGGGCGATCGGGGTCGAGCCAACGAGGACGAGCCCGGAGGCCCACGTCGACTCCGCGTCGATCGCCCCTGTGCTGCCCAGCGTGGTGACGAGGGTGTTCATGAAGATCAGCACCAGAGGCAGGGCCAGGAGCCCCAGGAGGACCCGCACCTTGGGCGGCTCGGTGACGTCGTCGTCGACCTGCGGCCCGCCGGTGACGATCTCCGGGACGGGGAGTTCGATCCGCCTGCCGATCCACACCCCGTAGAGGTAGCCGGAGATGTACCAGGTCGGGATGGCGACGACGAGGCCGACGAGCATCACGAGCCCCACGTCCGCACCGAGCAGGACGGTCGCCGCGACGACGCCCGGGTGGGGAGGGAGAAGGACGTGCATCGTCGACAGGGCCGCGGCCGCGGGCAGCACGTAGATCAGCATGCTCCCGCCGAGCCGACGGGCCGTCGCCAGCAGGATCGGCAGCATGACCATGAACGCGGCGTCGAAGAAGATGGGGAATCCGAACATCAGTGAGGCGATGCCCAGGGCGAGCGGGGCGCGCTTCTCTCCGAGACGCTCGACCATCGCGGAGGACAGGGCCGCCGCACCACCGCTGATCTCGAAGAGCCGGGCGAACATCACACCGAACGCGAGCAGGAGGCCGACCTCCCCGAGTGTGCTCCCGAAGCCGTCGAGCAGGACGTCCAGCACCTCCGACATGGAGATCCCCGTGGCGAGCGCGGTGCCGAGACTGACGAGAACCAGCGCGATGACGGGGTGCAGCTTCATCTTCATGATGAAGACGAGCAGCACACCCACCGCACCGGCGGCGATCCCCAGGAGCATCCCCGAGCTGAACTCCGCGGGCTTCGGCACGACCGCGACGGCGAGGAGCCCGACGGCGGCGATGAGCAGCCCCACCCCGAAGGACAGGCCACCGGCGGGCAGCGGACGGGAGGGGGACTGTGCTGAAGGTGCTGAAGGTGCTGAAGGCACTGAAGGTTCTGGGGGCGCTGAGGTCATCGGGGCTTCCGTCGTGGAGGATCACTACGGGGAGTGACTGGCCCTGATGAAGCTACACGGAAAGTTAGTTACCTTCAACAACTATTCCCCCACGTCCCCGCCCCCGGAGGGCGGGGACGTGGTGTCGGCGGAGACGAGGGGATTTGAACCCCTGGACGATCGCTCGTCGCTGGTTTTCAAGACCAGTGCATTCGGCCGCTCTGCCACGTCTCCCTGGCTGCACGGACGCTCGGCGTCCGGCGCGTCCTGATTCTAACCCACCGCGTCGCCGTCGTCGGTGTCCACCCCTGCATGCCCGGAGATGGTTAGGCTGGGTGCATGAACGGGAACATGAAGGCCATCATCCAGACGGACCCCGACGACCCTCAGTCCCTGCACTGGCAGGAGACCCACGTCCCGGCACCCCAGGACGGCGAGGTCCTGATCCAGGTCACGGCGGCGGGGCTGAACCGTGCCGACACCCTCCAGGCGCAGGGGCACTACCCGCCGCCGAAGGGGGTGTCCGAGATCCTGGGCCTCGAGGCCGCCGGTGTGGTCGTCGACCCGAACGGCTGCCTCCGGCCCGACGGGACACCGTACCGGGAGGGGGACGAGGTCGGTGCGCTGCTGTCGGGAGGGGCGTACGCCGAGTACACGATCGTGCCGGTGGGGCAGTTGACGCCGGTACCGGACGGTTTCGGGCTCTCGGACACCGCCAGTGTCATCGAGGCCGCCTGCACGGTCTGGTCGAACCTGATGATGACGGCGCGGCTGCGCGAGGGCGACACCCTGCTGATCCACGGCGGTGGCGGCGGCATCGGCATCTTCGCCATCCAGCTGGCCCGTGCGTTGGGTGTGCGGGTGGCGGTGACCGCGGGCAGCCCGGAGAAGCTGGACGTGTGCCGCCGCTACGGGGCGGACGTCCTGATCAACTACCACGAGGAGGACTTCGTGAAGGTGGTCAAGGAGCTCGGCGGCGCGGACGTGATCCTGGACATCATCGGTGCGAAGTACCTGGACGGCAATGTGACGGCACTGGCCCCGGACGGTCACCTGGTGATCATCGGGATGCAGGGTGGTGTGAAGGGCGAGTTGAACATCGGGAAGCTGCTGGCCAAGCGGGGGAACATCTCGGCCACGGGCCTTCGCTACCGGGACCGGGACGACAAGGCACGGATCGTGGCGGAGACGGTGCAGAACGTGTGGCCCATGCTGGAGGACGGCAGGATCTCCCACCATGTGGACCGGGTCTTCCCGATCCGGGAGGCCGCTGAGGCCCACCGGTCGCTGCTGGCCGGGGAGATCACCGGCAAGGCGATCTTCGAGATCACCGGTTAGCCGGCCTCTAGACGATCCCGCCGACCACGCGCAGCAGGTGGTCGATGTCCATGTGGGTGTTGTGCGGGGCGAGTGCCACGCACACCGCACCGCCCATCTCGGCGACACCCATCTGGTCGAACAGGGCACTCTCCTCCAGCCCGACGGTCTGGGCGACGACCCCGTTGCTCAGCAGACGTTCCCCCACGACGGAGGCCTCGATGCCCTCGACGAGGAAGCTCACCCGCGGCAGCCGGTCGACGGGGCCGAAGTGGCGCCCGTGCGGCCCGGTGCCGCCGCCCCAGCTGTTGTGGTCGTGCTCGGGTTCGGTGTCGGTCTCCCCGTCGACCCCCACCACATGCACGTTCTCCAGGTCGCGGAGACCGTCGACGAGGTAGCCGGCGAGCTGGCCGAGGTACTCCTCACTGGAGTGCAGGGACGTGGCGAGGCGCTCACGGCGCGTGCCCGTGGCCTCCTCGTCCAGGCCCGCCAGGTGGTCCACGGCCGCCGGGACCCCGCCGAGCAGGCCCGGCGCGTTGCCGTCGCGCTCCAGCTCGGCCACGCGGCGTGCGGTCAGCTCCTGCGAGTCCGGTGCCGCATGGCGCCCGCGGCGCAGTTCGACAAGGTGGAGCTCCGCCAGCAGGGACGGGTCGCGGAAGACCAGTGCGCCCACCTCCGGCCCGCCGAGCGGCGCCATGTCCAGGGCGACGACGTCGGCGTCCCACGCCTCCATGTCGATCATCCGGTAGGGGGCGTAGGCGCCGGCGTCCACCACGAGCCAGGCGCGGGACTTCGCCCGCATGATGTCGGCGATGGCGCGGACGTCCGTCACCGTGCCCAGGTGCGTGTTCGCCGCGGGCACCGCGACGATGGAGGTGTCGAGGCTGATCAGGCTGGTGAACTGCCACGCGGGCAGGGCCCCGGTGGTCAGGTCGGCCTCGGCCCACCGCACCGTGGCCCCGTAGAGGTCCGCGGCGAGCTTCCAGGGGGTGATGTTGGAGGGCTCGTCCACCCGGCTCAGCACGACCTCCCTGCCCATCCGGAGTTTCGCCGGGACGGCGGTGGCCAGTATCCCCAGCAGGGAGGTCCGGCTGGGCCCGAGGACGACGCACTCGGGCGACGCCCCGACGAGATCGGCGACCGCCTCGCGCGCGGCGGCGACGTGGTGGTCGCCGCGCGCCGCGCCGTCCTGCCCCTGCAGAGGGGACGCCCGGAACGCCCGGGACACCGCCGAACTGACCTTCTCCGGCACCTGCGCACGACGGCCGGCGTTGAGGTACGTCCACCCCTCGGACAGCGATTCGTAGAGGCCACGAACCCTCGCGATGTCGAACACTCCCGACTGCCCCTTTCCTCGACCCAACACACCGGATACCCATTAACTAATTGCAGGTCACGACACTAAAATGCGGAAAACGACCCTGCCTTCCCGTTACCGACACCGATACTACATCGGCACATGGACATGAGTGGTACCGGCGCTGATTACCGCACTCCACACCGTTCCGGAGTACCGTGTTCCCGTGTCCGATTCAGAGAACCCCCGGCCGGTGGCCACCTCACCGGAGTACGAGCGCTTCGTCGCCCCACCTGCGGACGGCGGTGCGCCTGCCTCGACCTCCCAGACGCTCGGTGCCGCATGGGACGACCTGAAGCGCGGCTTCGGCCAGCGCGAGCTCTGGCTCGTCCTGGGCTGGCAGGACATCAAGCAGCGCTACCGGCGCAGCGTCCTTGGGCCGTTGTGGATCACGCTCGCCACCGGCGTCATGGCCGTGGCGCTCGGTCTGCTGTACTCCATGCTCTTCCAGATGGACCTCCGGGAGTTCCTGCCCCACGTCGCCGTGGGCCTGATCATGTGGAGCTTCATCTCCGGGTGCATCATCGAGGGCTCCCAGGTCTTCATCGCCAACGAAGGGCTGATCAAACAGCTCCCCAGCGCCCTGAGCGTGCACGTCTACCGGCTGGTGTGGAAGCAGTTCCTGGTCCTGTGCCACAACCTGGTCATCTGGGTGATCCTGCTGGCCATCTTCCAGATCCCGGTCGGCTGGGAGGTCCTGCTGGCCGTCCCCGGTCTGGCTCTGCTGGTGGCCAACGGGGTGTGGGTCTCGATGTTCTTCGGCATCATCGCCACCCGCTACCGCGACGTCGCCCCGCTGCTGGAGTCGCTCGTGCAGCTGCTGTTCTACATGACCCCCATCGTGTGGACCACCAAGACGCTGCTGGAACAGGGCGGTGCCGTCGCCGAGCGTGCCCGGATCGCGGAGATCAACCCGCTGTTCCACTACCTCAGTGTCGTCCGCGGCCCGATGATCGACGA
The DNA here is from genome assembly GCF_022712195.1 of Corynebacterium sp. GTDB lineage: Bacteria > Actinomycetota > Actinomycetes > Mycobacteriales > Mycobacteriaceae > Corynebacterium. The sequence goes on along the minus strand of NZ_JALAGY010000035.1, from coordinate 21,493 downwards.
GCCGGTCGAGCTGCACTCGTGGATCATCGTCGCCGCCCTCACCGTGCTCGGCACCCTGTTCGCCATGGTGTTCATGCGCCAGTGGCGCTCACGCGTGAGCTACTGGGTCTAAAAGGAGAACACCCATGGTTTCCATCGACACCTACAACGCCTGCGTCGACTTCCCCATCTTCGACGCCAAGTCCCGCTCCCTGAAGAAGGCCTTCCTCGGCGCCGCCGGCGGGGCCATCGGACGCAACTCCGACAACACCGTCGTCGTCGAGGCGCTGCGGGACGTGAACCTGCACCTCGAGGAAGGCGACCGGATCGGCCTGGTCGGCCACAACGGCGCCGGCAAGTCCACACTGCTGCGCCTGCTCTCCGGGATCTACGAGCCCACCCGCGGCTCCGCGGTCGTCAAGGGGCGCGTGGCCCCGGTCTTCGACCTCGGCGTGGGGATGGACCCGGAGATCAGCGGGTACGAGAACATCATCATCCGCGGCCTCTTCCTCGGCGAGAGCCGGAAGTCCATGGAGAGGAAGATGGACGAGATCGCGGAGTTCACCGAACTCGGCGACTACCTCTCCATGCCGCTGCGCACCTACTCCACCGGTATGCGGGTCCGCGTCGCCCTGGGCGTGGTGACCTCGATCGAGCCGGAGATCCTGCTGCTCGACGAAGGCATCGGCGCGGTGGACGCGGCGTTCATGGAGAAGGCGCGGATCCGTCTGCAGTCGCTGGTCGAGAAGTCCGGCATCCTGGTGTTCGCCTCACACTCCAACGAGTTCCTGGCCCAGCTGTGCGACTCGGCGTTGTGGGTCGACCACGGACAGATCCGCTCCTGCGGCCCCGTCGACGAGATCGTCGGCGCCTACGAGGGGCCGACGGCCGCCGAGCACGTCCGCGGCGTGCTGAAGGGGCTGGGGCGGCTCTGAGTTCCCACGACTGCCCCGGCTCCCACGGGCGGGGTCCGGTGCCGCGGCGTGTCCTGCTCGCCGGATGCGGTCAGGTCGGCGGCGAGCTGGCCGGACGTCTCGCCGCGCGTGGCGCCGAGGTGTTCGCGCTGCGCCGCGACACCACGGCTCTGCCGTCCTGTGTGACACCGCTGCCGGTCGACCTCCTGTCAGACCGCCTGTCGACGGAGGTGGAGCCCCTGCCGGCCGTGGACGCGATGGTCGTCACCCTCACCCCCGGCATCGGCGGGCCGGGGAACCCGGACGGCTACCTCGCCGCACTCGGGAATCTCGCGACCGCGCTCCCCGGCGTCCCCGCCCGGACGGTGTTCGTGTCGTCCACCGGCGTGTTCGACCGTCCTACGCAGGACGGCACGCTGACGGAGGCGGACACCCCGGTACCGGCGTCGCCCAGGGCGCAGACCCTCCTCGCCGGCGAACGGGCCGCCGAGGCGCTCTTCGGCGCCCTCGTCGTGCGTCCCGCAGGAATCTACGGTCCCGGTCGGGAGTTCATGTTGCGGACCGCGACCTCCGGCACGCCGGTGCAGTACGCCCGGCGGACGAACCGGATCCACCAGACCGACCTGGTGAGGGCCCTGGAGGTGATGCTGGACGCCGTGGATCCCCCGGCGGTCCTGCACGCCGTCGACCAACGGCCCGCGACGCTCGGTGAGGTCGTCACCTTCCTGGCCGACGAGCTCGGCGTCAAGCCCCCGCCGCCCGTCACACCGGAGGAGCCGACAGGTTCATTCTTCGACGGTGCCGCCCTCGGACGGCTGGTGGGGGCGTTGCGCTACCCCGGTTTCGTGCAGGGCTACCGGGGGATGCTCGCGCAGCGCCGGTAGGCCCCTCACCCCACGTGCACCCGCGGCCGTCGGGCCTCGTCGGGTTCCGCCCGCCGGAGAACCTCGCGGGTCACCGCGGCGTTGTGGCCCCGGCCCACCGCGAGGTACCGCAGCATCTCGCGGACCGGGGTCCCCGTCCCCCACTCGAAGTAGATGTCGGGGACCACGTCGAAGTGGTCCCGGGCGTCCAGCGCCACGGCGGCGACGGCGTTGGGGACGGTCGTCGCGGAGACGTGCAGGACGGGGATCCCGTCGACCGCCCGTCCGGTCACCACGAGCGGCGTGGAGAAGTCGCTGGCGTCGCCGACGGTGACGTCGAGGAACACCAGCGGTCGGTCGTCGGGCAGGTGGTTGGACCGGCGCAGGCCCCGTTCCCGGGAGACGACGTCAGGTTCCTCCTGTGCGCAGGTCGCCACCAGGTGCAGCTCCCCGGATCCGGCGACGGCCGCCTGGAGCATGTGCTGGGCTGCCGCGTCGTAGCGGATCTCCGCGCCCCGCAGTTCCAGGGAGCGTCCGGTCCGTGACACGGCGGAGACCACGATGATGCCCAGGATGAACCACGCCGCCACCTTCAGACCTTCGGGACGTTCGATGACGTTGGCCACCAACGTGTACCCCAGCACGGCGGTGACCGCGGCGAACAGGATCCCGGACCGTCGTCTCCCCTGACGCAGGGTGTGCAGCGTGACCGCCAGCGCCCCGGACCCGAGGAGGACGAGGACACCGGTGGCGTAGGCGCCGGACTGGGCGTCCACGTCCGCCCGGAAGACCAGCACCAGGACGACCGCCACGGAGGTCAGCACGAGCACCGTCGGACGGGACCGCCGTGCCCACCGGGGCGCCATGCCGTAGGCGGGCAGGTAACGCGGGATCAGGGCGAGCAGTCCCGCCATCGCCGAGGCGCCGGCGAACCAGAGGACGGCGATGGTGGACGCGTCGTAGACGTTTCCCACCACCCGTCCGAACTCCTCGTGGGCGAGCCAGGCCAGCGCCCGGCCGTTCGCCTGTCCCCCGGCGGCGAGCTGGTCGGCGGGCACCAGCATGGTCACGCACAGCGAGGAGCACACCAGGAAGGCGCTCATCACCAGGGCGCTGACCAGGACGAGGCGCCGTCCCGAGCGGATCCGGGAGGCGCGGGCCCGCTCGCCGACGGTGCCCGGTGCCGGACGGATCAGCGGCATCACGGACACCCCGGTCTCGAACCCTGACATGCCGAGCGCCAGTTTCGGGAACACCAGCACCGCGACCGCCAGCATCATCCAGACACTGGAGTGCTGCGTGGTGACGGCCGCGGTCCAGTCGGCGACGTGGCCGGGCTCGGTGACGATGCGCCACAGGCCACGCGCCACCACCGCCGTGGTCACGCCCAGGTAGACGGTGACCAGCACGACCGAGACCCGGACGGCCTCGGTGAAACCCTTGAGGAACACGGCCGCGAGCAGGGCGACCAGGCCGAGTGTGACCGGCATCAGCCACGGGCTGCTGGAGGAGCTGAGCAGGTGTGTCGCCGCGTCCGACGCCGACAGGGTCACGGTGATCATGAAGTCGCAGGCGGCGAACCCGAGCAGGACGAGGATGAGCAGTTTGCCACGCCACCCCCGGACCATGGCGGCGAGCATGCCGACCGACCCGAGTCCGTCCGGTGACTCGGCGGCGATCCGCCGGTAGACCGGTACGGCGCCGAGGAGCGTGACGAGCACCAGGATCAGCGTGGCCACGGGGGCCAGCGCGCCGGCGGCCGCGACGGCGATGCCGGGCTGGTAGCCCAGTGTGGAGAAGTAGTCGACACCGGACAGGCACATGACCTGCCACCAGGGGCGTCTGGTGTCGGTGTCGGTGGTTCGGAGGGGACGTGGCGCCTGCGCGGTGAACGCGTCCCGTCGGACCGGATGAGGGCCCTGCGCTTTACGCATAGCCAGAAAGTACGCCTGCCGGCCCCCGTCGACAAGGGGGCCGGCAGGAGAACTGCGGTGTGTTACCGGGGGCTACCGGACGCTCAGCGGTCCTCGGGGTGCGCTTCCTCGTAGGCGCTGATCACGTCGGCGGCGATCCGGCCGCGCGCGGAGACCTCGCGGCCGGTCTCCCGTGCCCACTCGCGGATGCGGCCGTTGCGGGCGGCGTCGGCGGCGGACGTGCCGGACGACCCTGACGACCCTGTCGACCCTGTCGCCGTCCGGCCGGTACCGGTGGACCCGGCCCCCGCCGTGGTGCGCGGCAGCTTGCGTGCGGCCTTCAGGTACGGCTCGAGTTCCTCGGCGAGGATCTCCGCGTTCAGCTCCGACAGGTCCAGGACGTACTCGGCGCCGCGGTAACCGAGTTTCACGGTCCGGACCTCGTCAGGAGCGAGTTCCTCACGGTCGATGTCGTCAACGTAGGTGATCACAGTTCGTCGTCCCATTCCTGTCACCCTACCACCGGCCACCGCACGTCCCGGACCGCTGCGGCGCGGCCCGGGTCAGCTTCCGCAGCACCCCGGCGCGCACACCGCACCGTCGGAGGCGACGCCGAAGTTGGGGACCTGTCCCGGCCCTCCGGGGCCGGCCCCCAGTGTCAGGTCGACGACCATCTCCGCGAAGTCGGACGTGGGCCCCGGTGTCGCGGCCCGGACCAGGTCGACCCCCAGTCCCTCCGCGGTGTCCGCGGCCTCGGTGTCGAGGTCCCAGAGCACCTCGACGTGGTCGGAGAGGAATCCGACGGGGCACAGGACCACGGCCCGGGTGTTGCCGCGGTCGACGCGCGCCCGGAGGTGGTCGCAGATGTCCGGGCCGAGCCACGGTACCGACGGCGGGCCGGACCGGGACTGCCACACGACCTCGGGTCCGTCGGCGTGGGCGGTGTCCCCCACCGCGAAGGAGCTGCGCTCCCGGATCAGCCGGGCGCTGTCGTGGACCTGACGGGAGTACAGGCGCCCGCCGGCCGTGGGCGGCCCGGACTCCCGGTCCGCGCGGTCGGGGACGGAGTGCGCGGTGAAGACGAGGTCGGCGTCGGGGCCGAGGGTCTGCCGGGCGGCATCCACGGCGCGCGCGAAGGCGGAGGTGAACAGCGGGTGGTCGTGGAACTGGGGGAGCCGGTGCAGTCCGGGCGGGGTCAGCCCGGCGTCCACGACGGCACGGCGCGCCCGGGCGATGTCCTCGTGGTACTGGCGGCACCCTGAGTAGCCGCCCCAGGCGGAGGTGGCGAAGACGGCGGCCGAGCGGATGCCGTCGCGCGCCATCGTCTCGACCGTGCTCTCGACGAACGGATGCCAGTTCCGGTTGCCGAAGTAGACCGGGATCCCGGAACCGCGCCGGTGCAGCGCGGACCGGACGCCCTCGACCATCTCCCGGTTCAGGTCATTGAGCGGACTTCTTCCACCGAGCGCGTAATAGTGCTCGCCGACGTCCCGGAGACGTTCGCGCGGTATTCCCCGGCCGCGTGTGACATTCTCCAGAAACGGGATCACGTCCTCCTCGCGTTCGGGACCGCCGAACGAGAGGACCAGCAGGGCATCGGGCTGTCTCGTCGTCTCCACCCCCTCACCGTACGGCATGCACACCGCCCATCAGCTCACCGCGCTAGGTATAAGTCGATGTATTCCCCCGAAAAACATGGCTAAGAGGAATAATCATTCATAACTAGCTAGGCTAGCGACATGTCCGGTCTTCCCGATGCGCCTCGCGACCACCGTCGAGGGCGCCCCACACCACCCGTCGTCCTGACCGACGCCGAACGCACGGCCCTCACGGGCTGGGCGGACGACACCACGACCGACGACCCGCTCGCACTGCGTTCCAGGATCATCCTCGCCTGCGCCACCGGCGCGACGAACACGCAGGTCGCCGCCACGTTGAAGATCTCCCGGCCTACCGTCGGCAAATGGCGCAGCAGGTTCCTGGAGCGCCGTCTCGACGGCCTGACCGACGACCCGCGCCCCGGGCGGCCGCCCCGGATGACCGAGGAGGAGATCCGGGCGATCCTGGCCACTCCGCCGCCCGGGCGTGGGAGGCCTGCGGTCTGGACGCGGCGCGAACTCGCCCGCCGTACGGGCCTGTCGGCGTCGACGGTCGGACGGATCTGGAAGAACCTGGACCTCCCCGACAGTCCCCGGCACCCCCGCCGGCCCTGACGGCCCTGACGGCCATTCCCTCACGGCGTGAGCCATTACCGTCACTGGGTCAACTCACCAGACAGGTCCGCGGCACCGGTTATGATGACTTCATGTCAACGGACTACTGGTACGACGGCTCCGACCCCGCCGTGGCGCTCCTGCACGCCATACGGCGGTTCCGTGCCGCCGACCAGCAGATGCGCCGCCACCTCGAATCCGACATGGGCCTGAACGCCACCGACACCGAGGCCGTGCGGCACATCATCGCCGCCGAACGTGCCGGCGACCCGCTGACCGCCAAGGGCCTGTCCGACGCCCTGCACATCTCCAGCGCGGCGACGGCGAAGCTGCTCAACCGGCTCACCGAGTCCGGTCACGTGCGGCGTGCCCCGCACCCCGCCGACCGCCGGTCGGTGATCATCGTCGCCACCGGACTCTCCCACGACGAGGTCGACGCCTGGCTGTCCCCGATGCACGAGAAGATGCTGCAGGCCGCGCACGACGTCCCCGCCGCGGACCGCCGGTCGGTCATCGAGTTCCTCGACGCGATGGTGGACGCCCTCGCCCCGGACGACGCGCACACCGACTGACACCGGCCGGCACCGGCCGATACCGCGCCGCGTGGCACAATGTCATCCATGCAGACACCCGTACAGTCAGCGGCCCGCCTCGACCGTAACGGCACCACCGCCGCGGTCATCGTCACCCACCGGCGCGTCGACCTGCTGCGCAACTCACTGACCGTCGTCTGCGCACAGACCCACCCCGTGGACAAGGTCATCGTCGTGGACAACGGCTGCCAGGACGAGGTTCGTGTGCTGCTGGAGGAACTCGCCGGTGACCGGGCCGTCTACGTGCCCTCACAGACGAACCTCGGCGGCGCCGGCGGCTTCGCCCTCGGTTTCCTCACCGCCCTCTCCCTGGGCATGGACGCGGTGTGGTGCGCCGACGACGACGGACAACCCGCCGACGAGCACGTCCTGGACAACCTCTACACCGTCGCCGCGACCCACGGCCTCGCCGAGGTGTCCCCCGCGGTCTGCAACATCGACGAGCCGGGACGCCTGGCCTTCCCCCTGCGCCAGGGCGTGGTGTGGCGCCGCTACCTGCACGAACTCCAGGGCGACTTCCTGCCCGGCATCGCCAGTCTCTTCAACGGCGCCCTGCTGAGCGCCGAGGCGATGAAGGTCATCGGTGTCCCCGACTACCGCCTGTTCATCCGCGGCGACGAGGTCGAGTACCACCGGCGCCTGGTCCGTTCCGGGCTGCCCTTCGGCACGTGCCTGACCACGTCCTACCTGCACCCGGACGGGGCGGACGAGTTCAAGCCGATCCTCGGCGGGCGGATGCACACCCAGTACCCGGACAACGACACCAAGCGCTACTTCACCTACCGCAACCGCGGCTTCCTGATGAACCAGCCGGGGATGCGCCGGCTGCTGCCGCAGGAGTACGCACGTTTCGGCTGGTTCTTCCTGGTGCAGCGGCGTGACCTGAAGGGCTTCCGCGAGTGGCTGTCCCTGCAGGCGAAGGGACGCGGGGAGAAGTTCTACCGGCCGTAGGGGCCGGCGCCTCAGCTGCGGAAGATCACCCACCGCTGGATGATGAAGTTCAGCACCGTCGCCGTGCCCTGCGCGATGACGAAGCTGAAGGCACGCACCCAGAACTGGTCGAGGTCCATGCCCTCCAGCCAGGGGATGCTCAGCTTGTACAGGCTGACCTGCACCGCGTAGGTGGCCAGGTAGGAGGCCATGGTGACCAGGAAACGCTTCACCGACGGGGCGGCCTGGAAGGTCCAGCGGCGGTTGATGAGGTACGCGGTGAGGGTGCCCAGGATGAAACCCACCGTCTTCGACGCCCCGTCGCCCATCCCGGCGAGGAACAGCAGGTAGGTGCTGCCGAAGTCGACGACGGCGCCGACGACACCGGTCATGACGAACCGGAACAGCTGGGTCTTCAGCGTCAGCCGCTCGACGGTTCCGGTGGTGGTCTCCGTCACTTCTGGTCCCCCTCGGGCAGCGGCGTCAGGTGGACGGGCACGTGGTGGTCACGGGCCGCACGGAAGGTCCACATCTTGTTGAACAGGAAGTTCACCGGAATGGCCACGCAGACGCCGACGAGGTTGCCCCAGTAGATCGGGTCGCGCAGTCCACTGGAACCGTCCCAGATCTCCCGCGACAGCGCCACGGGAGACTCGGGGTTGATCAGCGCGGTCTGCACCGCCAGGGTGACCACCAGCCCCCCGACGCCGACCATCATGAACGGGACGAGTTCGCGGAACCAGGACGACTTGCCGGACGTCCTGAACGTCCACCGCCGGTTGAGGTTGAAGTTCCACAGGTTCGCCACCACGAAGGCCAGGACGGCGAAGACGTGGTACCAGCGGATGTGGAACTGCGTGCCGAGCAGGTTGGCGAAGGCCGCGTGGCCGTCGAAGCCACCGAGCCACTGGGTGGTCTTGTTGGCCACGACGACGACGGCGTTGTTGACGACCACGCCCGACGCACCGACGATGCCGAACTTCAGGAACTGCCGGGCCAGCCGCCAGGACCTCTCGGAGGTCGACAGTCGCCGCAGCCCGGCCCCGTCGTCCCCACGGTCGTCGGCGGCAGAGCCCGGTTGTTCGGCGATGGCGTCGGTCACGGCGGACGTCCTCCCTGCACTGGTGGCGGTCATCGGCCCGGGACGGTACCCGGACACTTATCGGACATACGCTACTGGCACATCCCCCATTTACGAAACACCGGCGCGCGGTCCGAACCGGTGTCGCCGCCGGCACGGCCGGGTCAGCCGGGTCAGCCGGGGTCGGCCGGGTCGGCAGGGTTCCTGTCGTGCCGCTGCAGGAGGTACCGGTACATCTCGAGCCTCTCCAGCAGGCTGCTACGCGGCACCAGGGGCGTCACCACCGACCCGGCGGCCCCCTGTGCCTCCCACGCGCCGGCACCGCAGGCGGCCAGCGCCCGCCCTGTCCCCGCGGACAGGCCGCGAATCTCGGCGGCGGTCAGCGGGTCGGCGGACAGGCGCCCACCACCCGGCGCGATTCCGGCGTCAGCGCAGGTGAAACCGAGCGCGGACATCAGCATCTCCGAGATCTCGTCGGCGGTGCCTCGGTCCGACAGGGTCGACAGCGCCACGATCCGCGACCATGCCGCGGCACGCCCCAGGCGGGTGGTCTCCACGGGGACGCCGTCCAGGACGCCGCGAACGCTGTCCTGCACCTGGGCGGCGCGACCGAGGTCGAGAGCCTGCAGCAGGGGGGTGAACTCGTAGAGGTCACCGTCCAGCAGCAGTTCGCGCAGTTCCGGGGCGAGCCCGTCGAGGATCTGCTCGACGGTCTCCTCACCGGTCAGCGCCACGTTCACCGCGGCGAGGTCGACGTCGCGCGGGACGGCCACGGCGCCACGGTCGGCGCCCCCGGTGGGGCCGGCGAAGACCAGCGACGTCGGCACGCCGGACCGGCCGTAACCGCCGGCCTCTGGCACGGACTCCGGAATGAACTCGCCGGCCAGGCAGACCGCGTCGGGGGTGTGCTCGTCCCTGGTCATCGCGCCGGCGGTGGTCACGGTGATGACGACGTCGTCGACGAGCAGGGTGGCGGTGCCGTCGCGGCCCAGGGCCTCGTCCAGGGTGGTGCCGATCGGCCCGGCGGAGCGGCTGTAGACCCGCAGCCGGTCACGGCGCCGCGCCTGGAGCGACCAGGCGGGGCCGGTGGCGGACCCGTCGAGCATCCGTGCTGCCCCGGGCCAGTCGAAGGAGATGAGCACAGCGCGCACGGTCTCGGCGACCGACAACTGGTCGTTGAGCCCCAGGGCGCGCGTGTAGAACCCGGTGGACGCCCGGTGGTACTCCGCGAGGACCAGCAGCGTGGCCGGCGCCGCGTCGCCCCCCTCCGACGGTTCCGCTCCCGCCGCGGTGCCCGCAGTGCCCGGGGTGCCCGGGTCGTCGTCCAGCAGCGGGAGCCTCAGGACCGCGGCGAGGCCGTCGCCGGACGCCGGACCGCGGAGGCGGTCCGTCCGGGAAGCATGCCGTGCGTTCATGCCACCAAGGGTAGCGACGTTACCGGGATGCTGCCGGGTACCGTGCCGTTCCTCAGGCCAGCACCAGGGGCAGGGGCCGCAGCTCCCCGCCCAGGCGCTGCACGCGGAGCTTCTCGGCGGCGTTCCAGCCCCGGGCGAGACCGCGCACGCCGCGGGCGGTGGCCATGCACCGGGTGACGGCCTCGACGGCGTCGCCGTCGAGGCCCTGGGGCGGCAGGCCCTCCTGCTCCACGAACTCGATCTCGGCCCAGGAGGGCTGCCGCTTCCCCGGGTTCGCCGCGGCGAAGTCCTCCCGGTTGCGTTCCACCGCGGCCCGCGCGTTCTCCACGGTCGCCTCCAGGTCCACGACCTGCACCCCGTCCGGCAGTCCCGCAGGGTCACCCCGGACGATGACCGGACGGCCCAGGATCAGCGACAGGACGGTGTCGCGGTCATCACGCCCGTCGATCCAGTCGGCGTCGGCGGCGAATCCGTGCACACCGTCGGAGTCGACGAGCCAGGCCCCGCTGAAGTCACCGAGCAGCACCCGGGCGTCCACCTCGACCTGCCAGACGGCGGTGACGTCGCCGACGGTCGCGGCGACCATCACCGGCGGGTCCTGGGCGCGGGTCGCCCCGGCCTGCTGCGACTGTGTCGTCCCCGCCGTCCCCGTCATGCGCGCGCCCGCTCGTTCACGACGTACACGACGCCGACCTGCGCCGCACCGAAGACCGTTGACGGCAGGGTGCGGAACACGCCGCCGACCAGGGGCACGCGTCCGAGAGTGTTGGTGACCAACGAAGCTCCCGCGGCGTCCACCCGGCCGGTCAGCCATGCCGCGCCACCCAGAGCTGCCGTACCACCCGCGGCCAGCACCACCGGGCCGGGCACCGGCGGCACCTCCACCGCATCCGACATCTGCGTCAACGCGGCGGTGACCTCCTCCCGTTCCGCGTCCGACAGCGCCTCCCATTCATCGGCGAGGATGACACCGGTGCCCGCCGCGAGCACGGCCGTCTGCCCGATCCGGCGCGGCCACGTCCGTTTCACCAGGTCCCGCACCAGGTAGTACCCCAGTGTGGTGGCGGCGAGCACCCGGAACTCCTTCTGCGTGAGAGCACGTCCTCCCCCCGACCTGCGTGACATCGGTCTCCTGCCTGCCCTGGCCGTCATGGTCGCCATCGTGGTCCTCCTTGCAGTCGCGGCGTGCACCCCCGGACCGGGGTCCACCTACCCCTCCGAGTGTAGAGCAGACGCCGGACACCACCCGGACACCACCGTTGTACGCTGGACACCATGTTCGGAAGAGACCGCGCCAAGAACCAGATGCGGCGCAACATCGCCAAGGCCACCGCAGGCCAGCCCGCCGGGACGAAGGGGTCGCGTGCGGAGACTAACGTGGTCGGCGGCACCACGGCCGACAAGAGCTACGAGGCCGCGTCCCGCGCCCAGGCGCCGCTGAACGAGTTCATGGTGCGCCTGCTCGCCCAGGAGCTGCCGGTCCTGGACTCCACGAGCCGCCGGATCGTCAACCGGGAACTGCGCGAGTACGACGGGCCGACGATCACCTGCGTCGCCGAACTGCCGGAGACCGTCCGCGAGGTCATGGACCTGTAACCGGCCCAGCTCAGGGGCCGGCTCACGCCTCGCCGATCTCCCTGAGCAGCCCGGTGTAGCGGTCACGCACCGCCGGGTCCCCGCCGTAGCGGGCCGCCGCCTCGAGACGACGCGTCACCGCGGCGATGAGCCAGTCGGCCCCGACCCGACGGGCCTGCTGGACGACGGACTCGAAGATCAGCAGCGCCTCGTCGTCACGCCCGACGACGTGCAGCAGCAACGCCTCCTCGGTCAACGCCTCCAGACGCGCCGACTCCACCGTCGCCCCCTGCGCCGCCTGCACGCCGGCCCGGATGAACTCCCCCTCCGCCTCCTTGGCCACCCCGGCGGCCCACGCCGTCAGCTCCAGCGCCTCGTCGACCCGGTCGGTGTGCACCAGCCCACGGTTCACCGAGAGCACGTGGTCGACCAGGTCACCCGCCGCACGGAGGCCCAGCTCCTCCGGCGACAGCTCCACCTCCGCCGCCGTCGCCGCGCCCGTCGCCGCGGTGTGGAACCGCCGGTAGGCCTCCTTGAGCCGCCCGACCTGACCCGGCCAGTCCTGCGCGAAGTTCTCGCCGACCAGCGCCGTCGCCAGGCGGGTGGCCTCGGCCTCCCGACGGAAGCTCGCGTGCGGGAAACGCCCCCAGTCCAGACCCTCGATGTCGTCAAGCCCCTCGAGGACGAATGCGGCACGCGGGAAGTCGCGGTCGTCGAGCAGCGCCGACACGCACGTCACCTGGTACTCCGCCGCAGCCTCCCACTGCCCGTGGAACCGGGCGTTGTCCGCCGCCTCGGCGAACGCCCCGGCCGCGGCACGGTGGTTGCCCAGCTTCGCCAACGTCTCACCGCGTGCGGCCATGAGGTGGACCCTCATCAGTGCACTGTCCTTCACCGGCACCGCCGACCCGTCCTGTGGCCCGTCCTGGAACATGTCCTGTGGCCCGTCCTCCGCCGAGTTCACCAGGTCAAGGCACCGTTCGTACACGGCGAGCGCCTCATGGAACGCCCCGTGCCCCGACAGTGTCACCCCCAGTGACAGCAGTTCGTCGAGCAGCTCCGGGGCCTCCTCGTCACCGAGCATCACCACCGGGCCTGCCGGCGGCGCCGGGAGACTCAACGCCACCCCGGCGACGTAGTGCGCCACCCGCGCCACCAGGGCGTCCACCCCGGGATCCTGCGCCGCCAGTTCAGTGACACCTGCCAGCAGAGCCGACCCGACCTCAGGGATCGACCGGGGGGCGAGCCGCGTGACCTGCCGGAACGCGCGCAGGGCCAGACGCAGCGACTCCTTGTCGGGGTACACCCCGCCCATCAGCACATCCTGCTCGATGACCCGCCGTACAAGCGGGTCCGCCCCCTGCCAGAACCCGGCGACGGTGCCCACGCGGTTCGCCAGGATCGTGACCGGGTCGGCGCCGCCGTCCTCCGCCTCGTCCTGTGCCCGCTGACGCTCCCGGAGCATCTCGTCGAGGGCGTCGAGGACGGTGCCGCCGGCCCCGTCTGTGTCCTCTGTGTCCTCTGTGTCGTCTGCGTCTGAGTCATCGGCGTCCTGCGCCTCGTACCGTCGCAGCAGCTCGTCGACCAGCGCCTCGTACTGCCCCGACCCGACACGCCCCGCGCGGATCCCGGCCAACCGGTCGACGGTGACCTCCACCGCCTCCGACAGACCCAGCATCGAGTACAGCATCAGGGCAGCGACAGTGTCCCCGGTGTCGAGAGCCCCGAGGTCCACCGGGCCCGCCACCGGGATCTCCGGCGACGCCGTCCCGGTGACCTCGCCACGCCAGTCGGCGACCTCCCGAGGCAGATGCAGCCAGGCGTCCTCCACCCAGGACGGCAACCGCAACGGCATCGCCGGCGTGACCGACAGGGCGTGCGACTCCGGCACCGGGGCCTCCGGCGCCGTCGGGGCACCCTCCGGAGCACGGTGCAGCGCCAGGCCGATCCGAGTCTCGACGTCATTGCCGTTGCGCCGGTCGAGCGCGGCCGCCGCGGTCCGCGCCCGCTCCCCCGTCCAACGGGCCAGCCCGGCGACGGTGCCCCCGCCGGCCTGCTCCCCCGCCGCCGCCAACCAGTCAGCCACCGCCGGCAGGCCGGCGAACAACGGCCGTACCGAGCCGAACCCGGCCCGCTCCGCCGCGTCCAGCACCGTGTGCAGGCCCTCCAGGAGGTGGACGTCCTCCGTCGGCGCACGCCGGTGCAACGCCATCGTCGGCAGCATCCGGTCCAGCAGCCCCAGCGCCGCCGGCGCCCGCCCCGACACCGCAAGGTACTCGGCGACCTGCAGCAGGGCGTCCGACAACTCCGGCGCACCCACCGCCCGGTCCGCCACGAACGCCGCCCGTGCCGCAGTGACCTCCGGCGCGACCGTGGCGGACAGGGGGATCAGCGACTCCGCCAGCATCACCGTCGGCTGCACGTGCGCCTCCGGGGCGTTCTCCATGGCCTCGACGATGCGGGCCACCGCCTCCAGGTCACCGCGCTGCAACGCCACCATCCCCCGGACATCCAGGTCCCGCTGGAAACGGTGCGCCTGCGCCCACGTCGTCTCCTCCGGCAGGGACGGCTCCGGCAGGTCGTCGAGCAGCTCCTGGGCCTCGTCCAACCGGCCCAACGCCAGCAGGACACGCACCCGTGTCTCGGCGATGTCGGTCTCGGACCGGCCGAGCTCCGCCAGCGCCTCCGCCGCCTGCACACTGAGCGACTCCAGGAACGCCAGGTCGACGTCCGGGCGTTGCGCCGCACTCAGCACGATCTCCTGCCACAGCAGGTCGAAGAGGTTCGGCAGCTCATCCGCGGCGTCGGTGCCGTCGGTGCCGTCGCTGTCGTCCGGTCCCGCGTCCGGATGCGCGGGGAACCGCACCGGGTCCTCCCGGTGCATCTCCCACAGGCCCGGCAACAGGTCCACGGTGTCCGGACGGTCCAGTGCCTCCCCCTCCAGACAACGAAGCAGGTCAATCCGGTAGGCCAGCTCCTCGTCCTCACGGGAAGTTCCCAGACAATCCGAGAGTTCCTCACACCTGCGCAGGTAGGGCTCCTCGCCGATCTCCCCACGGGAACGCCTCCCCCGCAGAGAATCCCATTCCCGTGCGACCCACGCCACATCCTGCGTCTCTCCGACCCGTCCCATGCCCCAACTATGACATGGATCGACCTCCCCCGGCGGTAGGGTGGTCACCATGGAACTGAAGACGCACACCCGGACGCTCACCGGGTGGGGACGAACCGCGCCCACCTCGGCCGAGGTCCTCGCCACCCCTGATGTCGACATCATCTCCGCCGCCGTCGCCCAGGTCGCCGACGACAACGCCGACAAGCCGGACCACCTCAGGCGCGGCGTCATCGCCCGCGGCATGGGCCGGTCCTACGGCGACCCCGCCATGAACGGCGGCGGCCTGGTGATCGACATGCAGCAGCTCAACCGCATCCACTCCATCGACCCGGACACCGCCCTGGTCGACGTGGACGCCGGCGTCACCCTCGACCAGCTGATGAAGGCCGCGCTGCCGTCCGGGCTGTGGGTCCCCGTCCTGCCCGGCACCCGCCAGGTCACCATCGGCGGCGCCATCGGCCCGGACATCCACGGCAAGAACCACCACTCCGCCGGATCCTTCGGCGACCACGTGGTCTCCATGGAACTGCTCGTCGCCGACGGACGCGTCCTGCACCTCGAGCCGGAAGGCTCCGCCGACGACCCCGACGGCACCCTGTTCTGGGCCACCGTCGGCGGTATGGGCCTGACCGGCATCATCCTGCGCGCCACGATCCGGATGACCAAGACCGAGACCGCCTACTTCCTGGCGGACACCGACCGCACGGACACCCTCGACGAGACCATCGCCGCCCACTCCGACGGCGCCGAGGTCAACTACACCTACTCCTCGGCGTGGTTCGACTGCATCTCCCCCGCCCCGAAACTGGGCCGGGCGACAATCTCCCGCGGGTCCCTGGCCACCCTCGACCAGCTCAAGGAGTACGCACCGAAGCTGGCGGCGGACCCCCTGAAGTTCAACGCCCCGCAGCTGATGACCGTGCCGGACATCTTCCCGTCCTTCACCCTCAACAAGCTGACGCTGTCCGCCGTGGGCCTGGCCTACTACACGATGGGTGCACCGGCGAAGAACCAGATCAAGAACCTCACGCAGTTCTACCAGCCGCTCGACCTCATCGGTGAGTGGAACCGCGGCTACGGTTCCAAGGGCTTCCTGCAGTACCAGTTCGTCGTGCCGACCGAGGCCGTCGAGCCGTTCAAGGACATCATCCGCGACATCCAGGCGTCCGGCCACTACTCCGCGCTGAACGTGTTCAAGCTCTTCGGCGAGGGCAACCGCGCACCGCTGAGCTACCCCATGCCCGGCTGGAACGTGTGCGTGGACTTCCCGATCCGCCCGGGTCTCGGCGCGTTCCTCGACAAGCTCGACCAGCGCGTCATGGAGTTCGGCGGCCGGCTGTACCTGGCCAAGGAGTCCCGCACCTCCGCGGAGAACTTCCACCGGATGTACCCCGGCCTGCAGGGTTGGCTGGAGACCCGCCGGTCCATCGACCCCACGGGCGTCTTCGCCTCCGACATGTCCCGCCGCCTCGAGCTCAACTAGAGCCTGTTTAGGAGAGTCTTTCAATGATCAACGCTGTGGGTAAGCCCCAGTCCATCCTGCTGCTCGGCGGCGCCTCCGACATGGGCCTGGCCGTGGTCGAGGAGTTCCTGTCCCGTGGCCCCGCCCGTGTGGTGCTGGCCGCCCGTCCCGGCGAGGACCTGTCCCCCGCCGTGGGCCGGATGGAGGCCGCCGGCGCCTCCACCGTGGAGACCGTCGGCTTCGACGCCACCGACTTCGACTCGCACCCCGCGGTCTTCGACGAGATCTGGGCCGGCGGCGACATCGACCTGGCCGTCGTCGCCTTCGGTGTGCTCGGCGACAACGAGGTGCAGTGGAACGACCAGAAGCAGGCGGTGCTCGCCGCCCAGGTGAACTACACCGGCGCCGTCTCGGTCGGTGTGCTGCTGTCCAACCGGATGAAGGCCCAGGGACACGGACAGATCGTGGTGTTCTCCTCGGTCGCCGGTGAGATGGTGCGCCGCTCGAACTTCGTCTACGGCTCCACCAAGGCCGGCGTGGACGGCTTCTACCGCATGCTCGGCGAGGCCCTGCGCGGCACCGGGGTGAAGGTCCTTACCGTGCGCCCCGGCCAGGTGCGCACGAACATGACCGCCGGGCTGGACGACGCCCCGCTGACCGTGGACAAGACCGACGCCGCGAAGGCCGTCGCCGCCGGAGTCGACAACGGGAAGCCGGTCATCTGGATCCACCCGCTGTTCCGCCCGATCATGCTGATCCTGAAGAACCTGCCGCAGTTCATCGTGCGCCGGCTGCCGCTGTAGCTCCAGGCACCCGGGGCCACGACAAGCCGGGAGGTTCCGTGATGCCCCGGTCTGGACCGGAGGTGAGTTGACGGGGATCCGGCGTACCTGGAACGGCGGAGTCCGTGCGCCCGGAAGCTACTCCGCGAAGGGGTAGTCCGTGTAGCCGTGGGCCCCGCCGACGTAGAACGTCGAGGAGTCGGGGGTGTTCAGTTCCAGGCCCTCCTTCCAGCGCCGGACCAGGTCCGGGTTGGCGATGAGCTGACGGCCGACCACCGCGGCGTCCGCCAGGTCGTCCTCCACGATGTGCCTCGCCTCGTCCAGCTCCGTGACGTGGCCGAAACCACTGTTGAGCAGGAACGTCCCCGCGAACCTCTCACGGAGGGCGGCGACGAGGTCACCGTCGATGTCGGCGTGCAGCACCGACAGGTACGCCATGCCGAGGTCCCGGACGCCGTCGATGAGGGCGCCGTAGGTGGCCAGCACGTCCTCCCGGTCGTCCTCCGGGACCCCCTGAACACCGTGCTCCGGGGAGATCCGCAGTGCGGTGCGGTCCGCGCCGATCTCCTCGGCCACGGCACGGACCACCTCGACGGTCAGACGCGCCCGGTTCTCCGGGGAACCGCCGTAGGCGTCCTCACGGTGGTTCGAGGACGCGGCGGTGAACTCGTGCAGCAGGTACCCGTTCGCACCGTGGATCTCCACCGCGTCGACTCCGGCGTCGACCGCCCGGCGTGCACCGTCGACGAACTCGCGGATGACCCGCGGGATCTCGTCGGTCTCCAGTGCGCGCGGCACGACCCCGTCGAGCTTCCCCGAGAACCCCCGCACCGGGCCGCCGGTTCCGAGCGCACTGGGCGCCTCCGGCTCCCCGCCGCGCAGCAGGTCGGGGTGCGACGTCCGGCCACCGTGCATGATCTGCATGACCAGCGTGCCTCCTTCGGCGTGGACGGCCTCGGCGACCTGCGCCCACCCCTCCTGCTGGGCGGCGTCGGCGATACCGGCCTGGCCCGGGAAGGAGCGGTTGCCGAACGCGGGGAAGGTCCCCTCGGTCAACACCAGGCCCGCGGAGGCGCGCTGCCGGTAGTACTCGACGTGCAGGTCGGTGGGGACGCCGTCCTCGTCCGCGCGCTGCCGGGTGAGCGCGGCCATGGTCACCCGGTTGGTGAGGTGGAGCGCGCCGGCGTCCAGCGGGTCGAAGAGTGAGGTCGTCGTGGTGGCGGACGTGGGTGTGGATGTCGAAGTAGTCACCTCCGGGACAACCCTGCCGCCTCCGGAGGTATTCCCGCGCCGTCCGGTCCGACACCCCTTGCGATATACCCCATGGGGGTATATAGTCGGCATCGTCAGAGAGAACAGCGACAGAAAGGGAACACCATGTCCACCATCACCCGGAACTACACCGTCGACGGCATGACCTGCGGACACTGCAAGGCGTCGGTCGAAGAGGAGATCGGCGGCATCGCCGGGGTCGCCTCCGTCAACGCAGAACTCTCCACCGGCACCGTCACGGTCACCGGCGAGGACATCGACGACTCCGCCGTCGCCGACGCCGTCGCAGAGGCCGGATACAGCATCAGGAGCTGAGCATGACCACCACACCCGTCGGGCCTGTCGAGCCCGTCGACGTCATCCACCTCGATCTCGGGGTCACCGGCATGACGTGCACGTCCTGTTCGAACCGCGTCGAGCGCAAGCTCAACAAGATCGACGGCGTCGACGCCACCGTGAACTTCGCCACCGAGTCCGCCTCCGTCAGCTACGACCCGTCGAAGGCCGACCCCGGCACCCTCATCGACACGGTCCGCGGCGCCGGGTACGACGCCTTCACCATGGCCGACGACAGCGGGAACGCCACCCCGGACACCGCAGACACTGCGGACACTGCGGACACCGACGGCACGCAGGACGACTCCGGCCAGGCACGGATCGACGCCGCCCGCGACAGCGAGGCCGCCGACCTGAAGAAGCGCACGCTCGTCTCCGCACTGGTCACCGTGCCGGTGGTGCTGCTGAGCATGGTCCCGGCGCTGCAGTTCGACAACTGGCAGTGGGCCGTCCTCACCATGGTCACCCCCGTGTACTTCTGGGGCGGCGCACCGTTCCACCGGGCCGCGCTGGCCAACCTGCGCCACGGCGCCTTCACCATGGACACCCTGGTCAGCATGGGGACGACCGCGGCCTACCTGTGGTCGTTGTGGGCGCTGTTCCTGGGCAACGCCGGGATGACCGGCATGACCATGGAGATGCACCTGCTCCCGTCCGACACCTCCATGGACGAGATCTACCTCGAGACCACGGCCGTGGTGATCACGTTCCTGCTGCTGGGACGCTGGTTCGAGACACGTGCGAAGGGGCGCTCCTCCGAGGCGCTGCGCACCCTGCTGAACCTGGGCGCCAAGGACGCCACCGTCCTGCGCGACGGTGCCGAGGTCCGCGTGCCCGCCCGGCAGCTGCAGGTCGACGACGTGGTCGTGGTGCGCCCGGGCGAGAAGATCGCGGCCGACGGTGTGGTCACCGACGGCAGTTCCGCCGTGGACGAGTCGATGCTCACCGGCGAATCGGTGCCGGTCGAGGTCACCGTGGGTGACACCGTCACCGGTGCGACGGTCAACACCTCGGGACGGCTCCTGGTGCGGGTCACCCGCACCGGCGGGGACAGCACCCTGGCCCAGATGGCGAAGCTGGTGTCCGACGCGCAGTCGAAGAAGGCGCCGGTACAGCGCCTGGTGGACCGGATCTCCCAGGTGTTCGTGCCCGTCGTCATCCTCGTCGCCGTCGCCACGCTGATCGCCCACGTCGCCACCGGTGGTGGTGTTGCACCGGCGTTCACCGCCGCCGTCGCCGTCCTGATCATCGCCTGCCCGTGTGCGCTCGGCCTGGCGACCCCGACCGCCCTGCTGGTCGGCACCGGCCGCGGCGCCCAGCTCGGCCTGCTGATCAAGGGGCCCGAGGTCCTGGAGTCCACCCGGCGGGTGGACACCGTGGTCATGGACAAGACAGGCACGGTCACCTCCGGGGTGATGTCGGTCAGCGACGTCACCGCCGGCCCCGGCACCGGCACCGGGGAGCTGCTCTCCCTCGCCGCCGCGGTGGAGACCGGTTCCGAGCACCCCATCGCCCGCGCCGTCGTGCGCGCCGCGTCGGAGCAGGGTGAGGTCCCCGGGGTCACCGACTTCGGCACGACCGCCGGGCACGGTGTGACCGGACAGGTCGACGGGCACACGGTGACGGTGGGCCGTCCCGCCGCCGCCCTGCCCACCGACCTGCGGCAGGCCTTCGACCGGGCACAGGACGCCGGCGGCACCCCCGTCGTCGTCGAGATCGACGGCGAGGCCGCCGGGGTGGTCACCGTGCGGGACACGGTGAAGCCGACCTCCGCGGAGGCAGTCGCGGGCCTGAAGGAGCTGGGGCTGACCCCGATGCTGCTCACCGGTGACAACGAGGGGGCGGCCCGGGCCGTCGCCGCCGAGGTCGGGATCGACCCGGGGCACGTCATCGCCGGCGTCATGCCGGACGGGAAGGTCGAGCACGTCGAGCGTCTCCAGGCCGAGGGCAGGCACGTGGCGATGGTCGGCGACGGGGTCAACGACGCCGCCGCCCTGGCCGCCGCCGAACTGGGCCTGGCCATGGGGGCGGGGACGGACGTGGCGATCGAGGCGTCCGACATCACCCTGATGAACGACGACCTGCGGTCCGCGGTCGACGCCATCCGGTTGTCACGCCGCACGCTCGGCACGATCCGCGGCAACCTGTTCTGGGCGTTCGCCTACAATGTCGCGCTGATCCCGGTGGCGGCGGTCGGCCTGCTCAACCCGATGCTCGCCGGGGTGGCGATGGCCTTCTCCTCGGTGTTCGTGGTCTCGAACTCGCTGCGTCTGCGCGGGTTCCGCTCCAGCCACGCGAGCTGACGGGACCTCTTCCCGGCGCTGCCGGTCACCGCAGCGGGTTGCCCTCCGGGATCCGCCCGCAGCTGCTGGGCGGGGCGGTGCCGGCGAAGCGGTCGTTGACCCACGGCACCATCTGCGTCGCCCAGGCGACCCCCGCCGCACCGTGCCCGCCGGCGGGGATCTCGCGGTAGTCCACGTCCGTCCCGTCCCGGCAGTACGCCCGGGCGAGCGAGCGGGTGTCGCCGAGCAGCATCACCCCGTCACCGTCGCCGAGGACGGGGTGCGGCGGGGTGTTCTCGGCCGTGCCGCCGCCGGCCTGCAGCAGGAACTGGGGGTAGGGCGGGGTGTCGCGCAGCCCCATGTTCGTGTCGTCCAGCAGGTTCCGGACCTCGGGGATGGAGTCCGGGTCGGGGTACTCGGGCCGGATCATCTCGTCCCACCGCAGGTGCTCGTAGGAGTCGGAGGCGTCACCGATGGCGACCCGGTCCATGTCGGCGAAGACCTGCCGGCCGGTGTCGGTGAGGTAGGGCCCCATGTCGACGCCGTAGGCGCGGGCCAGCCCCACCATGGCCATGCCGACCACGCCGGACCACCCGCTCCCCTCACCGGCGTAGAACAGGTTGTGCTCGGGGCGCACCATGGTGCCGCCCTGGGCGACACCGACGATGGTCTCCGCCACGTCCGGTGCGTAGCTCTCCGCCAGGATCGACGCCCATCCGGCGCCGATCGACCCGCCGGAGTAGCCGACGAGGGCGGTGGGGGCGTCGG
>NZ_JALAGY010000034.1 GCF_022712195.1 Corynebacterium sp. | reverse complement strand
CGGGGCCGGGGGCCCGGCCGGATCAGGCCAGGTTGGCGGTGAGGGCCTTGTACTGGTCGGCGGCGGCCTCGGCCTGCTTGAGACCGTCGGTGTAGTTGTCGTTCAGGGCCGTGCGGTTGGCCTTGTAGAGGGACTCCAGCTCGGTGGGCACCTCGACGCCGTTGGCGGCGAAGGCCTCGGTGACCTTCTCCCAGACGCCGTCGATGGCGAGGGTGTCGGTCTGGCTGCTGAGGTCGGCGGCCGCCTCCTGCGGGTTGGAGGCGTAGTCGTTGCCGGTGGAGGCGCCCGGGGCGGAACGCTGCTCGGGGGCGGAGTTCAGGCCCAGCTGGGCGGAGCAGGACGGCCATGCGCCCCAGCCCTGGCCCTCGAGGACGCGCTCGGCGACCACGATCTGCTCTTCGCGGGAGGCCTGGTCGGCGGAGGGGGCGAACTCGTCGCCGCCGTAGCCGGACCAGGTGCTCGGGGAGAACTGCAGTCCACCCTGGAAGCCATTGCCGGTGTTGATGTGCCAGTCTCCGCCGGACTCGCACTCTGCGAGGCGGTCCCAGTCGGAGTCGGGGGCGGCGTTGGCTGCCGGAGCGGCGACGGCGCCGAGGGCCAGGGCGGCCATGCCGGCGACGGCGAGGCGCTTGGTGCTGAAGCTGCTCTTACGGATGGTGTGTCGTCCCATGTGGGGTGATTCCTTTCGGAGTCGTTGGTGCGGTGATCAGGTCCCGTGGGTCACCGCGGTGTTCATTGCTGGGACCCGACAGTAACGGTTTGTCACGATTGAGTCACGCCGATCGCCCGGATTCGTGGCTGTTCAGGCGCCCTGGCGCGGTGGCAACGTAATTGTGATCCGTGTCGTGGGCGGGGTGAAAACCACCGTTGCCCAGTGCGTTACCGTTCCGTGTCTCGAACGTTATCGAACCGTTATCTTCTGTGTGTGACCTTCATCACATCAGGGGGCGTGGCGGGGATGTCGGCCCCCGGGTGACCCGGGGTAAACTGGCGTACTCCCGGACCATGGGTAATGCCGTGTGCAACAGGCGTAACTCACGCAGCACAGGCAACACAGGTAACACGGGAAAGACATCCGTAGAGAAAGGACAGGCCGACACCATGCCGACCGGAAAAGTGAAGTGGTACGACCCGGACCGGGGATTCGGCTTCGTCTCCAACCCCGACGGTGAGGACGTCTACGTCGGGTCGCAGGTGCTCCCCGACGGTGTCACCGAACTGCACAAGGGGCAGCGTCTCGAGTACGACTTCGCCGAGGCCCGCAAGGGCCCGCAGGCGATGCGCGTCACGGTGCTGGACGACGGGCCCGCCCCGTCACCGCAGAAGGGACCCCGGGGTCACAGGTACAGCCCGGACAAACTGCACGAACTCGTCCAGGACACCGTGACCCTGCTGGAGTCGAGGGTGCAGCCGAGCCTGGAGGCCGGGCGCCGTCCCGACCGCAGGGAAGGACGGCAGGTCGCCGAGATCCTGCGCACCATCGCGCGCGAACTCGACAGCTGACCGGCGGCCGGCCGGGGCGGGGGTCACTCCCCGTCGACCGGTGCCGGCTCCACGCCGGTGTTGAACGCCCACACCAGGCCGTAGGGGACCTCCTCGCCGTCCTCCTCGCCGAGGATCAGGGCGTGGACCTCGACCACGCTGAGCCGGGCCCCCTCGCCCTCCCCGTCACCGGCGTCCGCGGAACCGTGGACGGTGACCTCCGTCCGCTCCCCGGCGGCCCAGGTGTTCTCCGTGTTCGCCGCCTGGTCGTCGAAGATCCGCAGCAGGGACCAGTCCTGGCTGCTGACCTCCTCCGGCACAGACACCGTGACCTCGTCGTCCGGGCCGATGTCGATCGTCGCCGGGTCAGACTCCTCACAGTCGCCGGTGAAACGCTGGCAGACGGAGTAGGGGGCGTACTCGGTCTCCTCGCCGGAGGCGTCGGTGACCGTGACCCGCAGGTCCTGGGGGTCCGGCCCGGGCCGGTTCTCGCTCCACCGCTGGTACCCCAGCACCGCGCCGGCCACGACCACGACCAGGAGCACG
This sequence comes from Corynebacterium sp., assembly GCF_022712195.1. Taxonomy (GTDB): domain Bacteria; phylum Actinomycetota; class Actinomycetes; order Mycobacteriales; family Mycobacteriaceae; genus Corynebacterium. Next base: position 31,126 of record NZ_JALAGY010000034.1, on the reverse strand, counting down.
ATCGCCCCGAACATCAGGTACTGCCTACGCTGGGCGGCCTTGCGCCGCTCCTTCTTCGTCTGCTTCTCGGTGCTCATTCGGTGGGGAACTCCTGTCCACGGGGGGCTCGGGGGCCGGGACCGTGCACCTGCTCACCGGGAACTCCTCGCCCGACCGATCAGGGCTCCCAGACCGACACCACGCGCCGCGGCGACGACATTGACGTACATCACTGTACCGACGAGGGCCAGCACAGCCATACCGACGGTGAGCTCGGGGGGAAGCAGGATCCCCAACGTCCCGCCGAGGACCCACGACAGCTGCAGCGACGTCTCGGAGACACCGAACGCCGACGCCTGCGCAGACGGGGCGAGACCCGACTGGATCGCCGCGTCCAGGCACACCTTCGACATGGCGCTGCCCAGGGAGAGCACCGCGGTGGCGACGGCGGCGGTGAGCGTCCCGTCCCACACCGAGGCGCACACCACCGACCCCAGTGACACCGCACCCAGCACCATCACGGCGGCCTGGGGGCGGGCGAACCGGATCCGGGACCCCAGCGCGTTACCGGCGAACGTCCCCACCCCGCCGGCGGCACCGACCGCGGCGAGGATGCTGAGCTGCCCGAACCCCGACAGGTGGTCGGACGACTTGGCCACGAAGGCGATGTAGATCGTCATGAACCCGGTGCCGCACCGCTGCAACGCGGTGGCCCACATGCAGGTCCGGGCGGCGTCGGGGAAACGCACCCGGATGGAACGGCGCCACCGGGTCACCACGGTGCCGGTGGGGTGGCGGCCGCGCCGGTCACCCCGCGGCTGGCCCTGCAGTGTCGTGACATCCGTTCCGGACACCTCCGGGACGAAGGGGCTCACGGTGACCTCGTCCTGTCCGCGCTCGGCGGTGGACGGGATCAGCGCGCACCCGTAGATCCCGGACAACGCCACCACCATGAGCAGCCACAGGGCCGCCTGCGGGTCGATGACGTAGGCGATCGCGGCGGCGGCACCGCCGGCGACCAGGGACCCGCCGACGTGCCCGGCGATCGTCAGGCGCGCATTGGCCCGCACCAGGTCCAGCCCGTCCGGGGCCACACGTGGGGTGACCGAGGACTTCAGCACCCCGTAGGACTTGCTGAGCACCAGCATGCCCAGCGCGGCAGGGTAGAGCACCCAGGAGTCGAAGTTCTGGAGCAGCACCGCGGCCAGGATCACCCGTCCCGCGAAGGTGAGGGACAACGCGAGACGGCGACCGGTGCGGATCCGGTCCAGGGCAGGGCCGATCAGTGGGGCGAGCAGGGCGAAGGGGGCGATCGTCACCAGAAGGTACGCGGCGACCGACGTCCGGGACTCCGCCTCCGCCGCGGAGAAGAACAGGGTGCCGGCCAGGGACACCGCCAGCACGGCGTCCACCGCGAAGTTCGCGATGGAGGTGTACATCAGCGCCGTCAGCCCCGACTCGCGGGCACCGTCGGCCCCCATCAGCCCCCACACCCGGTTGGCCGAGCGCGCCATCACCCCGTCACTTCTCACTGAACCGCACCTCGTAGAGCGTGTCCCACAGCTTGCCGGTCACCAGGAAGCCGTCGTCCGTGGCGTTCCGGGCGATGCCGTTGAGCACGTCGGCGCCGTCCCTGTCCCCGGCGGGCAGGTCGAGCTCGACCACCCCGGTGACCTCCCCGGTGGCCGGGTCGATACGCAGGACGTGGTCGGAGTGCCACACGTTCGCCCACACCTCACGCCCGTCCCCGGTGCCGGTGCACTCCAGTTCATTGAGCTCCTCCACCGGCTCACCGTCGAGCGTGACCTCCACGTCGCCGGTCCGTTCGAAGGAGTCCGGGTCGCGGAAGGTCAGGGTGGGGGAGCCGTCCGACATCACCAGCCGGTCCCCGTCGGAGCACAGTCCCCACCCCTCCCCGTCGTAGGAGGCGGTCCGGGTGACCTCCAGGGTGTCGGCGTCACGGGCGAAGGCGACACCGGACTTCCACGTCAACTGCCAGACGGTGTCACCGTGCAGGGTGGCGCCCTCGCCGAAGTGTCGCTCGTCGAGGTCCTCACTGACGGTGGGGGACGCCGCGTCGTCGACGGGTGCCCGGAAGATCCGCGACTCGCCGTTCAACCCCGTCGACACGAGCAGGTCACCGTCCGGCATGACCTCCAGCCCCTGGGTGAACGCCGAGGAGTCGAAAGGGTGCTCCGCGGTGACCTCGGCGGTGAGCACCGGCACCGTCGACGTGTCCGACACGGCGCCGGTGGAGTTCCCGTCAGCGGAACACGCAGCCGTGGTGACCGTCAGCACGACGGCGGTCAGGGTGGACACCGTAGCTGCGCCACGCGGCGGCGACTGAACGCGAGGGGACATGGGGTCCATGCTGCCACACCGCTTGCACGCAGGCCTGCCTGGTGCGATTCTTACTACCTATGTCAGAAAGCACCGGCGAGAAGACCGCCGCACCAGCCACCGGAGCACTCGACCGGTACTTCCACATCACCGCACGCCGTTCGACGGTCGGCACCGAGGTCCGTGCCGGTGTCGTCACGTTCTTCGCGATGGCCTACATCATCATCCTCAACCCGCTGATCCTGGGCACGGTGGAGGACGGCAACGGTGACGCGCTGGGAACCTCACGCGTCGCCGCCGTCACCGCGCTGGCCGCCGGGGTGATGACCATCGCCTTCGGCGTCTTCGCCCGGTACCCCTTCGGCATCGCCGCCGGGCTGGGCATCAACACCCTCGTGGCGGTCACCTTCGTCGCCACCGAGGGGCTCACCTGGCCCCAGGCTATGGGGCTGGTCGTCATCGACGGCGTGATCATCGTGATCCTGGCCGTCACCGGATTCCGCGAAGCCGTGTTCAACGCCATCCCGGACTCGCTCAAGGCGGCGATCGGGGTCGGTATCGGACTGTTCATCGCCATGGTCGGTGTGGTGGACGCCGGGTTCGTCCGCCGCGTCCCCGACGCGGCCGGCACCACCGTGCCGGTGTCCCTGGGGGCGGAGGGCTCCATCGCCTCCTGGCCGACGGCGACGTTCGTCCTCGGACTGGTCGTCTGCGGCATCCTGGTGGCGAAGAAGGTGCGCGGCGGCCTGTTCATCGGCATCATCGTCACCACCGTCTTCGCGATGGTCGTCCAGGCGCTCACCGGCGACTTCGGCGAGGGCAAGGGGTGGCAGATGGCCACCCCGGAGATCCCGGACTCCCTGGGTTCGGTGCCGGACCTCAGCCTCGTCGGCGCCGTCGACCTCTTCGGCGCCTTCGCCAGGATCGGCGCACTCTCGGCCTGCCTGCTGGTGTTCACCCTGGTGCTGGCGAACTTCTTCGACGCGATGGGCACCATGACCGCCCTGGGCAAGCAGGCCCGGCTCGTCGACGAGCAGGGCAACCTGCCTAACCTGCGCACCGCCCTGATCGTCGAGGGCGCCGGCGCGGCCGTCGGCGGTTCGGTGTCGGCGTCGTCCAACACCGTGTTCGTGGACTCCGCCGCCGGCATCGGGGACGGGGCCCGGACCGGTCTGGCCAACGTGGTCACCGGCGTGATCTTCCTCGCCGCGATGTTCCTCACGCCGCTGTACTCCGTGGTTCCCATCGAGGCGGCGGCGCCCGTTCTGGTCGTCGTCGGCGCGATGATGATGGGCCAGGTCACCGAGATCGACTTCTCCCGGTTCGAGATCGCCCTGCCCGCCTTCCTGACGATCGTGATCATGCCGTACACCTACTCCATCGCCAACGGCATCGGCATGGGCTTCATCGCCTACGCCGTGATGGCGCTGGTGACCGGCCGCGGCAGGACACTGCACTGGCTGATGTACCTGGTGGCGGCCATGTTCGTGGTGTACTTCGCCATCGACCCGATCATGGACGCGGTGGGGTAGGGGCATGCTGACCCCCGTGCCCGTCACCGACCCCACAGACCCCCGGCTCGACGACGTCCGGGACCTGAACTCCTCCGACCGGCGCCCCGACCTGCCCGGCGGGAAAGGACTCGTCGTCGCCGAAGGCAACCTGGTGGTGCCGCGGCTGGCGGCGTCCCGCTTCCCGGTGCGGCAGGTCGTCGGCTTCGCCCACCGCCTGGAACAGCTCCGGGACGCCGCCGCGGCAGACCCGGACGTGGCACGGGGTCTGGAGGGGGTGCCGCTCCTCGAGGTCACCCGCGAGGTGCTCGCCGAGGTGGCCGGATTCGACATGCACCGGGGCCTCGTCGCCACCGCCGGCCGGGTGGAGGAGCCGTCGGCGCAGAACGTGCTGGACGGCCTCTCCCCGGACAACCGGGTGATCGCCGTGCTGGAGGGTGTCGGCGACCACGAGAACATCGGGGCGCTGTTCCGCAACGCCGCCGGGCTCGGGGTGGGCGCGGTCCTGCTGGGCGCCGGGTGCGCCGACCCGCTGTACCGGCGGGTGGTGCGGGTGTCGATGGGGCACGTCCTGCGTACCCCCTTCGCGCACCTGGGCTCCCGCCCGACGACGTGGCAGCGTGGGCTGGCCGATCTGCGGTCCCGTGGATACCGGGTGGTGGCGATGACACCGAACACCGGGACGACCCTGTCCGAGGCGGTCGCCGGTGCCGGCAAGGTGGCGGTGATGGTCGGTGCGGAGGGGCCCGGACTGACCGAACACGCGATGCGTGCGGCGGATGTGCGGGCGAAGATCCCCATGTCACCGGGGACGGACTCGTTGAACGTGGCGACCTCGGCGGCGATCGGGTTCTACGCCGCGCAGTTCTGACGTCCGGCGGTCGACCGGACATCGCACCTCTGAAGATGCTGATGCAACTGTGACCTGGGGCTTTGTGCTGATTAGCAGATTATGGGGTGCGACGTCCGGCGCGGGCCGGTGACGCCGTCCGCGGAGGCCTACCGTCCGGCGTTGCGTGCCCGGCGGCGGACCTCGTCGCCGATCATGTGGGCCCCTGTCCGGAACAGCCGGACACCACCGCGCACACCCCGCCCCACCCCGGTCACCGCGGACAGCGCAGCACCCTTGAGCAGGTCGGAGGTGGCCCCGGTCGCCGACTCCTTGCCGTCGGCGTAGTCGTCGTAGCCGGGCGTGTTCGGGTTCACCGGACGCACCGGGCGGTGCGGCGCTGCGGAGGAACCGCCCGTCGCCGTCCGGCGCCCGGACCGGGCGGCGGCACGTCCGTCCAGGGCGAAGGCGCAGACCGGGATGTCGATGCCCTCGCGCTCCACCCGGAAACCGAGCCAGTGCTCCTCGGCCGCGGCGGCGAACTCGCCAGGCCGGAACGGCAGCTGGATCCCGGTGGCCTCCACGTTGCCCTCCCAGAACGGCGCCTCGAAAGGTTCCGGCAGCCCGGTGTCCTCGAGGATCTTGTCGCGGGTGGCGGTGAAGCAGCGCTTGAGCGACCCGCCCGACCAGTGCGCGAAGCCGCCGAGCCCGTCCGGGTCGTCCGGGGTCCGGCAGGTGACGTAGATGTCCGCCGCGGCGATGAGGTCCCGCAGGGGCAGCGGCACCTCGGACAGCAGGCCTGCGTCAGGCAGCACGGTCTGCACGATCGACAGTCCGGGGTAGCCGCCGATGTAGAACTCGCGCGGGCCCGGCGGGGCGGACCTGTTCATGTCGAAGTCGCCGATGTGCGTGGGGGAGGAGAAGTCGCCGAAGGCGGCCGACGAGCCCGCCTCCTGCGCCTCGAGACTGACGCCGAGCTGGGCGAGGTACTTGCGGGCGAAGCCGCGGTCCGGGGTCGGTTCGGAGGTGAGCACGTCGCGCGGGACCGCAGCCGTGGCGAACCAGAGGGTCACGACAGTGTCGGGTGAGTGCACCGTGGCCTACTTCTTCTTGTTCCGGCCGTTGGCCTTCGGGTTGGTCCGCACGCCGAGCAGGACGTCCTCCCAGTGCGGCGTCACGGCCTTCTTCTTGCGACGGGGCGCGTCGTCGCCGCCGCCGGCGGGGTGGCCACGGCGGCCGAAGAGGTCCACCGGGGCGTCTGCCGTCGGGTCGGAGCCCGGGTCCACCGGCGGGTTGTCCGGTCGGGTGGCGTCGGCTCCCCGGCCGGCGTCCACGGGGGTGCCGCCGACGCGGTCGTCGGCGTCGTCGTCCGTGGCGTAGTCGTAGTAGTCTTCGTCGGTGCCGTCGCGCCTGCTCGACGGGATCACCGGCGAAACGGTGCGGACCGGCCGTTCGAAGCGGGGGTCGATCAGGTCGGAGGCCACGGAGTTCACCGGTTCCGCGGTCGCCGGGCCGTCCTCACCCGGTACGAAGCGGAAGTCGGCGACGAACCGGGAGCCGCCCTCACGGTTCCCTTTCGTCCAGCTCACCGAGATGATCCAGTGGTCGGAGGAGTCCATGGCCGCGGACCACTCCGCCGCGCGCAGGCTCTCCCCGCGGGCGGCGAAGGCTCCGGCGAGGACCTCGCGCAGCGGGCTGTCGGTGGGGCCGTCGGCGCGCACCGGGTGGGCGTCCCGGGCCATCTCGGCGATGCGGTTGCGCTCCATCGCGATCGGCACCGCGAACGGGCGGACTCGACGGTCCTCCATGCCGGTGTCCGCCACGATCTGCTCCACGGTCTCGCCGTGCCGGATGCGGTCCTGGATCTCCTTGGGGCGCAGGTGAACGCGTTCACGTACCGGTGTGGGCGCAGGTTCGGGGGCGGGGGTCAGCACGGGTTCCGCAGCGGACCCGGCCGTCCCAGCGGACCCAGTCGACCCGGCCGTCCCTGCCACCCCGGCAGGGTCGGCGGAATCGGTGGAGTCCCCGGTGGCGTCGTCGGCGTCCTCCCCGTCGCCCGGGGAGACGGTGGCGGAGATGCCGAGGAACTCGGTCAGTTCGTCGGTGACGGGGAGGAAGAACTCCGTGGCACCGGCGTCGACCCCGGAGCCGTCCCCCGCGTCATCGGCGGCATTTTCGCCGGCGTTCTCGCCGGTGGCCACGCGGAGAACGAGGGACGCCCGGTCGCTGTCGTCTTTGACGAACCGCAGTTCCTGCATCGGTGGGACCTCCATCCACTGGGTGTTTTCCGCCACAGTAGCGCAGAAACCCCCGGGAGACGGTGAGCTTCCGGGGGTGAGTCAGACTCGTCGGCGGGCTACCTGTTGGCGACACCGGAGTCGAGGATGTGGTCGATCGCCGCGGTGAGGGTGCGGACGTCCTCCGGGTCGATGGCCGGGAACATGCCGATGCGCAGCTGGTTGCGCCCCAGCTTGCGGTACGGCTCGGTGTCGAGGACACCGTTGGCGCGCAGGGTCTTCGCGATGACGTCGGCGTCGACCGACTCGTCGAAGTCGACGGTGCCGACCACGAGCGAGCGGCTCGACGGCTCGGCGACGAAGGGGGACGCCTCCGGGCGGGCCTCGGCCCAGGAGTACAGGGTGGAGGACGACTCGGAGGTGCGGGCCACCATGCCGTCCAGGCCGCCGTTGGCGTTCATCCACTTCACCTGGGCGTCCATCATCAGCAGGGTGCCGACGGCGGGGGTGTTGTAGGTCTGGTTCTTGCGGGAGTTGTCCACCGCGGTCTTCAGGTCCAGGAACGCCGGGATGTACCGGTCGGTCGCGGCGATCTCCTCGACGCGCTCCAGGGCGGCCGGCGAGAACGCGGCGAACCAGAGGCCGCCGTCCGAGGCGAAGCACTTCTGGGGGGAGAAGTAGTAGACGTCGGTCTCGGCGATGTCCACGGGCAGTCCGCCGGCGCCGGAGGTCGCGTCGATGGCGACGAGGGCGTCGGTGGCGGGGCGGGTGACCGGGACCATGGCGCCGGTGGACGTCTCGTTGTGGGCCCAGCCGACCAGGTCGGCGTCCACCCCGTCGAGCTGACCGGGGGAGGGGGCGGTGCCGGGCTCGGAGGCGAAGACCTCGGGTTCGCCGAGCCAGGGGGCCTTCTTCGAGACGGAGGCGAACTTGCCGGAGAACTCACCGTAGGTCAGGTGCGCGGACCTGTCGCGGATCAGGCCGAAGGAGGCCGAGTCCCAGAACGCTGTGGCGCCACCGAGGGAGGTGATGATCTCGTAGCCCTCGGGAAGGTTGAAGAGGGTCGCCAGGCCTTCCCGGACGGAGCCGACGAGGTTCTTCACGGCCGGCTGGCGGTGGGAGGTGCCGATGATGTCTCGGCCACCGGAGACGATGGCGTCGATCTGGTCCTGGCGGACCTTCGAGGGGCCGCAACCGAAGCGGCCGTCGGCGGGGAGGAGGTTCTCGGGCAGGGTGGGGAACTGGTCGCTCATGATCGGCTTTCCTGATCTCTTCCTAGTCTTCCAAGCACGGGTGGTTCGGGAACGTCGTCAGCCTAGCCGGTCGCGCCATTTCGTGGAACCGGACGTCCCACACTCCGGGATGCACCGGGGGTGGCCGACGGGGATACCGTACGGCCCTACTGTGTCCGTGCGGGGGCCATTGGGTACAGTGTGTCCTATCCCACGATCGTCCACGGTCCGCAGCATGAGCTTTATTCACGCCGGGCCGCTCGGTTCGAGGCGGGCCCCGGGTCGGTGATCTCCGGCGCAGGGGACACAACCGAAAGCATCGAAGTACCTGAATAAACGAAAGGGCTGTCAATGGCTTCCGAAAACCAGGACAAGGCCGTTCTCCACTACCCCGGTGGCGAATACGAAATGCCGATCGTCAAGGCCAACGAAGGAAACTCCGGATTCGCACTGGGCAAGCTGCTCGCCGAAACCGGCCTGACCACCGTTGACCCCGGCTACGTGAACACAGGTTCCACCCTCTCCGAGATCACCTACATCGACGGTGGCGAAGGAATCCTGCGGTACCGCGGTTACGACATCGCCGACCTGGCCAACAACGCCACCTTCAACGAGGTCAGTTACCTCCTGATCAACGGCGAACTGCCGAACGACCAGGAGCTGGAGAACTTCAACGCGAACATCCGGCGCCACACGCTGCTCGACGAGGACTTCAAGAGCCAGTTCAAGATCTTCCCGCGTGACGCCCACCCGATGAACGTCCTGGCGTCCTCGGTCAACATCCTCGCGACCTACTACGAGGACGAGCTCGACCCGCTGAACAAGGACTTCCAGGTCAAGAACACCTACCGCCTGATGGCGAAGGTGCCGATGTTGGCGGCCTACGCCTACCGCGCGTCCAAGGGCAAGCCTTACATGTACCCGGACAACAAGCTGAACGCCCGGGAGAACTTCCTGCGCAACATGTTCGGCTACCCGACCGAGGAGTACGAGGTCGACCCGGTGCTGTCCAAGGCACTGGACAAGCTGCTCATCCTGCACGCCGACCACGAGCAGAACTGCTCCACCTCGACCGTGCGCATGGTCGGCTCCTCGCACGCGAACATCTACTCCTCCATCGCCGCGGGCGTCAACGCCCTCTCCGGCCCGCTGCACGGTGGCGCCAACCAGGCTGTCCTGGAGATGCTGGAGGAGATCCACGCCAACGGTGGCGACGCGACGGACTTCATGGCCCGCGTGAAGAACAAGGAGCCGGGCGTGAAGCTCATGGGCTTCGGTCACCGCGTGTACAAGAACTACGATCCGCGTGCCGCCATCGTCAAGGAGTCGGCACACGAGATCCTCGAGCACCTCGGTGGCGACAACCTGCTGGACCTCGCGATGAAGCTGGAGGAGATCGCCCTCAACGACGACTACTTCATCTCCCGCAAGCTGTACCCGAACGTCGACTTCTACACCGGCCTGATCTACCGCGCCATGGGCTTCCCGACGGACTTCTTCACCGTCCTGTTCGCCATGGGCCGCCTGCCGGGCTGGATCGCCCACTACCTGGAGCAGATCAACGAGCCGACGGCGAAGATCAACCGCCCGCGTCAGATCTACACCGGTGCCAGCCAGCGCGCCTTCGTCCCGCGCGACAAGCGCTAGTCCCACCGGCGCCGCGTCACCGGACGTGTGCCCCGCCCCGTAAGCCCGGCCCCTGTGCGAACCGCAGGGCCGGGCTTACGGCGTTTCCGCTCCTGCTGTGGGGGTGCTGGTAATCTGAGACGGTTAGTCTGACCGCGAATCTTCAGGAGTCAATCCATGAGCAAGCCCACCATCGACCCCCAGTCCGGCCCCGCGCCCTCTGAGCTGGTGATCGAGGACATCACTGTCGGCGACGGCGCCGAAGCTGTGCCCGGTGGCATGGTCGAGGTTCACTACGTGGGGGTCGACTACGAGTCCGGGCAGGAGTTCGACTCCTCCTGGGACCGTGGACAGACCATCGAGTTCCCCCTGACCGGCCTGATCCAGGGCTGGCAGGACGGGATCCCGGGCATGAAGGTCAACGGGCGGCGGAAGCTGACCATCCCGCCGGAGCTGGCCTACGGTCCCGCCGGGGCAGGCAACCCGCTGGCCGGCCGTACCCTGGTCTTCATCATCGACCTGGTGGACGTCCACTAGCAGGAGACCGACAGGCCGACCTACCGGACCACCGTGCGCAACCGCAGGACGTTGATCCTGCCGAGTTCGCGCACGGTGGTCTCCCATTCTGTGACGGTGGGGTTGTTGAGGCGTCGGCGCAGCAGGAGCAGGACCTCGTGCCCGCCGATGCCCCGGGCGCAGACGAGGAAGATGTGGTGGAACCGGGCCTCGTAGCGGCCCACCAGGTCGGCGATCTCGGTGAGGACCTCGGGAGGGGAGTCGAGGATGAACGACTGTTCCTCACGGGAGTAGGGGTCGGTGGTCTTCTGGCCGAGCACGGGGTGGGCCTGGATGCTGGCGAGGATCTCGACGCGCGGGAGCCGCAGCAGTTCCCGGTGGGCGGCGTCGAGCAGGTGCTCGAGGCTGCGGAAGGGGGCGGCCGCGGCGACGGCGGCGCCGAGCTGGGGAGAGTAGAGAAGGTCGCCGACCATGCCGGCGACCCGGTCGGGGTTCATCCGGTTGAGTTCGTCGACGGTGGTGACGGGAACGGTGTCAATCATGGTCCCCAGTGAACGGGCGGGGCGTTTCCGCCCCGTTTCGCCGTGGTGAACTCCCGGAGGTGTGGACGCCTTACCCGGCCTTGATGGCACGCATCCAGGTCATCTTCCTGCCGTTGTTGAGGATCGACCCGCGGTAGATGCGCGCGACCAGCAGCAGGACCAGCGCGGTGGTCAGGGCGAGCAGGGCGTAGGACGCGACAAGGAGGCCGAGGGACATGTCACCGGCGGCGTAGCGCATCGGGGCGACACCCAGGGAGATCGGCGGCACCCACGACAGCACCTGCATCACCGTGGAGTCCGGCACGCTCCACCCGAAGATCGGCGGGTACATCACCGCGAAGAAGATCAGCATCACCGGCATCTGGGTGCTGCTGAGGTCCTCCGCCTTGCTGACCATCGACCCTGCCGCGGCGTAGAGGGCGCTGAAGAAGAGCATGCCCAGGATGAACGAGACGAGGAGCACCGGTAGCGTCGCTGCGTCTATCCGGACGTCGTCGAGCAGGCCGGTCACCTTGAGCGCGGTCGTGGCGACGCCGAGGATCACCACGGTGCCGAGGAAACCGATGACGAGCATGGCCAGGACCTTGCCGACCAGCAGGTCGATCGGGCGGATCGTGGCCAGGATGATCTCCACGACGCGGGAGGACTTCTCCTCGGTGACGCGTCCACCGACGTTCCCGGCGAAGATCATGATGAAGGTGAGCACGACCATGGTGCCCAGCATGGTGGTCACCACCGCGGCGGTGTTGTCCTCGTCGGCGTCGGCGGAGAGGTCCACGGTGGTCACGGCGGCGTCGGGGAGTGCTGCGGCGAACTCCGCGGGGTCCACGCCGACGGCGTCGAGCGCGTCGTTCTGGGCGATGGCGGAGGCTGCGGCCTGGGCCGCCGCGGAGAGCGCGGGGTCCGGGGTGCCGTCGCTGAGCAGTTCGAAGCCACCGTCGGTGCGGACGAGGGCGGCGTCCTTGCCGTCCTCCACGGCTGCCACGGCGGCGTCCCGGTCGTCTGCGCTACTGACGTCGACACCGTCGCCGGCGATCTCGGAGACCACGGCGGCGTCGGTGCCGGCGACGACGAGTTCGGGGTTGTCGCTGTCCCGGCCGTCGAAGTAGTTGATGACGAAGATCGCCCCGACGACAACGACCAGGACGATGATGAACGTCGCGATGATGCCCTTGTTCCTCGTCGCGACCTGGATCTCACGTCCGGTGACGGTGCGGACGGCGCTGGCGCGGGAGTAGCCGGGGCCGGCCGGGCGGGGAGTTGTCTGGGTGCTCATGAGGTGACGACCTCCTTGAAAAGATCGGTCAGGTCGGGGACGCGCCGGGCGAACCCGTGGACGGTGCCGGCGTCGAGGGCGGCGTGGAGGATCTCCTGGTCGGTGACGTGGCCGGCGTCCAGGGTGACGGAGTGGTCGTCGGACTCGACGACGCGCGTCCCCGCCGGGTACCAGTCCCGGGCGGCGGTGACGACCTCGTAGAGGACGGGACCGCGGTTGCGCAGCTCGTCGACGGTGCCCTCGGCCTTCATCTGCCCCTTGGTGATGATGCCCACCCGGTGGCACAGCCGCTGGACCAGGTCGAGCTGGTGGGAGGAGAACAGCACGGGGACACCTTCGGCCGCCTTCGAGAGCAGCATGTCGCTCATCACGGAGACGGCGACCGGGTCGAGCCCGCTGAAGGGTTCGTCGAGGATGAGGAGGTCGGGGTGGTGGACGAGTGAGGCGGCCAGCTGCACACGCTGCTGGTTGCCCAGGGAGAGCTCCTGGAGTTTGGCGTCGGCACGGTCGGCGAGGCCGAGCTGTTCGAGGAGTTCGTCGGTGGCCGATGTCGCGGCCTGCTTGGTCAGCCCGTGCAGGCGTCCGAAGAAGATGAGCTGGTCGGCGATCTTCTCCTTGTCGTAGAGTCCGCGTTCCTCGGGCATGTACCCGATCGTGCGCCGGATGTCGTCGTTGACCGGGGTGCCGTCGACCCTGGCCTCGCCGGAGTCGGAGGCCAGGACGCCGAGCGCGATGCGCATGGCCGTCGACTTCCCGGCGCCGTTGGAGCCGACGAAACCGTAGATCTCGCCGGGCCGCACGGTGAAGCTCATGTCGGTCAGCGCGCGGACCGCGGACTCCCCGCTTCCGAAGGTTTTGTTGAGACGGTCGAGCTCGAGGGTGGGCATGAGGTTCTCCTCTGGTTGAGGGGTGGTGATGGCCAGACTAGTTGTTTGGCGGGGGAACGGGACCGAAGGTCGTGGCGTAGGCGATGGTGGGGACCGCCGTGGCGGACAGCATGCCGAGGACGCACAGGAGACCGGCGGTGTATACCCACCGGTCAAGGCTGTCCGGGGCGATGACCGCCACGAAGATCATGAACATGCTGACGGTGAAGAGGATCGCCGTCGTCCAGCCGTAGGCGGCGACCTGCCACGTCCGCAGGATCCTCGACTCGTATTCGTCGAGTTCGGACTCCGGCGCGGCGTCGCGGGTGTTGATCACGGTGCGCAGCATTGTCCAGCTCACGCAGAGGGCCAGGGTGAACGGCACCCAGGCGAACAGGGCCGGGGTCCAGAAGACCTGGGTGACGGCGGTGGCCAGGCCTGCCGCCAGGGCGCCGAGGTAGACCCTGATCAGGAGGCGGACCCTGGCCTCGGTTCTCCAGGCGGGCAGCTGGGTGGACATCGTGTCCGCCCGGGCGTTCCATCTCTCCGTGCGCCGCACGGTGCGCCGTTCGGCCCAGGCGTTCACGGCGGTCATCGCGTCCGTGGTGTTCATCACTGTGTCACTGTTCCTTCCGGTAGATCTCGGTGGACATCGGTCCGAACTCCGTCCGGCTGAACACGGCTTCGACCGGGAGGGTGAACACCTCGCAGATGCGGAACGCGAGGTCGAGGCTGGGGGAGTGGTCGCCGCGCTCGAGTGCCCCGACGGTCTGCGGGTTCACGTCGATGAGCGCGGCCAGGTCGGCGCGCGACATGTCCCGTTCCGCGCGAAGGACCCGGATCCTGTTGTGGATCGGGCGAGTCGGCTTCTTCTTCGGGGACATGAAACGAAGCATTGTATAAACCCAACACTTTGTCAAGGTTCTGCAGCCGATGCGAGGAAGCGTGGGGAGGCCTACGCTGGTCGCCATGACAGGAACCACGCAGACCCAAGCGACAGTCACCCTCAACGACGGACACGAGATCCCCCAGCTCGGACTCGGCGTCTGGGAGCTCTCCCCGGAGGACGCCTACTCCTCCACCCGCGCGGCGATCACCGCCGGAGCCCGCCACATCGACACCGCCGCCGCCTACGGCAACGAGAAGGACGTCGGCCGGGCCATCGCCGACGCCATCGCCGACGGGGAGGTCACCCGCGACGACCTCTACGTCACCACGAAGCTGTGGAACGCCGACCAGGCGCCCGGCAGGGCCGCCGAGGCGATCGACACATCGCTGGCGAACCTCGGGCTCGACCACGTCGACCTCTGGCTGATCCACTGGCCCGTCCCGTCCTACGGGCGCTACGTCGACGCCTGGCGTTCGCTCATCGACGCCCGGGAGGCGGGGAAGACCACGTCGATCGGTGTCTCGAACTTCTACCCGGAGGTCCTCGACGAGATCATCGACGCCACCGGTGTCGTCCCGGCGGTCAACCAGATCGAACTGCACCCCGGTTTCTCCCAGGCCGCCCAGCGTGCCGACGACGCCAGGCGCGGCATCGTCACCGAGGCATGGTCGCCGTTGGGGCGAGGCCTCCTCGACCACCCCGTGATCACCTCCGTCGCCGAGGAGCACGGCGTGCACCCGGCACAGGTGATCGTGCGCTGGCACCTGCAGCAGGGCATCGTGGTCTTCCCCCGCTCCCGGAAGCCGGAGCGGGTCCGCCAGAACCTCGACGTCGACGGCTTCGAGCTCACCGCGGAGCAGATCGCGCGGATCACCGCCCTGGACGACGACGGGACCGCCGCCGGACGGGTCGGCGCCGACCCGCGGGAGGCCGCCTTCGGCATCCCGGAGGACAAGGCGTAGGACAAGGCGTAGGACAAGGCGTAGGACGAGGCGTGGGGGGCGTCGGGGAGGTGCAGGGGACCCCCACGTATGCGGTGTCCCTCCACGTCCGCCCTCGCTTTGGAGGACAATGGGCACCGGAGAGCAGCCGGAGTTCCGGTGTAACGGTGAGAGGCGGATGAGGCAATGGCAGAGGCGCAGCAGGCTCCGGTCGACGCGGGTATCAGGGTGACGCGGGACGACGCGGCACCGGCGGTCGGGGTGATCACCCTCAGCCGGCCCGAGCGGCGTAACGCCTTGGATGCCGGGGTGTGCACCGCCGTCGCCGATGCCGTGGAGGGGCTCGTCGCAGCGGGGGAACCAGTGCGCGTCATTCTTCTGCGGGCCGAGGGGCCCGCGTTCTGCGCCGGTGCCAACCTGAAGGGCGGTGTCTACGCCACCGGTTTCTTCAGTGCCCTCGAACGTATGATCCGCGCGGTCAGCGAGGCGCCGGTGCCGGTCGTGGCTGACGTGCAGGGCCCCGCCGTCGGCGCCGGCTGCCAGCTCGTTCTCGCCTGTGACCTGCGGGTCATGGGGCCGAGGGCGCGGGTGTGGGTGCCGGCGGTCGACCACGGCTTCAGCCTGGACCGGTGGACGGTGCGCCGGGCGGTGGAACTGCTCGGCGGGTCACTGGCACGCAATGTGCTGATCGCCGGCGCGCAGGTGGGCCAGAGTGCGGCCGTGGCGAACGGCTTCGCCGTGTTGGGCGGCCCGCCGGAGGACGCCCTGGAGCTTGCCCGCACCATGTCGCGGCAGGCGCCGATGTCGATGCACTACTTCAAGTTGGCGATGAACAACCCCGACCCGGATGACGGGCTCGCCGCGGAGATCGAGCAGCTCGGCGGTGCCTGCTGGCTCAGCCGGGACGCCGCGGAGGCGCGGCGGGCCCGCGGGGAGAAGCGTCCGCCCGTCTTCGAGGGGCGGTAGCTGCCATGGGCGGAACCACGGAGATGCCGCTCACCGGTCTCAGCGCGGCCGAGGTCTCCCGGCGGGAGGCGGAGGGGCGGACGAACACCGTCGCGCGGAGCACGGGACGCAGCGTCTGGCAGATCATCCGGGCCAACGTCTTCACCCGTGTCAACGCGATCCTGGGCGTGCTGTGCGTGATCGTGCTGTCCACCGGATCCTGGATCAACGCGGCGTTCGGTCTGCTGATCATCGCCAACTCGGCGGTCGGTGTGGTCCAGGAACTGCGTGCCAAGCGGACGTTGGCCAACCTGCGCATCGTCGGCGAGACCCGTCCCACCGTCCTGCGTGACGGGGAACGGCTCACCGTCCACCAGTCGGAGGTGGTGGTCGACGACCTCATCGTGCTGCGCTCCGGGGACGAGATCGTCGTCGACGGCACACTGGTCGTCGTCGCGGACTCCGGCTTCTCCGTCGACGAGTCACAGCTCACCGGTGAAGCGGACCCGGTGCGCAAGGGCGTCGGCGACGAGGTCCTCTCCGGGTCCTTCGTCACCGGCGGGACGGCGGTCTTCCGTGCCGAGAAGGTGGGCGAGGAGGCCTACGCCGCACGTCTGGCGGCGGAGGCGAGCGAGTTCTCGCTCACCGACTCGGTGCTGATGAGCGGGATCAACAGCATCCTGCGGGTGATCACCTGGCTGCTGGTGCCCACCGGGGTGCTCACGGTCTGGACCCAGCTGGTGCGTTCGGGCACGGACCTGCGCGAGTCGATCCTGTCGATGGCCGCCGCGATCGTCCCCATGGTCCCCGAGGGCCTGGTGCTGATGACGTCCATCGCCTTCGCCGCGGGTGTGGTGCGACTCGGGCAGTACAAGGCGCTGGTCAACGAGCTCGTCGCCATCGAGGGGCTGGCCCGGGTCGACACCGTGTGCACCGACAAGACCGGCACCCTCACCACCAACGAGATGGAGCTCGACGGGGTCTGCACCGCGAACGGCGACCCCGCGCCGGAGGAGGTCCGGGAGGCGTTGGGCCGGCTGGTGGCCTCCCAGGAGGACCGCAACACCACCGCCGAGGCGATCCTCGCCGCCTACGGTGACCCGGTGCCGTTCGACGGTACCGAGATCCCCTTCAACTCCACGTGGAAGTACTCCGGTGTGCAGTGTGCCGGTCACGCGTGGATCCTCGGTGCCCCGGACGTCCTTCTCCCGGACGGCACGGCCGCGGAGACCGCCCGTGAGCTCGGGGACTCCGGGTTGCGCGTCCTGGCGTTCGGGCGGGTGGACGGCACCCTGGACACCCCGGACGGGGAGAAGGGCATGGGGGACGCCCCGGTGCTCGTGGAACCGGCGCTGGTCACCCTGGGTCAGCAGCTGCGTCCCGATGCGCGGGAGACGCTGGACTTCTTCGACGCGCAGGACGTGGACCTGAAGATCATCTCCGGGGACAACCCGGGATCGGTGGCCGCCGTCGCCCGCGGTGCCACGGACCGGGAGCTGGTCGCGGTGGACGCGCGCACCCTCGACGGGCTCTCGGAGGGGGACTTCGACGCGGAGGTCACCCGTGCCAACGTCTTCGGCCGGGTGCGTCCCGAGCAGAAGCAGCGGATGGTGGAGTCGCTGCACCGCGCCGGCCGGACCGTGGCGATGACCGGCGACGGGGTCAATGACGTGCTGGCGCTCAAGAAGGCCGACATCGGTGTGGCCATGGGTGCCGGGGCGCCGGCGACCCGTAGCGTGGCGCAGCTGGTCCTGCTGACCAACCGGTTCTCCGCC
This sequence comes from Corynebacterium sp., assembly GCF_022712195.1. GTDB lineage: Bacteria > Actinomycetota > Actinomycetes > Mycobacteriales > Mycobacteriaceae > Corynebacterium. The sequence continues at coordinate 13,622 of NZ_JALAGY010000034.1, read as the reverse complement.
CTGCCGAAGGTGGTGGGGGAGGGGCGCCGTGTCATCGGCAACATCGAGCGGGTAGCGAATCTCTTCCTCACCAAGACGGTGTACTCGGTGGTGCTCGCCCTGGTGGTGGCGCTGTCGGGGATCTCGTTCCCGTTCCAGCCGATCCACGTGACCATCACCGGCTGGTTCACCATCGGCATCCCGGCCTTCATCCTGGCGTTGGCGCCGAACAACGAGCGTCCGCGTGACGGCTTCCTGCGTCGGGTGCTGTCGTTGGCGGTGCCGTCCGGTGTGCTCATCGGCGGCTTCGCGGTGGCGATGTGGCTGGTGGTGTACCCCGGGGGCGACGCCCCCGAGATCGAGCGGGCCCGGGCCGGTACAGCGGTGCTGCTGGCGTTGATCGTGATGGGGCTCTGGGTGCTGGGGATCGTGGCCCGTCCACTGGTGTGGTGGAAGATCCTGCTGCTGGCCGGGTGCGTGGCCGGTTACGTGCTGTTGTTCACGGTGCCCTTCCTGCGTGAACTGGTGCTGCTGGAGCCGGGGGACTCCCGGTTGATGGTGCTCGGTCTGGTCGTCGGTGCCGTGGGTGCGGCGGTGATCGAGGTCGTGCACCGGGTGGTGGCGGCGTGGCAACGGAGAAAGTAGTTGACATGTCATCTACTTCGGGTGGATCATGGGGTCATGGACTTCGGAATCTTCACCATCGGTGACCTCACCCCAGACCCCACGACCGGACAGGTCCCCGACGAGCACGAGCGGATCTCGGCGACGGTGGAGTACGCCAGGAAGGCCGAGGAGGTCGGACTGGACGTCTTCGCCACCGGCGAACACCACAACCCTCCCTTCATCGCCCCCGCCAACCCGCCGATCCTCATGGCCCACCTGGCGGCACAGACCGAGAAGCTCCGCTTCTCCACCGCCACCACGCTGATCACCACCAACGACCCGGTACGCCTGGCCGAGGACTACGCCTACGCCCAGCACCTCACCGGCGGACGGATGGACCTGATGATGGGCCGCGGCAACACCGGCCCGGTGTACCCCTGGTTCGGCAAGGACATCCGCAAGGGCATCCCGCTGGCCGTGGAGAACTACCACCTGCTGCGCACACTGTGGCGGAAGCGCGACGTCTCCTGGAAGGGCGAGTTCCGCACCCCGCTGCAGAACTTCACCTCCATGCCGCGCCCGCTGGACGACACCCCGCCGTTCGTGTGGCACGGTTCGATCCGCTCCCCGGAGATCGCCGAACAGGCCGCGTACTACGGCGACGGCTTCTTCCACAACCACATCTTCTGGAACATCGAGCACACCGCCTCCATGGTGAACTCCTACCGGCAGCGCTTCGAGCACTACGGGCACGGAGCCGCCGACCAGGCGATCGTGGGGCTCGGCGGACAGGTGTTCATCGGCGAGACCGAGCGGAAGGCCAAGGACTTCTTCCGCCCCTACTTCGACAACGCCCCCGTCTACGGCCACGGACCGAGCATGGAGGACTTCACCCGGATGACACCGCTGACCGTCGGTACCGTGGACCAGGTCATCGAACGCTACCTGGGCTACGCGGACGCCGTCGGCGACTACCAGCGCCAGATGTTCCTCGTCGACCACGCCGGGCTGCCCCGCGAGGTGGTGCTCGAGCAGATCGAGATCCTGGGCACCGAGGTGGTGCCGGTGCTGCGGCGCGAGATGGAGGCCCGTCGCCCCGCCCACGTGCCCAGCGGGCCGCCGACCCACACGTCCCTCGTGGCGGCGGGAATGGACGACCCCTTCCACGACGTTGAACCCGCAAAGGAAAGGAGCCGGCAGTGACTACCAGGAGCACCAGGAGTACAGGCGGTACCCGACAGCTCGTCGTCGTCAACGCGGGCCTGAGCAACCCGTCGAGCACCCGTGACATCGCCACCCGGGTCGCCTACGCCGCGGAGCGTGAGGCTGCGGCCGCCGGGCAGTCGCTGGAGGTCAGTGTGCTGGACCTGCGGGCGTTGGCCGGCGACCTGGCCACGTTCATGACCACCATGATCCCCACACCCGGCCTTGAGGACGCCCGGCTGCTGGTCGGCCGTGCCGATGCACTGGTCGCCGCGACGCCGGTGTTCCAGGGGAGCTACGCGGGCCTGTTCAAGATGTTCTTCGACACGCTCGACAAGCATGCGCTGCGCGGCACCCCGGTGACGCTGGTCGCCACCGCCGGCACCCTGCGCCACTCCATGGTGCTCGACTACGCCATGCGGCCTTTGCTGTCCTTCCTGCAGGCCACCGTCCTGCCGACCGGGGTGTTCGTGGCCACCGGGGAGTACGGGGGCACCGGTGAATCCGGGGACCTGCAGGCCCGCGTCGCCCGCGCCGGGGCGGAACTTGCCGCCGAGCTGGGGACGGGGACCGGTGCTGTCACGGACGATGACGAGCGTGACACCGGTGACACCGGTGGCGCCGGCGAGTTCGGCGGCTTCGAGGCGTTGCTGAGGGCGCACACCGGTTCCTGACCCCGCCGTCGGGGCGCTTTCGGGCGCCGAATTATGACGGGAGAGTTCTGGCATCCTTGGGGGATCCGAGCCGTCGACCGAAGAGAGCGCACCATGCCGGACGCCCCGCCCACCCGTTCCCGGTCCGCCGTGCGGCGGGTGCTCCCCGTCGTGCTCGTCCTGCTGTGGCTGGGGGTCGCCGCCGTGGGCGGGCCGAAGTTCGGCGAGATCAGCGAGGTGGCCACCAACGACCAGTCCTCGTTCCTCCCGGAGTCCGCTGAGTCCACGAAGGTCAACGAGAGGCTGGGGGACTTCCAGGACTCCGGCTCGGCCCCGGCGATCGTCGTCGTCACCGCGCAGGACGGGGCCGGCCGGACGGTGGACCCCGCTGCGCTGGGTGACCTGCCCGGGAAACTCTCGGCCGCCGTGGACCGCGCCACCGGCACATCCGGCACGGAGGTGAGCCCGCCGCTGCCGTCACAGGACGGTGAGGCTGTGCAGGTGATCGTCGTCCCCGCCGGGTCGGCCGCACCGGCGGACGCCGTCGACGCACTCCGGGACGAGATCGGGTCGGCGCTTCCGGACGGCCTGCAGGCGCAGGTCACCGGCCCCGCCGGCTTCAGTGCGGACCTGTCGGAGGCGTTCGCCGGCATCGACGGGCTGCTCCTGCTGGTGGCGGTCGCCGCGGTGCTGGTGATCCTGGTGCTGGTGTACCGTTCGCCCTTCCTCCCGCTGATCGTGCTGCTGAGCTCGATGATCGCGCTGTGTGCCGCGGTACTGGTCAACGTGGCGTTGGCGGGTTCCGGGGCGGTGATGATCAACGGGCAGATCCAGGGAATCCTGTTCATCCTGGTCATCGGGGCGGCCACGGACTACGGCCTGCTCTACACCGCGCGCTTCCGGGAGGAACTCGGCCGGCACGACGACCCCTGGACGGCGACGGTGGCGGCCCTGCGGGGCACCTGGCAACCCGTCCTGGCTTCGGCGGCGACGGTGATCGCCGGTCTGCTGTGTCTGCTCCTGTCGGACCTGGCGTCGAACGCCGGACTGGGGCCGGTGGCCGCGGTGGGCGTCGCCGCGGCGTTCCTCACCTCGCTCACCTTCCTCCCCGCCGTGCTGGCGCTGCTGGGCAGGAGGGTGTTCTGGCCGCGCGTCCCCCGTCCTGCCGCAGTGGACGGTGCCGCGGGGCCGGCGTCCGGCGGGATCTGGGAACGTGTCGCCGACCTGGTCGGACGCGCTCCCCGACGCATCGCCGCCGGGGTGACGCTGCTCCTCCTCGCCGGCTGTGCGGGGCTCGTCACCCTCAACGCCGACGGCGTCCCCACCAGCGACTACGTGATCGGGCAGAGCGACGCCCGCGACGGGCAGGCCACCCTCGACCGCCACTTCCCGGCCGGCGCGGGTGCGCCGGCCTACGTCCTCGTCCCGGAGGGGAACCGGGAGACCGTCGACACGGTGGTCACCGACCTGGACGGTGTCCAGTCGGTCGCCGACGGCGCAGGACGCGGCCCGTCGGTGGTGGACGGCCAGGCGTTGCTGGAGGTCACCCTCGCGGACTCGCCGTACTCCGATGCGGCGGAGGACACCGTCCGCGAGATCCGCGACACCACCGGGGAGCTCGGGGCACTCGTCGGGGGGACGACCGCCACCGAATTGGACACCAAGGAGACATCCGTCGCCGACCGGGGCGTGATCATCCCCGTGGTGCTGCTGGTGATCACGGTGATGCTCGCCCTGCTGCTGCGCGCGGTGGTCGCACCGCTGGTCCTGCTGGCGACCACGGTGCTCAGCTTCGGCACGGCACTGGGCGTCGGTGCGGCGATCTTCGCGCTCGCCGGCTCCGGCGGCTCGGACCCCTCGGTGCCGCTGTACGCGTTCGTGTTCCTGGTGGCCCTGGCGATCGACTACAACATCTTCCTGATGACCCGGGTGCGGGAGGAGTCCATGGTGCACGGGACCGCCGACGGGGTGCGCCGCGGGCTGGTCGGCACGGGCGGGGTGATCACCAGTGCCGGCATCGTGCTGGCGGCCACCTTCGCGGCGCTGCTGGTCATCCCGATCCAGTTCCTTGTGCAGCTCGCGGTGATCATCTCCTTGGGGGTGCTGATCGACACCTTCCTGGTCCGGTCGTTCCTGGTGCCGGCCCTGACCCGACTCCTCGGCGACCGGGTCTGGTGGCCCGCCCACCGCCGGGTCAGCGAATGAGCGTGGCCATCAGCTTCTCCGCCGGGCCCGGTTTTCCGCGCTGCTCCAGCAGGACTGCGGCAGTGAGCGACACCAGCCAGGCCGCCGTCGCCACCAGCAACGCCCCGAGCGTGCCGGTCCGCACGCCGATCAGGTCGGGGTGCAGTACGACGGCGACGATCACCGAGTTGAGCAGGTAGAAGCTGAGGGAGCGCTTTCCGACGGCCGTGACCGCAGCGGCGCCGCGTCGTCTCCCGAGGATGTTCCCGCCGACGAGGGCGAAGAGTGCCACGTAGCCGACACCGCCGGCGACGCCGGTGAGCACCTGCAGAGACATCAGCACGCCTTCGGTGACCCATCCGGTCTCCAGGACGCCGACCGTCACCATGGCAGCGGGGACAGCTCCGAGCACCGACGCCGTCAATCCACCGACGGCCAACCTGCCCAGTACGGGCCGGTACCGTTCAGGCATCTCGAGAAGACGGGCCTGTCCGGCGATGTAACCCAGGATCACCAGAAGCAGCAGAGGATAGGCGACCGCGAGGTAGACGGGGGAGAGGGGGACACCGATGACGCGCTCGGCCCAGTCAGTGGCGGTGGCGTACCCCGGGACACCCGGGGGCGGCTGCCCGCCGTGGCGTCCGTGGGCGCCGGCCACCATGCCCGCGGTCACCGTGACCAGGGAGAAGGCGCCGGTGACGACAGCGGCCCGGGTCAGTGTCGTCCGGGAGCGGAACAGCAGCCACCCGGTCATGAGCAGAGCCAGTCCGTAGGCCATGAGAATCTCGCCGGGGAACACCAGTGCCGCGTGGACGACGCCGATCGCCAGGAGAGCCCAGGCACGACGGCGCAGTCGGAACACCGTGTCGAGCACGTCCACGTCGCGCTCCCGCTGGCGTCGTACCGTCCAGGCGATGCCGTACCCGAACAGGATCGCGAACACGGGGAAGGCACGGTTGTCCAGGAACAGGACGGAGGCCACCGTTGCGGCACCGTCCCACCAGGGCTGTCTGGAGTTGACGGTCCCGAACCCGGACCCGACGTACACCGTGGCGTAGGCCATGGCGATCAGCAGGAGCATCACCCCGCGGGCCAGGTCCGGTGCCGGGATGCGCCGGGGAGGGGCAGACCTGGCCGGTCGTGGACGGGGGCTTCCGGTGGTGAACCCGTCGAGGAGGCCGGGCGCCGAGGACTGCGCCAACGCCGCGGACGCGCGGACGTCCACGTCGGGGATGTCGTAGGCCCCGTGCCCCGCTGACGTCATGACGGAGACCGTGCGAAGTCCCAGTCTGCGTTGCAGGAGTGACTCACGCACGGCGACGGTGCTCACCGCGTCCCGACGCAGGACGTAGGTCGCGCGGTTGAACAGTCCGACCCGGACGATGATGTAGGGCCCGACCACGGCGTGACCCAGTGTGCGGTAGGCGAGAACGGCGCCGGCGATCGCCGCCGGCCACACCGCGAGGATCCCGAGCATCCATTCCGGGCCGGTGACCCCGGCGGCCGCGGACGCCGCCAGAACGACGGTGACGGCGAGGCTGAGCACCGTCGCCCACCACAGCCGGCGGGCGAGGGCACGACGGGGGTGGCGCTGCAGATCGACGTCGAACAGGGAGGCGTCCTCACCGAGGACGGCGGCTGCGGTCCGGCGCGCGTCGTCGCGGTGGACCCTCGGCAGAATGGACGACGGATCTGACATGGAGTTCACGTCGAGTCCGGTGGTGATGACGTGGGTGTCGGTGACCCCCAGCCACCTCCAGAACAGTGGTTCTGTGAGCTGGACGCCGCGGAGGCGACTGTCCGCCCTGTTGACCTCACGGGTGGTGAAGAGCCCCTGGGTGGTCCGCAGCTGGGTGCCGTCCGGCCCGGGCACACGGGTCAGCTCGAAGTTCCAGTACTCGGCGAAGAAGTTGACGGTGAGTCCGATCCACCCGAGGAGCGTCACAGCCGCGACACCGGCCACGACGGTGCCGAACCAGCCGAGAGACTCCCAGTCGAACAGGCCACCGGCCACTGCGACGGGATCCACACCGACCGTCGACAGCACTCCCCAGGCGCCGGCGATCAGCCCGAACGCCAGAAGATACGCCCACATGTTGAACATGTTGTAGATGACCCACCGGGGGTTCAGGGTGGCGAAGACGTGGAGCGGGGACGACTCTCCGGTGTCGGGGGTGGAATCGGCGCCGAGCAGCACTCTGCGCAGGGCCAGGGCGTCGGCGTGTGACAGGGCGTCCAACGTCAGCGCGGATTCACCTGCTGCGGCCTGTTGGCCGGCGCCGACCTCGACCGTGCGCAGTCGCGCCAGGCGGTGGCGCAGTCTGGCCTCGATGTCCACACTGCGCACACGCTCGCGACGCAGGGAACGGTGCTGCCTGACGACCACGCCGGTGCGCAGCTCGATGTGGGTGTCGGTGACGCGGTACCGCGTGAAGAGCCATCGGACGGCGTCCCCGACCGAGCCGACGACACCCACGACCGCGATGCCGACGAGCGGCCAGACCGTACTGCCTGTGAGGTCGGCGGCGGTCAGTCCGAGGGCGACCAGGGCGGGGACGAGTGACAGTACGGTGAGTGCGAGGTCGACCCAGATCACCCGTATGCTCAGCCGGCTCCAGTGGCGGGGGCTCATGTCGCGTCCCCCGGAGTCAGCTCCGCGATCTCGGCGAGTTCCTGTGCCACCCGGTCGGCGGTCTCCTTGGAGAGTCCGCTGATCTCCACCGCACCGGTGGAGGATGCGGTGGTCACTTTCAGGGTCGACAGGCCGAGCAGCTGCTCCAGCGGCCCCTGGGTGGCGTCGACCGTCTGGATCCGGGACAGGGGAGCGGCACGCCATTCACGGACAAGCCACCCGGTTCGGGCGTAGACGGCGGTGGTCGTGGTCTCCCACCGGTGCACGCGGAAACGCCAGAACGGTTCGACAAGAAGGCCGACGAGCCAGAACAGTGTGGCGAGGACGGCTGCGACGGTGAGGTAGGGGCGGGTCGCCTCGACGAACCACCCGAGGGCGGCAAGTCCGGCGAACACCGGCAGCGCCACGGCGGTGGACTGGAGCATCCACCACCCGACGGCCCGCCGGGCGACGGGATGGGCAGGTCGGTTCAGGGTGGTCGTGGTCATGACGGTGCCTTCCTGATCGCGTGGCTGATGAAGTCCTTGAGGACGTCGATCTCCTTCGTCATGTCCATCCCCGGGTTGTGGGCCCATGAGCTGATCACCCCGTCGATGCTGCGCAGGATGATGTCGGCGACGCTGACGGTGTCGAAGTCGCGGAGCTGTCCTTCCCGCTGTCCGCTGTCCAGGATCTCGGCGAGGCCGTCGACCGCCTCCCGGGTGTCTGCGTCGTAGCGAGATGACCCGTCGTCGTTGCGGTGGTTGGACATGACCGACACCATCGCGAAGAACTCCGTGGGGTGGGTGGTGAAGAACTCGAGTTGGGCGCTGATCCACGCGTTGACCTGGCCGACGGCGGTGGGTTCGGCGTAGATGCGGGGTTCCATGTACTCCCAGCCTCTGGTGAAGTAGTCGGTCACCATCTGTTCGAGGATCTCGTCCTTGTTCGTGAAGTGGTAGGTCACCACGCCCTTGCTCACACCGGCCTCCTTCGCGATGCGGGCAAGGGAGGCTTTGGCGTATCCCTCGTTGGCGACCACGGCGGCGGTGGCCGCGAGGATCTGGGAGCGTCGGGCCCGTTCGATGAAGGATTGTCCACCTGGCTCATTTTTAGTCGACATGGTCCAATATTAAACCATCTGGTTCAAAAACGACAGATGCGTCATCCCTGAACGCCCCGTCCGGAGGAAAGCGTCGTGGAGGACGGGTAGCGTGGAGAAACATGTGCCGCATGGACCTGGTGACACGGATTGCGGAGTCCCTTGTGGAGATCGTCGCGCCCCACGCCCGGGGTGAGGAGATGAATCTGCAGGCCGGCGAGCCTGTCCACGTTGTCCCTGATGCGGTTCCCTGGTGCGCACGCGTCGCCTTGTGCCAGGGATAGTCTCGCAGAGCGCCCCGGGCGACGACACGGGGACCGGCCGTGACGTGATGTCCTGGCCGGTCCCCGTGTCGTTCTTTCGTGCCCCAGGCAGGATTCGAACCTGCGACACCCGCTTTAGGAGAGCGGTGCTCTATCCCCTGAGCTACTGGGGCGCACCGCAACAGTGTAGCGCGTCGGTGGCGGTGACGGGGAACGTGGTGCCCTGTGTCAGGCGGTACCGGGGGAGGGCACGCCTGTTCCCTGCCGGGACGGTCCGACCACCGGCGCGAGCAGGGGGAAGATGAGGACGGTCAGCGCCCCGCCGGCGACGAGGAGCGAGGCCTCCTCCTGGCCCATGATGCCGGACGACGTGGCGACACCGGTGACGGCGACGATGATCGGCAGTCCGGTGGCGGAGTAGAGCGACATCTCGAGCTTCTCCCGCCAGCCCCTGAGGCCGGACCCGGTGCGGGTCCACATTTCCCGCAGGAAGATCGGCATGCCCCTGGTGAGCAGGATGACGGGGACCACGCCCAGGACGAACCACGGACGGTCGGTGATCACCCCGGTGTCGATCGCCATACCGGAGGTCACGAAGAACACGGGGATGAAGACGCCGTAGCCGACGGTCTCCAGCTGCTCCTCCAGCCCGGGCCTGTAGGTCTCCGGGACGATCTGGTGCAGGATGATGCCGGTGGCGAACGCGCCCAGCACCACGTCGAGGTCGAAGACGGCGGCGACGGCCATGAGTACGGCGAGCATGAGGACCACCGACCTGATCACTGTCTGGTTCGTGGAGCCGGCGCCGTCCCGGATCGCCCACCCGATCCAGGGGGTGAGTGTCCGCACCGTCCGGGGGACGAGGGCGACGACGAGGGCGATGGCGAAGAACGCTGCCAGCACCGCGGCGCTGGCCCAGGTGGTGCGTGCCGACAGCAGCACGGCCATGGCGACCACCGGGGCCAGCTCGCCGACGGCCCCGTGGATCATCACGCTGTCGCCGACCGGGGTCCCGCCGAGCCTGTTCTGCTTCAGGATCGGCATGAGCGTGCCCAGTGCGGTGGAGGTGAGCGCGATTCCCAGGACGACGGACACCCCGGCGTCCCCGGAGGTCAGCAGCATCGCCCCGCCGAAGCTGAGCACGAGGCAGAGGCCCCAGGTGACGAGTGCGTGGCCGCCCTGGCGGGATTTCAGCATCGCCGGGTTGATCTCCATGCCGGCGAGGAGGAAGAGGAGCCCGAGTCCGAGTTCGCGCAGCAGGTCGACGGCTTCACCGTCTCCGGCGAGTCCGACGCCGAAGGGGCCGATGACCAGGCCGAGGATGAGCAGGAAGACCACGGCGGGGATGCGTTTGCCGGTGAGGAACGCCAGGACCGGTGCCACGAGGCCGGCACCGGCGATCCAGGCGAAGGAGACGAGGGCGTCAGTCATGGTGCTGAGCGTACCGGTGACGGTTCGCGGGGGACGACAACGCGGACGTCCCCTCCGCCGTGGTGAGGTGGAGGGGACGTCCGTGGTGTGGTGGCCGTGGTGGGTGGTGGTGGCCGTGGTGGGGGAGTCGCTGGTGTCTAGTGGTCGACCGGTGCCTCGACGCCGACGCCGGTGAGGGAGCGGACCTCCATCTCGGCCTGGAGCGCGTCCTTGTTGTCCGGCTTGCCGAGGTAGGTGCCGACGATGCCGGCGAGGAAGCCCAGCGGGATGGAGATGATCGCGGGGTTGGTCAGGTCGATCAGCGACCAGTCGGAGTTGGCGAACATGGCCTTCTCGGTACCGGAGACGGAGTTCGAGAAGAACAGGACGACCAGGGAGGAGATGAGGCCGACGTAGATCGAGGCGACGGCACCGGTGGTGTTGAACCGCTTCCAGTACAGGGAGTACAGGATGGTCGGCAGGTTCGCCGAGGCGGCGATGCAGAAGGCCAGGGAGACCAGGAAGGCCACGTTCTGGTCCATCGCGAGGATGCCCAGGATGATCGAGGCGACGCCGATGACGACCACGGTGATCTTGGAGACCCGGACCTGTTCCGCTTCGGTGGCTTTGCCGCCGCGGATGACCGCGTCGTAGAAGTCGTGGGCGACGGAGGCCGAGGCAGTGATGGCCAGGCCGGCGACCACGGCGAGGACGGTGGCGAAGGCGACCGCGGAGATCAACGCCATGAAGATCGACCCGCCGAGCTCCAGTGCCAGCAGCGGTGCGGCGGCGTTGGCGCCACCCGGTGCTCCCTGGATCCGGTCGACGCCGACGTAGGCGGCGGCGGCGTAGCCCAGGATCAGGGTCAGCAGGTAGAAGCCGCCGATCAGCACGATGGCCCAGGTCACGGACTTGCGGGCCTCACGGGCGGTGGGCACCGTGTAGAAGCGCATCAGCACGTGCGGCAGGCCGGCGACACCGAGGCAGAGTGCCATGGCCAGGGAGATGAAGTCGAGCTGGCCCATGAGGGAACCGCCGTACTGCAGGCCCGGGGTGAGGATCGCCTCGGGGTTCTCGGCACCGGCTTCGGCGTGCTTGTCCATCGCCATCTGCAGCAGCTCGGAGAAGTTGCCCTTGACCATCACCATGATGATCACGGCCATGATGAACACACCGGCACACAGCAGCACGGCCTTGATCATCTGGACGTAGGTGGTGCCCTTCATGCCGCCGATGAGCACGTAGGCGATCATCACGACACCGACCACCGCGACCACGGCGGCCTGGGCAGGCTTCTCGTGGATGTCCAGGAGCACGGACACCAGGGAGCCGGCACCGGCCATCTGCGCGATCAGGTAGAACAGCGACACGAAGAGCGTCGCGAACGATGCCGCGAGGCGCACGGGGCGCTGCTTCAGGCGGAAGGACAGCACGTCCGCCATGGTGAACTTACCGGTGTTACGCAGCGGCTCGGCGACGAGCAGCATGGCGACCACCCAGGCGACGAAGAAGCCGATGGAGTAGAGGAATCCGTCGTAGCCGTTCAGGGCGATCGCGCCGACGATGCCCAGGAAGGACGCCGCCGAGAGGTAGTCACCGGCGATGGCGAGGCCGTTCTGGGTGCCGGAGAAGCTGGCGCCACCGGTGTAGAAGTCCTTGGCGGAGTCCTTCTGCTGGGACTTGCTGGCCCGGGTCACGATGTACATCGTGATCACGATGAAGCCCACGAAGATGGCGATGTTGAGGATGGGGTTGCCCGCGTCAGACTGGGCGAGGAGGTGTGTCTGCATGTCTTCTCTCAGTTCAGAGTCGTCAGAGTCTTCTGTTCCGCCGGGCCTCAGGCCCGTGCGGACCCGGTCTGGGCGAACTCACCGGTGCGCTCGAGGCGGTCGCGCAGCGCGGAGGTGCGCGGCTCGATCTCGCGGTCGGCGAACTTCACGTAGGCGTAGGTGATGGCGAAGGTGGTCACGAACTGGAGCAGTCCCAGGACGACCCCGACGTTGATGTTGCCGAGGACCTTCCCGGCGAACAGGTCAGGGGCGAACATGGCGAGAACGACGTAGGCCGCGAACCAGAGCAGGGCGCAGATCGTCACGGGGAAGGCGAATCCCCGCTGCTTCTTCCGGAGTTCCTGGAACTCGGGGCTCTTCTGGGCCTCCAGGAATTCCTCGGGGGACGGTGTGTGCCGCAGGTCGGGTGTCGACATCGGCTCCCTTTCTTGTGAGTGACAATGATCACAGACTCGCTGTGGATGGCTGTCAAGTTACAGAACCCGGGGAAACCATTTCAAGGCGGAACGGGGCCTGTGCAGGGAGCTGAACGCAATGCACCCCCGCCGGTCGTCCTGACATGCGTCGACACAGGAGACTGACGGGGGTGGGTGCTGAGGCAGTCCGGACGCTGACGTGGGGCAGTCAGCGCACAAGTGCTTCAGTATTTATGTGCAAATGTGGAGGGGTTATCCCAGTTCCTCCAGCTTCGCCCGCACGTCGTCGGCGGGCGGGTTCGTCGCATGGGTGCCGTCCGAGTAGCGGACCGTCGGGACCACCCGGTTGCCGTCGTTGACGGACTTCACCCACTCGCCGGCGTCGGGGTTCTCCTCGACGTCGATGCGCTCGTAGGGGGTGCCGGTGGCGTCGAGGTCAGCGGTGAGACGCTGGCAGAAGGGGCACCAGGTGGTGGTGTAGAGGGTGACAGACAAAAGAAGGACTCCTAGGACTTGGTCTGGTTCGAGGTGGACGTGTACTCGCAGATGCGGAAATGCAGGGGATCCTCACCGGTCAGGGCGGTGCCTTTGGCGGACTCCAGCCAGGGGCCGTCCTCCACGGTGAAGGAACCGTCCTGCAGGGTCGCGCGCATGTCCGGTGCGACGACGGTGAATCGTTCAGGGGCGCCGCAGGCGATCTCGGTGACGACGACCCGGTCGGCGACGGGGAGACACTGCCGGTAGATCTCGCCGCCGCCGAGGATCCACACCGTCGGCACTGTGGTGCCTTCCCCGGCGGCGATGCGGTGCGCTGCGGCCACGGCCTCCGGCACTGAGGCGCACACTGTGCCGCCGGGGGCGTCGTAGTTGGGTTTCCGGGTGATCACCACGTTGTCGCGGCCGGGGAGGGGACGGAAGTGGGGGTCAAGTGCCTCCCAGGAGATCCGGCCCATCACCACGGGTGCGCCCACGGTGGAGTTCTTGAAGTGCTCGAGGTCCTCGGGCAGGTACCAGGGCATGTCGGCGCCGTCGCCGATGACACCGTCGGTGGTCTGCGCCCAGATCATGGCGATCTCCACGTTGTCGGGCAGTCCGGCGGCGTGCAGGTCGTCGCGGGTCAGGGCTGGGGTGGTGCTGTCGGTCATGGTGTCTATTCTCCCTCAGACCGCCACCGGGGGCTTGATGCCCGGGTGTGGATCGTAGCCCTCCACGGAATTCTCGTCGCCGGTCCGGAGGAGTTCACCGACAAGGGACTCGAGGGACGCGGGGTGGACCTTGTTTGTGGTGATCAGGGGGAATCCTGCTGAGAGGTCGTAGCGGATCTGCCGGCCGAACAGGCTTCGGGTGCCGGTGCGGTCGGCCTTGCCTGAGCCCCGGTAGGGGGTGGGGGCCGGCTGCTCGGGGG